>CAZIYA010000016.1:0-23849 GCA_964543355.1 uncultured Polaromonas sp.
GGCGAGATCGCGCTGGCCATCGAGATGGGCGCCGACGCGGTCGACATCGGCAAGACCATCCATCCGCATCCGACGTTGGGCGAAAGCATGGGCATGGCGGCCGAAGTGGCGCATGGCAGCTGCACGGATTTGCCGCCTGTACGCAAATAACGCGTCGTTGCGGTCCGGCGCCCGACGGCTACATCCGCACGTCGTGAAGTGCGCCGCCGCTCAGGTCCACCATCCCGGGTTTGACCTCGTCATAGCGCAGCAGCCTGCCACCCCATTGTTCGATGAATTTCCTGGCGTCAGCTTCCTGGGCGAAGCTGCCGATGGTCGGTCCCATCGAGCCATGGCGCTTGCTGCCCAGCACATAGAAGCCGCTTCTGGCGTCGATCCAGTGGCCGCGCGGCTGCTCCCAGTTGGCTTTGCCCATGTCCTGCACATACACCGCCGCCACTTTACGTACCTGCTCGGGCCGCAGCAGTGTGTTGAACAACTCCACCGTATCGCAGAAGAAGACCGGCACTTCCTGGCCGGCGTAGCGGATCTGCGCCTTGGGACCGGGGTAGTCGGCCAGCAGCATGCCATCCAGCTCGCACGAAGTGGCAGCGTCGATCTCCACCGGCCCCAGCGTCCCCGCGTCGCCCGACTGCTCGCCGCACCCGGCAAGTGCACTCAGGGCGGTCAGCGTGACCAGACCGAGCAGTTGGCGGCGTACGCTGCAGGGATCACCGACGCCAGTACGGCGGCAGGAACAGGTGTAATTCATGGTTTGAATCTCCAGTTTGCGAGGACCAGCGGCACAACAATCCACGCCACCATGACCGAGCCCATCAGCCAGGGCTTGGCCAGTGCGGGTGGCACGATGCTGGCCAGGCCATACAGGGTGCGAACATCTTCGAGCGAAAACACATTGAGGATGCGAAATACATCCGCCGGATTCAACAGCAACAGATAGGCGAAAGCGTCACCACCGTAGGCGCCGCCTGTGGCCACCAATCCGCCCAGCAGCAGCAGGTCAAACACCAGCACAAAAAAGAACCACATCGCAATCGCCAGGCCAGAAGCGCGCGTGCGCTCCCGCGCGATTACCGACATCAATACCGCCAGACTCAGAAACGCCAGGCCCAGCAGCACCGAACTGACCATGAAGCCCGTGTAGTGGTACAGCCCCGCCCAGCCATACTGCTTGAAGAGCAGCAGCGCCACCAGACCAAAGCCTGCCAATGTGGATAGCGTCAGGGCCGCTGCCAGACCCAGGTATTTGCCGAGCAGCACTTCGAGGCGCGTGACGGGCAGGGCCAGCAGCAGGTCCAGCGAGCCACGCTCGCGTTCGCCCACCACGGCGTCAAAGCCCAGCAGCAGAGCGATCAGCGGGATCAGATAGATCACCAGACTGACCAGGCTGGCGATGGTGAACTCGATGGAGCGCAGGCCCACCTGGCCTTGGGCGGCGCCGCCAAAGTAGGCAATCACCAAAGAAAACACCGTGAACACCAAGGCCACCGCCAGCACCCAGCGGTTGCGCAGGCGGTCGCGAAACTCTTTAGCGGCCAGGGTCAGGATTTGGGTCCATTCCATTTTTTTACCTCAATCCGAAAATCCGAAAAACACGTCTTCCAGCGAGGGCTCACGGATGTTCAAGTCCAGCACCCTGGCACCCAGACCGGCGAGCGCCCCCAGCACGGCCATCTTGGACGCACGTGGGCAGCTGACCCGCAACCCTTCATCGGTGACCACGCTGCTCACGCCAATGAGCTGGCTCAGCGCCTGCTGCGCCAGCGCCACATCGCCCGGCGCCAGACGCAGCTCCAAGCCCAGTGGCATATGCATCTGGTCGCGCAAGTCCTGTACGCTGCCCAGTGCCTGTATCTTGCCGGCGGCCATGATGGCGAGGCGGTCCACCCGCTCCTGCAACTCGGCCAGGATGTGCGAGGTGATGATGATGGTCACGCCCGTATCGCGCAAGCCGCGCAGCGTGGCGTAGAAGTCGCGTATGGCCTGCGGATCCAGCCCATTAGAGGGCTCATCCAGGAACAGCACCCGTGGCGCGCCCAATAGTGCCTGCGCGAAGCCCAGACGCTGGCGCATGCCCTTGGAATACTCCCGCAGCGGCCGTTTTGCCGCATGCGACAAGCCGACGCGCGCCAGCGTCGGCTCGCATTGCGAACTGGGCGCGCCCTTGAGCCGGGCAAAGAAACGCAGGGTCTCCAGGCCGCTCAGGTTGTCATACAAGACCACGTTCTCTGGCAGGTAGCCGATGTGACGGCGAGCCTTTCGGAAGTCGCGCCCCCGTACCGAAGCGCCATCAACCAGGATCTCGCCCGCGCTGGGCTCGATAAGCCCCAACATCATTTTAAAGAGCGTGCTCTTGCCAGCGCCGTTGTGACCGATCAGGCCAAAGATCTCGCCATGCTGCACCGTCAGGTCCACGCCGTCCACCGCGTGCAGGGCGCCGTAGTGCTTGGCGACGCCACGCGCTTGAATCGCGGGACCGCCAATGCGGGGGAGGTTACTGACCGGGATAGTGCTTGTCACGCCACTCACTCCATTGTTTGTTGTTCGGTTGCATGCGAGGTTTCGGGTCCACCACGCTGGGGACGCGCAGCACCGGGAATTGTTGAGCCACCAGACGCAAAGCCTGCACCGCCGGGCTGGCCAGCAGCAGCTTGATGCTCGGGTAGCGCCAGGTGAGACGGTCCACCATATCGTTGGCCTCATAGCGCACATCACCGATGCCGTTGCCATCGCGATCCCACCCCAGGTAGTTGTCCCAGTGGTTACCACTTTTGGCGCCCCACACCTCATCGCGCGCACCCACATAACGCACCTGCTCCCGGTTGGCGATGAAATCATTGCCTTCCACCACATTGCGCGTGGAGCCCGCCGCGAGGTGAACGCCCACATGGTTATCCACCACAAGGTTGTTCCTGATCGTCACGTATTCCACATCGTAGATGAAGAAGCCGCGGTTGTTGCCGGCGACGACGTTGTTCTCCACCAGCGAATCCTGGATCGTGCGCAGCATGATGCCGTGGTCCGAGTTGCCCCAAGCCCGGTTGTTGCGCACCCCCTGGTCGCGCACTTCCATGAGCGCCAGGCCACCGCGGTTGTAGTAGCTGTCATTGTCTTCCCACAGGTTGTAGTAGGAGTTCATGTAGTGGGTGCCGTAGCGGCTGTGGTGCAGCTTGTTGCCGCGGAACACGGCATGGTGCGACACGTCCACATACAGCGCATCGCGCACGAAACTGATGTTGTTGTTCAGGATGCGAGCGCGCTGGGTGTTGTACAGCTGCACGCCATTGCCGCGCTGCGAGGAGTTGTACTCGCGCTTGCCGGTGATGACGTTGGACTCGACCACCACATCGTTGGCCTTTTCTATCCACAGACCAAACAGGTTGTAGCTCAGGTCGCAATGCCGTACCACGGCGCGGTGCGCACCGGGGTAGACATAGATGCCGGCATTCTGGTCTTTGAGGCTATCGCCCGAGTCGCGCACGATCAGGCCTTCGATTGTCACGTCGGGTGCCGTCACGCGCAGGGTGTCGCCCTGCTGACCGCCACTCAACGTGGGGCGGCCGATGCCACGCAACGTGAGAGGCTTATCGATCAGCAGGTTGGCGCGGTAAAAGCCTCGCTGCACCTCGATCACATCGCCGGGCGCCGCAGCCCGGATGATCGCCTGCAAATCCTGCCCCGGCTGCACTGTTACGGTTGCAGCGCTGGCGGCGTGTACCGCAACCAGACCCAGCAAGCCGACGCCCGCCAAGCGGCGTAGAGCACCCCTCATAAAATCAGCCAACCCAGCGACTTGAGCGCAAGGAACAGGGCCGCACCGATCAACAGGTTTTTGAAGCCCACATAGCTCATCATGTCCATCACGCCGGCCACGCGGTAGTGGTCACGCCACCATGGGCCGTCCTTCACATAGCGCCGGCCCGACAGGCGAATCAGCACCTCGTACACACTCCAGCCAAACCACCAGCCAATGATGGCACCCGAGGACAGGGTACCCATCGCCGTCATCACCCAGGCCACGCTGGCTGCCACGGCCAGCGAGAAACCGGCCACCTGGAGCGCACGCTGCGAGTGCCAACCTTCGCTGCTCCAGGGCCACAGGTGATCACGCAATTCCAGCCACAGCCACTGCAGGCCGCGCACGCCCACCTTGTGCGGCGGGAAGGCGGGGTCCGTGGGCATGCGTGGGTCCGGGCCCATGGCGGCCTTGGCGCTGATCTGCTCGGTGAAGCTGCTGGCCGGGTGGATCGGTATGAAATAGCCGTTGGCGCCAATGGGGGTGATCTCCAGCCCGTCTTTTTCGCGGCGCTTGCGTTCCTTGGCCAGGGGCGGGCAGCCCTTGGTGTCGGTGTACAGAATCATGCAGTCGAGGCAGTGCAGGCACTCGCGGTGGTCGATGCGGCCATCGGCGTCGATGGCCTGGGCGCCGCAGCCCACAGCGCAGGCTTTGCAGCTGTTGCAGTCCTGCTTGCGCTTGAGGCCAAACCAGCGGAAGGTGCTGGGCATGGCCAGCCCTGCGCCCAGAGGGCAAATGTATTTGCAGTAGGGTCGTTCGATGAAGATGGACAGACCCAGCAGAAACGCCACAAACAGCCCGTAAGGCCAGGCTCGGTTCTGGATGCCCACCAGGAAAGTGGTCTTGAATGGCTCGACCTCGGAGAGCTTTTCTGCCAAACCCATCGAGAACATGGACACCGTGATCAGGCCGAAGAACACCGCGTATTTGAGCCACTTGAGCCGGTCATGCCACTTTTGCGGCACCTGGGTCTGAAAGCGCTTGAAGCCAACCACGCGCGCCACCTTGTAAATGGCTTCGGATAGCGAGCCGAACGGGCACATCCAGCCGCAGAACAGCCCACGTCCGAACAGAAACACCGTGACGATGATAAATATCCAGAACAGGAAGATGAACGGATCGGACAAGAACAGCGACCAGGTCCACTGAAACAGCAGCGCATGGAACCAAGTCAGCACCTGGGTGATGGAAGGCTGCGCCATGAGACCGAAACCAACGAACACGATAGAGAGCGCCCAAGCGGTGTACTTGAAGGCGTTGACCGGCCATTTGTTCTTGTGCGTGGACAGGCGTGTGAGCCGTTCACGGTACGCATAAACCACGGCGACCGACACCAGCAGCAAGGCAAACAGCGCGATTTCAACCGCACGCGACTTCCAGATACGCACCCAGGGTGCGTCGGCCTCCACCACCTCGGGGCGGCCACCCTCGAGCATGGCGTCTGGCAACCAATAGTTTGTATCGAAACTGGTAAAACTCCTGGCGCCAGTGGCACGGTCAACGCGGTTACCCAGCAAGCTTAGCTTCCAGGGGTAAGCGTCAGAGAACGACTTGGATCGGATGATGAAAATAGCCGATTCGTTGAAACGGGGCGCTCCTTCGGCTTGTACGCCGTAGAGGTTCAAATAATCGAGATCACGAAAGGTGAAGGAATCGGCACCCTGCCGGACCTGAACGCGGTCGTACAGACCGCCGCGCACGAACCCAGAGCCTTTGAACGATTCTCGGCCGGAGGTGCGGATAATAAAAATGGCGTGCTCACCCTCCTTGAGTTGGAGCTTGAGGTTTTCCCAGCCGGTCGCACCCAGAATGCTCTTGCCAATGTCGGGGTGGTTCAGACCACCGAACCACAGTTCGATAAAAGGATCTGGGCTGCGATCCTGGCTGAGTTGTTCGGGCATGACACGCAGATGCTGCACAGCGCCGCGCGCCACCAGTTCATTCCAGGCTAGGGGTGCACCCGTTGCCTTGTAACGTGCCGGCTCGCGTGCCGTCGGCGCAAGGATGCCTACCTGCCGCGCCACTACCGAGCCAGAGGCCATCATGACCTGGTTCTGTGCAATGACCGTGACCGTGGCGCCCGAGATGGCATCTAGTCCGACAACCCCCTCGCCTGGGCGTGACTGACCGATTTCGATCTTGTCGGCAATCGACTTGCCGAGGTACTGGGCGATGAACTTGAGCAGCGCCGACTCGGGAATGCCGAGTAGCAGGATGGGCTCGGAGTGCTTGAGCACCTTGACGCCAACGAAGTGGCCGGTCTTGTCCATACCGATCAGCGTGACCACAGGTTTGCCTGAGTAAGCGGGCGTGTCGGTGATGTCGGTCGAGAGCATCACATAGCCAAGCAGTTGGCGGCCTTCGCCGGCCTTGTCATAGGCCTCGACATAAGGTGGCTGGCCCTTACGCTCAGAAAAATGGGTGGCACCCGGAAATACGTCCTTGCAGGGCAGCAGGGCGCACATGTCCTTGGCCGTAGCGAGGTCGGCCGGGAGTTCGGCTTCGTAGGTGCCTGACGCCGCAATCGCTCCGGGAGAAAGTATCGTCAGCGCAAGGGTGAGCGCGAACCAGAGAATCGACAGGAGCCGAAATTTCGATAGCAACATGGGATAACCACACGAGACAAAGGGCAACGCGGCCTGGTGACCGCATTGCTCCATGCAGGTCCGATCAGGCCTCAACGAGCATGCGCGAGCGCATTTCAAGGTGCAACGCGTGGCAGAAGTTGGTGCAGTAGCACCAGTACACGCCAGGCTTGTCCGCAATGAACGTGACCGACTTGGTCTCCTGCGGGTTCACGATAAAGTTGATGTCGTACTTGGGAATCGCTAAACCGTGCGTCAAATCTTCCACCTTGTCGAGGTTGGTCAAGATGATGGTCACCTCATCGCCACGCTTGACGGTCCACTCACGCAGGCCGAAGGTAGGCGCCTGGGACGTCAGGTACACCGTGACTTTTTTGCCCTTGCGCTCCACTCGGCATTCCTTCGCATCCTTGACGGCGTTGGGGAACTCGTTGATGTCGTACACCTGGCGCGTGCGGATTAGGTTGCGCGGGATGATGATGGAGTCGTGCGGCTCGGAATACACCGAGTGGTCGGCCACCAGCTTCATCTTGTCGCCGCTGATGTCAATCAGCTGCGCCGTCTCGGGGTGCAGTGGGCCCACAGGCAGGAAACGGTCCTTGGAGAACTTGTTGTCCGACAGGAAGTACTTGCCGTCGGCGTCCTTGGTTTCACCCATGGAGGTGAAGCCGTGGCCGGGCTGGTACATCACATCGATGCGGTCCACGACTGGTTTGGCGGTCTTGTCACCCTTGTAGGACTTGATGGCTGCCTCCACATTCCACTTGACGATCTGGCTGTCCAGGAACAGCGTGGTGTAGGCGTTGCCACGGCCGTCGAAGCCGGTATGCAATGGGCCCAGGCCGATTTCAGGCTCGGCCACCACGGCTTCGCGGGCATCCTTGAGTTCACCGTTAAACCACTTGAGCACCAGCGCGTGTTCGATCAGGGTAGCCGTGGGCGACAGCTTGCCCGAGCAGGCGTAGTACTTGCCGTCCGGGCTGGCGTTGACACCGTGCGGGTTCTTGGAAACCGGCACATAGCAGGTCAGCGCGGTCTTGGGGTCCGCATTGCCAGCCTTGGTGCCATCGACCACCGGCACCTTGGAGCTGCCGTAGGTCTTGAATTTTCCGGCTTTCACGGCCGCTTCGATGCGGGCCACGTTGAAGAATATGCATGAGTCCATCTCTGCCGACATCATGTCTTCGTAACGCGCACCGTTTTCGGTGTTGTACTGGTTGGAGCAGGCGAGTTTGCCGTCGTACGACGAGGCCACCAGATCGCAATTGCCGTTAATCACCACCTGCCAGCGCACTTCCATGGATTCCGCGTCCACACAGCTGAAAACCGAGCGGTAGTCCCTCGTGGCTTCCATGTTCTTGCCATCATTGACCAGAGGAATGCTGAATTCGCCGCCACAGAACACACGCGTCGTGTGGTTGATGGCTGCGTCCACCGGGTCACGTTTGTCCGGGAAAATACCGTGGAAGCCTTGCACAAGGGGCAGTTCGGTGATCTTGTCGGTTTCCATCGTGTCCATGCGGATGCGCGCGATCCGACCGTGAATCTTGTCATTCACAAAAATGTACTTGCCGTCGTACGTGCCGTCCTTGTACGAAGGGTGCACGTGGTGCGTGTCCCCCGTGCGGTACTTGGGGCTGCCATCGGGCTTGGTGCCGATAATTTTTTTCGATTCGTTGGTGATACCCCAGCCAACAAGGCAATCCATGTTGAAGACCGGAATGCTCTTGAACAGGCGGCCGGAGGGAAGGCCATAAATACGCACGTCGCCGGAGTGACCGCCCGAGGAGAACGAGTAGTAATCGTCGAGTTGGCCGGGTGCCACTTCATACTTTCCAACCTCGGAGCCAGCATTCGCGACGCGCGCGGCGCTGGATGCGGTTGGTGCGGCTGCAGGGCCCGCAGGCTTGTCGCTGCAAGCGGCAACGCCAACCGTGAGGCCGGCGAGTGCTGCGGTGTTGATGAACTTGCGGCGGCCGATCAGGCTGGGTTGTTCGGACGGTGTACCTGGTTTCTGGCGCATGAGAGATTCCTAATAAACAGAGACAGGGCCTTGATTGCCCAAATTGCACTTACGTTGATGACAGCCCATATGGTTCATCGAGGAGACCTGCTCGGCGTTGATGTAAATCAAAGGGGTACCCGTAATGCATCTTTTTTGTACGTATGGACCGCAAGGCACATGTATTTCGCCGATGCGACACCTAAAATCGATTGCATCTTCCAACGGAGTTCCTTCATGCACACACCAATGAATGCGTTTGCGATCGCAGCGCTCGTTTTCTCTCTCACCGCTTGCGGCGACAAGACCCCGGTTGATACGGCAGCATCGCCGAGCACTCCTGCGCCTGCCGCCGCACCTGCAGCATCTGTAGCACCGGTTGCCGAGAACACTGTGGGCAAGTCGGTGTACGGCAAGACCTGCGCGCTGTGCCATGCAGCGAACGTGGCTGGTGCGCCCAAACCGAGCGACAAGGCCGACTGGGGCCCGCGTATTGCCCAGGGTATGGATGTCCTGCACAAGCATGCCCTCGAGGGTTTCACTGGCGCGAAGGGGCAGATGCCCGCGCGCGGTGGCGCCACCACGCTGTCCGACGACGACGTCAAGGCGGCGGTGGCCTTCATGGTCGATCAGTCGCGCTGATCTGCCCGGAAGCGATTCCATGCGTTCCCCGGGCTCTGATGCAGTGCATCTTGACCGCCGCAGCGTTGCGTTCGGTTTGTCGCTTGCCGCCTGCGGCCTCCTCATCGCGCCTATGCAGGCCGCAGCCGGTGTTCACCGGTTCTCGCAGGTGCTGATGGGGACACAGGTGGATCTGACGCTGCAAGGCGGCGGCCGTGCGGCCGTTGCGGCGGCAGCGCAGGCGGCGTTCGCGGAGATGACGCGGCTGGCCGACATGATGAGCCGTTATCGCAGCACCAGCGCCCTCAATGCCATCAACCTGATGGCCGGTCTGCAGCCGGTGCCCGTGCCTCCCGAGTTGCTTCAGGTGTTGTTGATGGCGCGCCGCGCGGCGCACGCCAGTGGCGGTGATTTCGATCCCACGGTGGGCTCACTGCGAGACTGGAACTTCGACCCCGCCAATGTTTCTATCCCGTCTGCACAGCGCGTTTCGCAGCAGTTGAGTCTTGTCAGCCACAAGGATCTGGTGATCGATGAGCGCGCCAGCACCGCCTATCTCTCGAGGCGTGGCATGCGTCTGGATCTGGGCGGTATCGCCAAGCTTCCCATTCTGCAAGCGGGCATGCTGCAGTTGCACCGCCACGGCGTGAGCGACGCAATGATCAATGGTGGCGGGGATGTTCTGGTGGCAGGCCACTTGAATGGCCAGCCCTGGCAGGTGGGGCTGCGCGATCCGCGGCGGCCCGACCGTTTGCTCGGTGCAGTCTCGCTAAGCCATGGCTTTGTTGCAGCATCAGGCGACTACGAGCGCTTCGTGATCCATCAGGGCAGGCGTTTGCACCATATCCTCGATCCAAAGACCGGGTACCCGACCCGGGGACCTCGCGGCGTTGTCCTGATCGCAGACGATCTGAACGCGATCAACGGCCTGGGTGCAGCCATCATGGTATCGGGTGCCGACGCGGGCCGCGCCCGGGTAATGAAGATTCCGGAACTGGATGCGCTGATTGTCGATGCGGACGGTAGCCTCTGGTGCTCACGCGGGATGGCAACACGCCTGGCCTGAGTCCTGCACCTTTGCCCTGAAAAATCAGGCCTCCGAATCTGTTGCGCATGCGGACCTCCCTCGAAGCGTATCCGCTGGCTACGAAGCAGGCACGCAAATGCATTCAGGGCCTCACATCGGGCGTTCCCAGCGCCATACCCTGGATACAGGCCTTGCCGCTGGTCTGCAAATATCTGTGTATGAAAGTGCCTTTTTCCCCAGTAGGGAAGGGCGCGAGTAGCTATTAAATCAGTAGCAGATCTTCAGGGCCGGCTCAAGGCGCGGATCATCTCCGCAGCTAGCAGCAGGCGCCGGGGAATGCGGTCAATCAGCACAAACTCTTCGTCCGAAGAGTGATAGTTGCCGCCGGGCAGCCCAAAACCTTCCACCACCGGCTTGCCCGATTGCGAGGCTCAGACGGCGTCGGTGCCGCCGTAGGTGCGTGGCACCAGTTCGAGCTTGCCTCCCAGCGCCGCATAAATGTCACGTGCCATCCCGGCCAGTCGCCGGCCTTCGTCGGAGGCGTTGTAGGCTGGAAAGCCAAGGCCGTCCTGCACGCTGATGCTGGACGACGCGAACTTCTGGCGATTGACCAACTGGCGCGCAGCCTGGCGCAGTGTCTCGAAGGTGGGCGCATCGGGTACGCGCATGTCTGCGGAGGCGTAGGCTTCGCCGGCGCCGCTTTGCTGGATTGTCAGGCCGTCTGCTGTTTCGGCGCTGATCTGCGCTCCGGGAAGCAGCGCTCGCCTGGCGCTTTGCGTCAAGGCTTCCAGCACCGGCGCGGGATCCACATTTGCGGGTAGGGCGAGTTCGGCCACGGCGTGGGCCCGGTCGGCAATGATGTTGGACACCAGGCCACCGCCGGCCGAGCGCCAGTGCAGGCGTGCACCTGGCTGGGCTGCAATGGTTTCTGTCGTGCGCCTGATCAGGTCGGCCATTTCCACCACGGCGTTGATGCCAAGCGCGGGGTTGACGCCTGCGTGCGATGCGCGCCCCACGATCCGGAAACTCAGGGTGGCATGGCGTTGTCCGTTTGGCGCCAGCTTGTCGATGCCGCGGGGGTCTTCTGCGCGGGCGACCGTTCAGTTCATGCGGGTACCGGCCACCTGTTGCTGCACCTCGCGCGAGCGCAGGATTAAATCAGCGAGTTCTTCGATGGGCCGCGCGTCGGCGGCCGCAAACGGCCCGCCGACCTTGAGCCTGACAACCATTTGCCCGATCCCCGAAGTTGCCAGCACAATGCCTTCCTGCGTGCCGGTGGGCTCGCCGCTCAGGATGGCGTCATGTGCCTGGGCCTGGGAGCGGATCAGGTCGCGAGAGCCTGCAGAGCCGCGCTCTTCGTCGCTGTTGAAAACCATGGTCACGCGTTCGTAGTCCTGGAAGCCACGGGCCTTGAGAA
Source organism: uncultured Polaromonas sp. (assembly GCA_964543355.1). Lineage (GTDB taxonomy): Bacteria > Pseudomonadota > Gammaproteobacteria > Burkholderiales > Burkholderiaceae_C > Polaromonas. Next base: position 11,449 of record CAZIYA010000016.1, read on the forward strand.
GCTTCATGGCATGAAGAAAAACAGCAATGCCACTCTTGTCGTCCGCAATGCCGGGGGCAATGGCGCGGTTGCCGTCTCGCCGAAAGGGCCGGGCGGCGGCGGTGCCGGCCACATACACCGTGTCCATGTGGGACATCAGCATGATCTTGCGTTTTCCCGTGCCTTTGAAGGTGATCACCAGGTTGGGGCCAGCCACACCACTGGCCGGCGTGACGCGTTCGACGTGGGCGCCCAGTCCTTTTGCAAAATTTTCAATTTGTGTCGCGACGGCCGACATGCCCGCGGACTGGCCGGTCCCGCTGTCCACCGAGGTCAGGTCCCGCAGCGTATCCAGCACTGCGGCTGCTTCCTGTTCGGCCAGGGCGGGCAACTGCGGATCGAGCTGGCTGGACGAAACGGTCTGCGCATGGACAGGCTGCAACAACCCCAGCAGCAGGCCGGCTGAAAGCAGGCAGGATGCCAGAAGCCTGGCCGGGCGGGCTGTCGTGCGCATGAGTTCCCCTCCTTGATGATTTGACGGGCAGTGTAAGGCCGCTCGGCCGCCTCTGGCCCTCGGCCCATGCAGCCAGGTACAACGCCAGTGCCACCAGTTCTTGCGCACGATGCACGATGGTATGGGGACTGCACGCATGCCGCTCATGCGGTTGCGCAGGCGCCACTGCTGTCGTGGCACGGTGCGCAGGCTCGATCGAACCTGCCAACGCGCGTGTGCATCAAGCTCTGCTCGCCTTTCCGGCAACACGGTTCCAGTCAGCGATCGGGCGGCGGTGATGCGGGAAGCCGTGCGACGGACCGGGATTTTTTATCCGAAAAAAAATATGGAAGACGATGGATTACACCGGAGGTAGCAAAAAAAGTTTCGCCATGCCTGAGTCCTTAAAACTGAAGAATGGTCAATGTAAGAAGGAAGAATTCAATCGACTCGAAGGAAGAAAAATCAGCAAAAGCCCTGAGGGGAATTAATCACTTTCTTCGCGCTACTTTTCATTTCACAATTCGTTACCGTGAAGTAATTCACGAAAAAAGACGGACTCGTGTTCCCCCCGTACGAGGCCCCTTCGCCGACTCACCAAGCTTGATTTTGTCAGGACGGAGCCATGAATCGTAAGGATTGTGTCGATCCGCAAGTACGTGTGCGGACTCTGGTGATTGCCTTCGCCGTCTGTGTGCTACCCACCCTTCTCGCCGCACAACCAGCGCCCTCTACTGCCGACCCAGGCCTGCTTCGGGACCGTTTCGATTCGCAGCCACCGCCCGAGACCGCGCCGGCACCTGTAGAGCGGCAGGACGAACGGCCTGAGCTCCTGCCGGATTCGCTGAGAGCCATCCGGGTAACGCTCAACACCATTCACATCGAAAGTAAAACCGCGCTGCCCGGCGGTGTGTTGCAGGCGCAGGCCGACAGCTACACCAGGCGCGAAATCACCGGCAGCGACATCCTGGCGCTGGCGTCTTCACTGACGGCGATGTACCGCAATGCCGGCTACATCCTTTCCCTGGTGGTGGTCCCTCCGCAATCGCTGGCCGATGGCACGCTCACCTTGCGCGTGATTGAAGGTTATATAGACCGGGTAAACGTTCAGGGCGGAGAAGACCTCAGCCCGTACGTCAGCGCCAGGCTTGCAGAGATTGGCGAAAAAATCAGGGCGTCGCGGCCATTGCAGGCATCTGTTCTGGAGCGCTACCTCCTGATTGCCAACGACTTCCCCGGCATTGAACTGCGCAGCGTGCTCACGCCTTCGCGCGCACCAGCCGCCGCCGACCTGACGCTGATTGCGAAGGTGAAAACCTTCGAGGGTTTCGCGGCACTGGACAACTACGGTTCCAAATACCTCGGCCCGGGCCAGCTCATTGTGGGACTGACCGGCAACCAGCTGCTGGGGGTCAATGACCAGTGGCGGGTGATCGGCGTGGACACCGGCAATTCAGAAATGTCCTACGCGCAGTTTTCTTACAGCCAGGTTGTCAGCACCGAAGGGCTCAAGCTTTCGGCCACCGTGTCGCGGGCCCGCACGCAGCCAGGTGACATCCTGCTGCCCTTCGATGTTCGCGGCAGCGCCGACACTTTTTCGCTGTCCGCGAGTTACCCCCTGCTCAGGTCGCGCAACGAAAGCGTGTTCGCGCGCACCAGCTACGACCATTCCGATGTCCAGACCGACATCCTGGGGACCCGCGTGATTGAAGACAGGATACGGGCGCTGCGCGTGGGCCTGAGCTGGCGGGTGCTGGACCGGATGGACGGGCAGAACACGCTGGAGCTTGATTTCAGCCAGGGGCTGGGCGGCACCGACGAGTCCGACCTGCTCAAGAGCCGAGCCGGCGCCAAGGGCGTATTCAACAAGCTGGTGTTCGACTATGAACGCGTCCAGTTCTTCAGCGCCAGCACGAGTCTGCTCTTCGGCGTGGGCGGGCAGTGGGCCAACACGCCGCTGCTTTCTTCGGAACAGTATGCGGTCGGCGGCCGCCGCTTTGGGCGCGCCTACGAGCCTGCAGAACTGGTGGGCGAACGCGCGCTGGCATTTCGCATCGAGCCGCGTTACACGGGTGCATTGAGTGCACCAGGCTTCAAGGCATACCAGGCTTATGGCTTTTATGACATCGGCAAGGTCTGGAGGCAGGGCGCGACCACGCCCGGCGTGCCGGGCAGTCAGAGCCTGGCTTCGGCGGGGGTGGGCGTGCGCGTGTTCCTGGAGAAAAACGCGATGGCCAGCTTCGAAGCGGCGCTGCCGCTGACCAAAGTTGTTGCGAGCCAGCGCAGCAATGCCAGGGACGCACGCCTGCTGGGCTCGCTGTTGTTGCGGTTCTGATTTTTTGTGCAAACACATTCACGTGAATTGAGGTGCTCCATGAAAGCTGATCTTCCCGCATCCTATTCCAGGTCATGCCGCCGGCGTGGACGTTCTGCGTCTTTTATGCTCAAGGCGTTGCCGTCAGCCCTGATGCTGGTTTTCGCAAATGCGGGATGGGCGGTTGATCCCCCTCCCACCATCAATGTGGGTGGGGCTGCCGGCCTGCCACAGAACGGCAGCGTCATTTCCGGCTCGGCCGGGGGTTCCATGTCGACTGACGGCAACCACCTTACCGTCACTGCCGCAGACCGTGCGGTGCTCAAGTGGGGATCGTTCAGCGTGTTTGAAGGGAAAATTCTGGAATTCGTGCAACCCAATGGCGGCGCCGTGCTCAATCGCGTCGAACTGGGTGCCGACGCGTCGCGGATTCTCGGAACGATGAAAGCCAATGGCACGGTCATGCTGATGAATCCCAATGGTGTGATGTTCGGGCCGAGTTCAAGCGTGAATGTGGGCGCGTTGATTGCGACGACCGGGACCATCGATCAAGACGCCTTCATCAATAGTGGCCGGGCAGTCATCACGGGCGCAACCGGCAGTCTGGTCAATGAAGGCAACATTCAGGCTACCGCAGGAGCCAGCGGCCTGGTGGCGCTGGTCGCACCATCGGTCATCAACCAGGGCGTGATCACCGCGACCGGCGGCAGCATCGTGCTTCAGGGGTCTAACACTGCAACGATCTCGCTCAATGGCGGCCTGTATGAATTGGCAGTGCCCGGCGGCGCCACCGGTATCGAGGCCAGCAACATCGCAAGCGCCACCCTGAGCGGAAAAAACCTGTATCTCGGAGTCGGGGATGCCGCCGACCTGCTGTCGGGCGTGATCAACCTGGAGGGCACGCAGCAGGCGACCGATGCCATTGTTGTCAACGGCCATACCGTTGAGCTCAAGTCGGCACTGCAGGCGCCAAGTGTCAGTGGCAGCTCCAGCACTGTGAACGTCTCCGGCGCAGCACGTATTCAGGATGGCGTTGATATCGCCAAAGCTGGCGGAGCGGTCAATGTCGCTGCGGGAACCTACGTCCAGCCGATCACACTGAATATCGACAAAAGCCTGACCCTTAGCGGCGCAGGGCAGGGCACCACGCTCATCGATGCGCGCGGCGTCACCGGTTACGGCGTTCAGGTCACAGCAGACGACGTGACGCTGAAGGACTTCACGCTGTACGGTCCCACCGCCAATATCAATTCCGCTTACGGCATCAAGGTGGCACCTTCCGGCGGCAGCGCCTCTGCGCGGTTGCACGACTTTTCAATCCGTGACGTGACGATTCGCGGATCGGGCAAGGCGGAACTGGACCTCAACGGCGTGAACGGCGCCGCGATCGACCGCGTGACGGCCGATGGCGCGCCGGTCGGCAACGATGCCGGCACCACAGCGGGGGCCGGCATCCAGCTGACCGACAGTGCCAATGTCACGATCAGCAATTCCACCACCCGTAACAACCAGTGGGGTGGCCTGGCCCTTTACCAGGCCAATATCTATTACGACCAGCAGGTCAACAACATCACGGTTGCGGGCAACAACAGCTTTACCGAGCGCAACCCGGTGTACCTGCAGGACCTGTCGGCAAGCCGCGACTTCGGTACGCTCAACATTGATGGTTTTGACTTTGCCGTTCGCAATACGACTACGATCCCGCAGACCGATTTCAACCAGTACACCTGGCTGCAGCGCACACAGCAAGACGCATTTAACTATGCCGTCAACATCCAGAACGCGCCATCGGCAGCGAGTTACGTTCAGGGATGGAACCGCTCGTCCACGACGCAGAACTTCCATGTTGGCACAGGCAACCTGCTCGGAGGCGGCATCCAGGCCATGTCCATCGGCACGGCAGTCAATGCCGTGAATCCGGGCGGCACGGTGAATGTCGCGGCTGGAAATTACGCTGAATCGGTTGTGGTCAACAAGGCCAATCTGACCATCACCGGGAGTGACGGTGCCAACCTCAACGTGGCCGAAGGTCAAACCGGTTTTGACATCTCCGCCAACGGCGTGACTGTCGAGGACATGCAGATCACTGGCCCCTATAGCCAGGATTTCAAGTTAGTCGATTGGAATGCCGTACCTACCACGACCGGAATTATGGTGAGGGCTAACGTTTCCGGTGCGCGCATACGCAACAACACCATCAAAAATGTCCGGACCGGCGTGCAGGTGCTGGACCATGCCGCTGCCGATATCACCGGAAACACCTTCGACAACAGCAAGGGTTCGATCCTTTTGCGTTCCGACCATGTGACGATGTCGGGCAACACCAGGGGATCTTCGGGTAACGAGTGGGATATCGTGTTTTTGAACCGCGTAACCGACGGAACTTATTTTGTGTCTCCGCATGTCAGCCAAACGCAGTATGGGAGCGGCATGATGGCGATGTCACGCGCCAATGGCGACATGCACATCCTGGATCGTCGCTATGGCTCCAACGGGCTTTTGGGTTCAACGCCGCAGTTCGGAAACCGCAGCCACATCGTTGTCAGCGCGGGCTCGAACTCCACCGCAGTAGACGATTTCAATCTCGGCAATGGGCTCGGTAACGCCCGCCAGCCCCTGGGGTTCATTGGCGACGGCGTCAATGCGGTCGTTTCGGGCGGGGTTGTTGAGGTCAAAGCCGGGACTTACGCCGAGAACGTCAACATCACTAAGGCGTTGACCCTGGATGGCGCGGGCATGGAGCAAACCATTCTGAGTGCACCGACGGCGAGCGGCAATGCGGTGACCGTTGAAGCATCCGGCGTCACGCTGTCCGATCTGTCGATCAACGACTCCTTTTATGGCGTGCACGTGAAGGGTGTATCCAACAACTTGACCATTGATCGCGTCGCCCTGAACAACAATAAGTATGGCGTGCGCAACGGCACGAATGTCACGGCCGACAACTTCCAAATGCTCAACAGCAGCATCACCGGCGGTGTGATCGGTTTACAGACCTACAACGGCTACAGCAATGGCGCCGGCCAGGCCTCTTTCAAAAACGCGCGTTTCGAGAACGTCACCGTGGACGGTCCGAGCTACAAGGGTTTCTATTTTGAAACTGCAGACAACCTCACGATGAGGAATGTCACCGTCACCAACGCCGGTAACGTCGGCGATGATTCAGGCCAGTACGGTGCGGGTATAGACGTCAACCTGAAATACGGCGCCTACGGTTCGATCAATTTCGACAACGTGGTGGTCAAGAACTCCGGCAGCACAACAAGCACTGCCGTGGTGATCAAGACACGCGGAATCGCCGGCGACAACAGCGACTACGCCCGCTTGCCGGCCAGCCTGCAAAGCGTCAACATCATCGGCGGCAGCATTGAGGGTTCGACCGGAACCGGCCTGCGTATGGAAACCCTGAGCAACGGCAACGGCAACGGCAGCGGTGGCCAGCCCACGGTGACCATCAGCGGCACCCAGTTCAAGAACAATGCTGGCAAAGACATCGTGGTCGACAACACCTCGGTCGACGCGCGCGGCGCCGTCTTTGTGGGAGCGTCCAATGGTTTCGCCATCGAGGACCGCGTGACACACGCGCTTGACGGCACCGGGCGTGGCCTGGTGACCTGGGAGACTGGCAATGTCTACGTCACCCAGAACAGCGGCAGCATCCAGCGCGGTGTCGATGCGGCCGGTACCGGCGACACCGTGAATGTCGCCAATGCGAGCTTCGCGGAAAACGTCGCGGTCAACGCTCGCCGCGATCTGGCCTTCAACGACACGCGTCTGCAGAGCTTGACGCTGGGCAGCGGCGCGGCGGGATCGGGGATTGGGGGCACGGTGACTGCCGAGGGCGCCGGAGGGTTTGATTTTCACAAGGATGCGCCCATCCGGCTTTTGAGCGATACCACCTTGGCGACCACCGGGGCTGACATCACTATCAAAGGGGACATCCAGAACGCCGGCAGTGTGGCTCGTGGCTTGCGCCTGATCGCAGGGACCGGCGCCACGCGTGGCAATGTGAGGCTTTTCACTGGCGGCCTCGCCAGCAACCGCCTTGGCCGGTTTGAACTGACGGCCAATGCGTTCACGCTGGGCAGCACGCTGTGGGTGCAGGCTTTCGCCATAGATGCCCTGGGCGACGTTGCGCTGAGTACCAGCACCCTGAACACGGAGTCCGCCAGCCGCCTGCATGCGGGAGGTAATGTCACGGGTACTGCCCGGGGCCTGAGCACAGTGGAACTTAGCAGCGACAAGGACATGAACGCGGCAATCAGCGGTACCGACGTGATCGCCCGGGCAAAAGGGACCATGCAATTGGTGGTTGATGCCACAAATTCGGCAACGCTGGCGGCTGAGACCATCAAGGCCGACGTCCGTGCACCTGTGCTTGACGTGGCCGCCGTGCAGGAAGCCAATATTTCTGGCGCCTCGCAGAACCTCACCATTGATGCGCCCAAGGGAAGCGTCAGTGGTAGCTTCGGGCAGGTCTCCAACACCGGTGGCGGTCTGGTTAATGTCAATGGCAAGCCACAGGGCAATCAGACCCTGTCGAGCAACAGTGAAAACAACCGTGTCGTGCCTGTGGGAGAAGTCGCATCAGGAGACGAGTCAGGTGTTCGGGTGGCAGGGGTGGGCAGCCCGGCCGCTCAAAGGCAAGGCGATGTCAATGTGAGCACGCCCGAAGCGGCGGGCGACGCGATTGACAGCGGCCAGGCTGTCGAACTCGATCTCTCGCCACGGAAATCGCAGGACGCCAAAGAAGAAAAGAGCAGCGAGAAGGAAGAGTAGGAGATCGAAAGACCGGAACGGGCTACAGTTTCAGCCGCTGGCATGTGACGTGCCTGGGACGGTCTGGCCGGGCGCGGCTTATTCGCCGTAGGTAGCGTTGGCCTGGAGCTGCTGGCTTTGCACGCGGCGGGCACCGTCGAAGCGGCGGGCCCAGTAGGCGACACCCATGCTTTCGACCCGCACTTGCGCGCCTGGCTTGGGCGCGTGGATGAATTTGCCGTCGCCGACATAAATACCGACATGGCTGAATGCCCGCTTCATGGTGTTGAAAAACACCAGGTCGCCGGGCTGCAATTCATTTTTGTCGATGTTCTGGGTGGCTGCGGCTTGCTGCTCGGCGCGGCGCGGAAGTACCAGCCCCACAGTCTGTTCGTAAATAGCCTTCACAAAACCGCTGCAGTCCACGCCGGTGTCCGCAGAGTTTCCGCCGCGCCGGTACGGAACGCCGAGAAAACCCATGGCGGTGACCACCAGCTCGGATGCTTTGTGGCCGACGGAATGGCGTACCTGATCAATCTTGTTGAGCAGGCCCCTGTCGGCCAGGAATTTGTCCATGTCGTCACCGGATTGGCCCGGCGCTGCTTGCACACTGGCGGCAAGCAGCAGGCTGGTGAGGAGCAGGGAGGTGCGCATGGCCGCTAGGGTAATTGAAGGTCCTGTCCTACGTCAAGCTAAAGTTTTTTCTAGATTGTGCTGTTAAACCATTGATTGGTAACGAAATAAAGAAAAATTTGAGACTTGGGATGGCCCGCCGGCAAAACCCGTCAGGCCTGCGGTGGCAAGCCGGAGCTGGCATATTGGTTCCGCGTATGCCCGGCCAACGGGTTTTTCACCCTGGATTTGGAGTCAAATATGCCCTCATCCCTTATGTATCAAGCGCGAACAGCTATGTTTTTAATAGCTGCTACCGGTATTTTCAGCGCGAACCTGGCGCATGCACAGGGGGCGCGCCCGGAAACTGTTGCCACAGGACTGGAACACCCCTGGGCTGTTGCGTTTCTGCCGCAGGACCGTTTTCTGGTGACCGAGCGGCCGGGCCGCATGCGTGTTATCGAGGCGGATGGCCGGCTCGGGGCGCCGCTGCGCGGCTTGCCGCCCATCGACACTGGCGGGCAGGGCGGTTTGCTGGATGTGGTGACCGACGCCGGCTTTGCCGGCAACCGCAGGATTTACTTCTGTTATTCCGAGCCGGCGGCCTCGGGCGGCGGCAACAGCACGGCGCTGGCACGCGCCACCCTGTCGGCCGACAACAGCCGGCTCGAAGGTGTGCAGGTGATCTTCAGCCAGAAGCCCAAGTTTTCCAGCAGCGCGCACTTTGGCTGCCGCATCGTGGAGGGCCAGAAGGACGGCAAACCTGACGGCACCCTGTTCCTCACCTTGGGCGACCGTTATTCGCGCATGCAGGACGCGCAAAAACTGGACAACCACCATGGCAAGGTGGTTCGCATCAACAAGGACGGCAGCGTCCCCCAGGACAACCCCTTTGTCGGCCGGGCCGGGGCCTTGCCCGAAATCTGGAGTTACGGCCACCGCAACCTGCAGGGCGCCGCCATGGCACCCGACGGCAGTTACTGGACACATGAGCATGGCCCGCAGGGCGGTGATGAGATCAACCTGCCGCAGCCCGGCCGCAACTACGGCTGGCCGGTCATCACCTACGGCGAGAACTACGGCGGCGGCAAGATGGGCGAGGGCATCACCGCCAGAACCGGCATGGAGCAGCCGCTGCACTATTGGGTGCCGTCGATCGCCCCCTCAGGCATGGCGTTTTTGACCAGCGACAAATACGGCAAGGCCTGGCAGGGCAACCTTTTCGTTGGCTCGCTGAAATTCGGCTACCTGGGCCGCATCGAGCTGGCCCAACCATTCAGGGGCAAGGTGCTGCGTGAGCACCGTCTGCTCGAAGGCGGCGGCCGCATCCGCGATGTGCGGCAGGGGCCGGACGGCCTGCTCTACGTGCTGACCGACAGCCCGCAGGGGCGTCTGCTGCGCCTGCAGCCGCAGTAAGCGGGCAAGGGCGTCATCGGGGAAGCCCTGCGCTGCCTCGATAGAATGGCGATTTCCCCGACCCAAGAGTGAGCCTGCGTGTCTGAACGATCCGAAGTCCTGTTGCAGTATCTTTTGCCCAAAAAGGCGATCACCGAGTTCGGCAGCCATATCGCCAACATGCGGGGCGGTGTCATAACGACAGGCATCATCCGCTGGTTTGTCGGCAAATACGGGGTCAACATGGCCGAGGCGGCCAACCCCGACATCACCAGCTACGCCACCTTCAACGACTTTTTCACGCGCGCGCTCCGGCCGGGCGCGCGACCCCTGGCCGAGGCCGACCTGATCTGCCCGGTTGATGGCGCGATCAGCCAGTTCGGCCGGATCGAGGGAGACCAGATTTTCCAGGCGAAGGGCCACTACTACAGCACCACTGCGCTGGTCGGCGGTGACGAGGATCTGGCAGCCAGGTTCAAGGGTGGCAGTTTCGCAACGATTTACCTCAGCCCCAAGGACTATCACCGCATCCACATGCCAGCCGACGGGCGCCTGGTACGCATGATTTACGTGCCGGGTGCGCTGTTTTCAGTCAACCCGGCCACTGCGCGCGGCGTGCCCGGGCTGTTTGCGCGCAATGAGCGGGTTGTCTGTGTCTTTGAGTCGGAGCGCGGGCCGTTTGTCCTGGTCCTGGTCGGCGCCACCATCGTCGGCAGCATGGCGACCGTGTGGCACGGGGTGGTCAACCCGCCCCGCAGCAAACAGGTGCGCGAATGGCACTATGCGGGGTCAACGTCTGCTGACCTCAAGCAGGGCAACGAGATGGGCCGGTTCCTGCTGGGGTCCACCGTGGTGATGCTGTTCCCCTCGGGCGCCTGCCGGTTCAATCCTGCCTGGGCGCCGGAGGCGGCGGTCCGGCTCGGTGACATGATGGCGAATTGCCCGTCCCAGTGAGCCACGGCCTGCAGGTGCGGATGCCGAAATGCTATCAATAATGTAGCTTCTTGCGCCCATGGATAAAGGGCTGAGGGCACTTTATGCTTGTAGGGTGGGAATTCCGGCTGCATGTCCTGCCAGCCAATACCAAAACCTACCTCGACTTCGTCTTCGTCCTACACGCCGGGCCGGCGCCAAAGCTTAGCTTTACCGTTGCCGCGTCGCGCAACAGGGCAGCCCCATGGAAACTTGAGGACAAACCTGCCCACAAATCGAACGACATTTTTACATTTTGCAATCGGATTTTTGCGCTCGCGAACGGATCTTGCTTCGTAAACTGGCTTTCCGGAAACGAGGAACACCATGGACTACAGCATCCAGTTGATGGACAAAACGAAGTTTTCAGCGGAGGAGTGCCGCCTCATCGAGCAGCGTTACAACCAGGCCCTGGTTCAGCAGCTGGGAAGTTCTGCCGAGGTGGCCCGCTCGCGCCGCGCCTGGGTGCAAGCCAAGACACGGCAGGATGAAATGGCGGGTGCAGATATCTCGCTCGAGGAAAAGCAGGCCATCTTTTACTGGGAGCGTGCCGAAACCGCGGCACGCCTGCTCGCGCTCGAGGGCTACACCGGCGCGCTGGAAGATCTCTATATCGATGTCAGGGTGGAGGCCGCGCCTTCCTAGAGGATGAGGTGGTTCTTCCCGGAAACTGCACGCCAACCGTTTCAACGCTTCATCACGGCCCGTGCATCCCGTGCGGAGGCCGTTTTTTTTTCAGAAAAAAAAACCTGTAAATATAGTACAGCGGCCCGGTCCTTTTTGTAGTCCTTTGTCCATAGTTGTGTAGTTTGCTGGCCCGCGCCAACAACGCTCCGTTTTCTCCTGAAAAAAACGTGTGCTTCTGTTGCTTCCCCCTGTCCCGGGCGGTAAATTCTCGAGCGTTAGCAGACTAACCACTAAAAAGGGACCCTGCCATGGAGGCATTAGCAAGACTGCCCTTGATCGAGCGTGATACCGAACTCAAGACCTTGCTCAAAGCCCTCAGTGCTTTGCGCCGCGGAGATCCCAAAGCCAGTTTGCCCACCGAGTGGGAAGGCCTGTACGGCAAGTTGGCCGCAGAGTTCAACCAGCTGGCTGCGGTCAGCTACAGCGCCGCCACCAGGCACAAGGCGCTCAAGGCGCGCAGGACAACAAGTCGGCGCTTGTCTTCATTGCCGGATGAGCCGCGGTTGACAGGCTTCTGGCAGGACAGCCTTGCGGCCATCGACAGCGCCTGCGCGGAAGCCGACGCTGCCGCGGAGCAGAACAGGGTATTCCTGACGGCATTGGTTGCGCTGCGCAAGGGCGATTCCAGGGCGGCTTTGCCGCTGGATTGGACGGGCCTTCCCGGCAAGCTGGCCGATGCCTTCAATGACGTGGTCGCTGAAAACGTGCGCATGTCGGAGGAACTTGCCCGCCTGAGCCGCGTGGTCGGCAAGCAGGGAAAACTCAGGGAGAGGGCCCGCGTTCCCAATGCCAGCGGGTTCTGGCGCGAGTCGGCCGAGTCCATCAATTCACTGATTGCCGATCTGGTGCACCCGACCAGCGAGGTCGCGCGCGTGATCGGCGCTGTGGCGCAGGGTGATCTGTCCAAAAGCATGGCGCTGGAGGCGGAAGGCCGCGCCCTGGAAGGCGAGTTTTTGCGCACCGCGATGATCATCAACAAAATGGTGGAGCAGCTGGGTACGTTCTCCGCCGAAGTCACGCGTGTGGCGCGTGAGGTCGGTACCGAGGGCAAGCTGGGCGGCCAGGCCGATGTGCAGGGCGTGGCCGGCACGTGGAAAGATTTGACCGACTCGGTCAACTCCATGGGCTCCAACCTGACGGCGCAGGTGCGCAACATTGCCGAGGTGACGACGGCCGTGGCGGCCGGTGACC
>CAZIYA010000017.1:0-23748 GCA_964543355.1 uncultured Polaromonas sp.
GCCTGCAGATCAACGCGCAGAACTGCGTGCACTGCAAGACCTGCGACATCAAGGACCCGACCCAGAACATCGTGTGGGTGACACCCGAAGGCGGTGGCGGCCCCAACTACAGCGGCATGTAAAGCCGCTCTGCAAAAAAGGCCCGGATTCCCGGGCTTTTTTTTTTTGCGCTCCACTTGCCCCTCTCTCGGCAGGGTAAGCAGTTCATGAACTTTGTGACTTTATGTCGCCTGCGCTCGAAGCCGAGCTGCCCTTGCGACGCCCCGTCTCCCACGGGAACAGGGAATGTTTCGTCTGCGGGCACAGTCCGCCCGGCGAACGATTGGACACGCTTTGTCCTCACATGCCGTCAATTGCGCCGCTGTCTGACACACACAATGGTTTTCCTCCGACATCGGCTATTCCGGCAATCGGGGAATCTGTATGCACGCAATTGCAGACCACCCCACCCACATGGGTAGTGGTTGCAGCGCCTATCACTGTCTGTCGTTCTCCATCCCCTCAACCCACCGGTCCTCCCGGTTCTTTCAAATGACTTTGAACAAACCCCATGTATTGCTGACCGGTGGTGCTGGCTATATAGGCAGCCACACCTACGTCGCCCTGGTTGAGGCCGGCTACCAGCCTGTGATCCTTGACGATTTTTCCAACAGCCACCCAGAGGTGCTGAACCGGCTGCAACACCTGACCGGGCAGCGCGTGGTCTGCGAGCGCGGCGATGTCCTTCACGCCGGACTGGTTGCAGAAGTGTTGCAGCGCTATGGCTGCGCTGCCGCCATTCATTTCGCAGGCCTCAAGGCTGTCGGGGAAAGTGTCGAGCAACCGCTCAGGTATTACCGCACCAATGTGGGCGGACTGGTCAGTCTGCTACAGGCCATGGAAACAGCCGGTTGCCGTTCCGTGGTTTTTTCCTCCAGCGCAACTGTCTACGGTGATCCCGAACATATCCCGGTCACGGAACAGTCTCCGTGCATGCCCGAAAGCCCGTATGCGCATACCAAACTGGTGTGTGAACACATCCTGGCCTCACTCAGGGCGGCTGATTCCGCTTGGCGCGTGGGAGTTTTGCGCTACTTCAATCCTGTGGGCGCACATCCAAGCGGCCTGATCGGCGAAGACCCCAGCGGCGCACCCAACAACCTGATGCCCTACGTCACCCAGGTGGCGGTCGGCAAGCGCTCCAGGCTCCGCGTGTTCGGAAACGACTACTCGACACCCGACGGCACGGGCGTGCGCGACTATCTGCATGTCGCAGACCTGGCCGAAGGCCATGTGGCAGCGGTTCGCGCCCTGCTGGCGCGGGAACAGAGCTTCACGGTCAATCTGGGCACAGGTGAGGGCACAAGCGTGCTCGGGGTGCTGGACGCGTTCGAGCGCGCCAGCGGCCTGCCCATCCCTTTTGAATTCGCACCGCGGCGTGCCGGCGATGTCGCCAAATATTTTGCCGATGTATCGATGGCGGAGGATCTCCTGGGCTGGCGCGCCACCCGCACCATCGACGACATGTGCCGCGATTCCTGGCATTGGCAGCAAAACAACCCCGACGGCTACCGGACAGTCGGGAATGCGCGCACCAGCCCCGTGCACCCTCTCCGGGCGGCAGTTGCCAGCCCGGCCCTGACCGGCGGTGCTGCCTGAATCCAGCGCCAGACAACCATGGCCCATTCGGACTATTGCTAATTGCTGCACTGCACAACAAACTCCTCTTTCGCCTCAACAAGAGGACCTTCATGCGTCTCACTTTGCTCCCATTCGTTTTTTTTGTCGCCTGTCTCACACCAGTTGCGGCCCAACCCGGCCCAAGCACACTATCCACCGCCAACACCCACAAAATCGTCAAGGCCAAGCAGGTTGCAAAAGCCCCTGAGGCAACGACCCGCATGAAGCTGCAACCCGGCCAGGAAGCGATCAAAGTCAGCGCGGCGCACCCTGCGGTGCAGGGCCGCCCGATGGCCCAGGGCACTGTTGCCGGCCAGCCGGACGAATCGGATGAGCTGTCCTACGGCACCTTGCTGGCCACGCTGGTCCTGATGGCCGCCATTGCGGTACGGCGGTCAAGAGCAGGAAGGCCTTGAGCATGGGCGGGCTCGGCCGGCCTGGCGTCACAGCGGTCAAGTGGAGCGCGGTTTCCACCGCCGCCCGGTTTGCCCTGCAGGTGCTGGCGCAAGTGGTGCTGGCCCGCACGCTCGGGCCGGAGATCTTCGGGGTCTTCGCCATTGGCATGGTTGTGCTCACCTTCGCCACCTTTGTTTCCGGCTTTGGCTTCAGCTGGAGCCTGCTTCAGCGCACAACACTGCGGGACCAGGACATCCGCTTTGCCTGGACATGGCAACTGCTGGTGGGCGCCATGACCATGCTTGCCCTGTACCTGCTGGCGCCCCTGCTCGCGCAATACTTCAGGGAACCCCGGGCGGAATCGGTCATTGAATGGCTGTCGCTCGCCTGCCTGCTCACCGCGGCAGCGGCGCCTGCAACCTATTTGCTGCAGCGCGACCTGAACTTTCGGGCCGTCGGACTGGTGCAGGTCGGCAGCTATGCGGCCGGATATGTTGCTGTGGGCATGCCCATGGCACTGCTGGGCTGGGGTACGAGTTCCTTGGTGGCGGCCTGGCTGGTGCAGGCCGCTGTGCAACTGGTCGCGAGTTATGCGCTCAAGCCGCATGCCGTGCGTCCGCTTTTCTGGTACCCCGACGCGGCTTCAGCCGTGGGTACCGGCCGCACGGTTTTTTTTACCAACATCATCAACTGGGTGCTCAACAACATGGACCGCGTGCTGATAGGCCGCCTGCTCAATGCCCAGGCGCTGGGCTTGTACAACGTTGCCTACAACCTGGCCACCATGCCCAACACCCTGCTGCTGGGTGCCTTGCAACCGGCGTTCCTGGCAGCCGGCGCACGTCTCCAGAACGAGCGGCAGAGGCTGGGCCAGGCCTACTTCCAGATGTTGGCCACCATTCTTGTCCTGGCAGTTCCGGCCTTCGTTTTTCTTGCTGTCATTTCCGCCGACCTCGTGCGCCTGCTCTACGGACCCCAGTGGAGCGGCGCGGCCTGGGTGCTGGGCATCCTGTTCCTGAGCATGCCGGCCTATGTGATCTGGGGGCTGTCCACGCCCGTACTCTGGAATACCGGGCGCAAGCACTATGAGTTTGCGCTGCAATTGCCATTGGTGGCCGTGGGTGCCCTGGGTTTTTATTTCTTCGCCGGCCAGGGCATCCGCTCCGCCGCCAGCGTAGCCGCCCTGCTGCTCGTACTGCGGGCACTGGTGGTTGGTGCCGCAGCGTTTCGCGCGCTGCAGTTGAGCTGGACAGGGTTGTTGCCCCACCTCGGGCGCGGTCTGCTGCTGAGCACCCTGGCAATAGCGGGCGCCCTGGCCGGCCAGGAGCTTGCAGGCCGCCTCGGGCAGCCGCTGCTTTCCCTGATGGCCAGCACATTCATCACCCTCGTCCTGCTCGCCTCCCTCGTGGCGTTGCGTCCGCAAGTGCTGGGTGAACAGGCTGCCGCCATGGTGCTCCGGTTTGTGCCCCGGCTGGCGCATTTTCTGCGCCGGGCCAGCGCGCCAGTGCAGGTGAAAACACTGGGCGAGCAACGGCTCTGAGTGGCTCCATCATGGAACAAGTCATCATCATTTCCGTTCTCCTGACCGGCGCCGTCCTGGCAGCATTCGGGGCGACGCTTGGCATGGCCGGCGCGGTCCAGCTGACCTCCCAACGCAGCCATGGCTACCTGCACTGGATGTTCTATGCCATCTTGCTGATGCAAGTGCTATCCGTCGTGCTTTCCGGCCGCGATGTCACCGTGCCCCTGAGCGTGAGCGAACTCGATGTACCCATCCATCACCCACTGCAAAAACTGGCGCAGCCCCTGGTATCGCTGCTTCTGCTGACCATCGCCTGCGAACGCATCCTCACGCATTGGTTGAAGCGGGACAAAGCCATGCTCATGCCCTCTGCGATCCTGGTGGGCTTTGTTCTTTTCTGGCTGGGCACCGTGGCAGCTCCTGCGCTGCTGGGAGCCAACCCGAAGATATCCCACGCTTACATTTATCCGCTGGTTATCGGCATGGCTGCCGTATTGACTCAGGGCGACGAACTCGAGCATGCGTTCAAGGCTGCGCGCAATGCCTTGCTGCTGTTCATGGTTGCGGGACTGCTGCTGATTCCGTTCAAGACCAGCATGGTGCTTGAAACTTCCTACTCCCAGGGTCTGCTGCCCGGCGTGCCACGCCTGGCAGGCCTGGCGACCCATGCGGTGTCCCTGGGAATGCTGGCGCAGATTGGTTTGCTGTGTCTGCTGGCGTGTCCCTATAGGCGCACCTGGCTGAACCGGCTGGCGTGGGCCATCGGGCTCGGCGTACTTTTCCTGGCCCAGTCCAAAACAGCATGGATTTCATTCATTCTGTGTTCGGCCTGCATTGTCGCAGTGCGAGGTGGCCCTGTTTTCTGGCGCCGTGTGGGTGATCCGGTACGCCCTGAGTTCGGCATCGTTTCCATTCTGGCTTTTATGGCCGCCGTGACAGCTCTGGTGCTGCTGCTGATGCTTGGCGATGTGGGTGGCAGGCTGAGCAGCTTTTTTGACAGCGCCGAAGGCGCCCAGCTCGCTTCCCTGACCGGCCGGGACCGGATCTGGGCCGTCGCCTGGGACGAATGGCAGCGCAATCCGGTCTTCGGCTATGGGCCTTCCTTGTGGGACGCCAGTTTCCGGGCGAGCATTGGCATGCCTGCCGCCACACACGGCCACAACCAGTTCATGGACACGCTGGCGCGCGCCGGATCTGTCGGTGCGGCGGCCCTGGTGGTCTATGCGCTGGTGCTGCTGGTGCTGTCTGTCCGGTATGCGCGTGCCAGCCATGGCATCTCGCTGGCGCTGTTCGTGGCGCTGGCGATGCGCTCCATCAGTGAAGTACCCCTCCTGCTGTTCGGCTACGGGTTGGAACTGGTCACGCATATGTTGCTGCTGATGACGCTGGCATCTGCAGCCAGCGCGACACGCCTGGCCGGGGCACGGCCCGCCGCGGATCGACAGGCATCCGCCGCAGCCTTCACAGCGCGACAGCCATCGGCCACCTGATCCATCCCATGAAGTTTTCCATCATTGTTCCTCTCTATAACAAGGCGTCCTATATCGCAGGCACACTGAACTCGGTACTGGCGCAAACTTTCACGGACTTTGAGGTCATCGTGATTGACGATGGATCCACCGACAGTGGCCCCGACCTGGTCGCTGCAGTGGACGATACGCGCGTGCGAATGGTGCGCCAGCCCAATGCCGGCGTTTCTGCCACGCGCAACCATGGGATCGAACTGGCCCGAGGTGAATGGGTGGCATTTCTTGATGCCGATGACTGGCACCACCCCGACTACCTGGCCACCCTGGTGGCCACTCAAGCACTTCACCCCGAAGCCGACACCGTGGCCACCGGGTTCGTATTCATCCCGGACAGCCCTGCCATGTGGCCGCCCCGCTGGCCGGACCGCACCCGCCCGCCGGACGTGGAACTCATCGAGGATCTGCCCGCGCGATGGATGCGGGGTCCGTCACTGTGCACCAGTGCAGTTTCCGTGCGAACCTCGCGGCTGCGGCAAATGCAGCCCTGCTTTCCACCCGGAGAATCGCACGGCGAGGATCTCGATTTGTGGTTTCGCCTGGCAGAGCAGACTCCGATTGCACTGGTTCGGGCTCCGCTGATGGCCTACCGAGTGGCCGCAGAAGGCAGTTTGAGCACCACCCATATCGCTTCGACAGTTCCCCCGTTTTTGCAGCGCCTGCGCTTTCGCGCCATTTCCGGAGCCATGAGCCCCTCACTGCGCGGATCAAGCCTGTGGCTGGCAGCACAACACGACGTCACGCTGGCACGTCAGGCCGTGGCGGCAGGCCACCGGCTCGAGGCGCTGCGCTGCCTGTATCGCGGCCGCCGCGCCGTCAACAGCGGGCGCTGGTGGCTGACCGCCTTCATTGCACTGCTTTTACCCGGCCAGACGATCCAGAACTGGGAACTCTGGCGCATGCGCAGGACAGCCACCCCGCCTGATACGAGATAAAGACATGAAACCAGAAAACTTCTCCGCCCCCCGGCGAGCGTCGCCACCTTGCCGCGTGTCGGTCATCATCAAGGCCTTGAATGAAGAAAAAAGCATTGCATCGACCATAGAAAGTGCATTGCGCGCGGTCGCGCCCCAGGGAGGCGAGGTCATCCTTGCCGATTCGTGCTCGACGGACCGCACAGTGGAATTCGCAAGCGCGTATCCGATACGCATCGTGCAGCTGATGCATCCCCACGAGCGTTGCTGTGGCATCGGACCCCAGCTGGGCTTCCAGCACTCACGCGGTGAGTTTGTCTACATTCTTGATGGTGACATGCAGATGCGCGCAGGTTTCCTGGAGCGCGCCCTGGCCTTCATGTCAGAACACCCGGAAGTCGCCGGCGTCGGCGGTCACGTCGTCGAACTGAACACCGAGAGCCTGGAATACCGTGCGCGGGCAGAGCGCGCCTCGGTGCACCGGTCACCCGGCCAGGTCGACCGGCTTGATGGAGGCGGCCTCTACAGGCGCCATGCCATCGAAGCTGCCGGTTATTTTTCAGACCGCAACCTGCACAGTTACGAAGAATTCGACCTGGCGATACGGCTGCGCACGCTGGGCTGGAAGTTGTGGCGTCTGCCAGTCGATGCTGCCGATCATTTCGGCCACGATGCACCACCCTATCGCCTGCTGTTGCAGCGCTGGCGCAGCCGTTACATCTGCGGTTTGGGCGAACTGGTCCGTGCTGCGGCCGGCCAGCCGCGCATGCGCCTGGTGTTGCAGGGCCTGAGCGAGCTGCGCCTTTACCTCGCTGTGTTGCTGTGGTGGGCGCTTCTTGCCAGTGTTCCTTTCTGGCCCTTGCCTGCGCTTTCACGCCTGGCCTGGCTATTCATGCTCGTAATCGCGCCCGTGGCGCTGATGACCTGGCGAAAACGGTCCCTGGACAAAGCGCTGTATTCGGTGGTGTCCTGGTGCTTCAATGCAGCGGGCCTGGTGCGTGGGCTGGTACGGCCACAGCGTCCTGCGCGGGAGGCCATCTCCAGCCGCATCCTCCGGGAACCCTTTGGTCCTTTTCCGCAGACGGCATGGAGCGCCGTCCGCTAGGGCCTGGCGCAGCCCTTTCAATCGCGCATGACACAGTTCACCGGTGTTCAGATCCTCCGGTTCGTCGCGGCGATGCTGGTGGTGGTGGTGCACACCACGCAGGCCATTTCGATCCACATGACAGGCCAGGGACACGGCTACTACTGGGCGAACGGCTCAGCCGGGGTGGATATCTTTTTCGTGATCAGCGGCTTTGTCATGGCCATGTCGACTCGCGCGTCCCCGTCCGACGGCCTTTCCCGCCTGCAGGCAGCCTGGGGGTTCATGAAGCGCCGGCTGCTGCGGATCGCGCCTCTCTACTGGTTCCACACATTTCTCAAAGTGGCCCTGCTGCTGGCGCTTCCCGGTCTGGCAGTGAGGTCATCGGTGGAGTCCGGACACTTGGCGGCATCGCTGCTCTTCATCCCGGCCATCAGCCCCTGGGGACTGATCGAGCCTACGCTCCCGGTCGGCTGGACGCTGAATTTCGAAATGTTTTTTTACGCCGTCTTCGCCCTGGCCCTGGCTTTGGGGGCACCACGCATCAGGTTTTGCCTGTTCGCTTTCTTGTTGATTTTTCTCGCCGGACGTCTTGCCCCGGGATTTGTTCCGCTGGCTTTCTACGCGCAGTCCATCGTGTTCGAGTTCATCCTGGGGATTTGTATCGCCCATGCCTGGCTGCATTACCGCAAGGTGTCTCCGGCCATGGGGCCGTTCGCCATCCTGGCCGGCCTGGTGCTGATGTTCGGCTTGGGCAGGGATGCCGCCTCGGACCGCTTCCTGGCCTGGGGCATGGGAGCCGCGCTTGTGGTTCTCGGGGCTGTCTGGCTGGAACCCTGGACGGCGCGCACCCGTCCTGCCGCCGCCCTTTCATTTTTGGGCGATGCCTCCTATTCCATTTACCTCTCGCACACCTTCGTGGTTCCCGCCGCGGTGCTGGTTCTCAGGCAACTCGGTGTGCACAGCAGCCTGGTGATCGTGCCGGCTGTTTGCCTTGCGGTGCTTGTCTCAGGCTGCATGTCCTATCTGTGGCTGGAACGGCCCATGACCACCTTTCTAAAACGCACCCTCTTCCGGCCGCAGGCGCTCTCTTACTCGCACCCCGGGAAACAACCATGACCACAAACAAATCGACATCCCCTGCATCCGCACGCACACGCGACGGCAGCTACATCTACATCGCCTGCCCCTGGACGCCAAAAGGGGGCGGCATGTTCAAGGTGGCGGACTACCTCATCCAGGCGCAAGCCTTCAATCCGCCGGCCGGTACCGCCGAACTGCGGCCGCTGGACACCCGCGGCGGCGCCAATGCACTCTATTCCTCCTGGGTCCTGGCCGCGGCCTTGGGGAAAATCTTGCGCGGAAGGTTCAATGGGCTGTTGGCCGGCGTGCACGTGAACATGGCCGAACGATTGAGTTTTTTCAGGAAAGCCGCGGTCATCGCCTTGTGCCGTACCCTCGGTGTTCCGGTGGTGCTGCATTTACACGCGGCACAGCTGCACCACGCCTACGGGGTCTGGCCGCGTCCGTTGCAGGCCCTGGCACGCTGGGTTTTTTCCCTGCCCTCCTGCTGTGTGGTACTGGGCAGCGCGGCCAGGCGCTTCGTCTGCGAGGAACTCAAAGTCCCTGCCAGCCGCATCGAGGTTGTCATCAATGGTGTTCCGGAGCCCACCGAGCCGCGGCGCGATGCGGCCGCGCAGGAGGTGCAGCGCATCCTTTTTGTCGGCAACCTGACGGAACGCAAAGGCGTGTCCGACCTCTTGAACGCAATGGCTGTGCCCGGCTTCGACCCTGCCCGGCTGGAAGTGACCTTCGCCGGCGGCGGCGACGTCGGGAGCTACCAGGAGAAGGCACGAAAACTGGGCATAGACGGCTTTGTCCGCTTTGCAGGATGGTCGGACCAGCAGCAGGTGTCGCGCCTGATGGCGCGTGCCGATGTGCTGGTGCTTGCCTCCTATGACGAAGGCCTGCCCCTGGTCATCCTGGAAGCGATGGCCAACAGCGTGGCCGTTGTCTGCAGCCCGGTCGGGGAAATCCCTTTCGTATTGACGGATGGCGTCAATGCCTGCTTCGTCCAGCCCGGCGATGTGGCCGGGCTTGCTGCAGCCCTGCAGCGAGTGCTCCAGGAGCCCGCGCTGAGGGAATCCCTTGAGCGCAATGGGCGCACACTGTATGACCTGCAGTTTTCACTGAGGCGTTTTTCCGCCAGCATCGCGCGCATCCATAGTCGCTATTTCGGCATTGCCGGCCAGCCGCTGGAAAGCAGCAAACCGATCGAGGAGGCCTCATTTTGATTTCCAGTGCCAACAGCATCCCCCACGGTGCATGCCTGCAGGCCGACGTTTGCGTCGTGGGCGGCGGTCCGGCCGGTATCGCACTCACGCTGGCCTTGTCGGAGAAAGGATTTTCAGTGCTGATGCTGGAATCCGGATTCCTTAAAGCGGATGAAAAAACCCAATCGCTCTATGAGGGAGAAATCGCCGACAAACACCTGCACAGCCCACCGGACAAATACCGTCAGCGGCGCCTGGGTGGTTCGACCGCCATCTGGGGGGGACGCTGCATGCCGTTTGACCCGATCGACTTCGAAAGACGCGACCATGTCCCCCACAGCGGCTGGCCGCTGTCGTACGAAGATCTGTTGCCCTACTACCCCGGGGCCAATGCCCTGGCGGAGGCTGGCCGCTTCAGCTACAACGCCGAGGAGGCGCTCGGCCCGGATGTCGCCCCCCTGATCCGTGGCTTCAACAGCACCCGGGTCCGCACAAGCGGGCTGGAACGTTTCTCCTGTCCCACCCACTTCGGAACCCGTTATGCCAAGCGGCTGCAGCTGGCACCCGGTGTAGAAGTTCTGCTCGGGGCCAATTGCACCGGCATTCGCCTGCAGCCGGACGGCCGTGCCGTGCGCACGATCGAGGTGGCCACGCTGGCCGGCAAACGGTTTTCGGTGGCACCCCGCGCAGCCGTGCTGGCTGCGGGGGGCCTGGAAACTGCGCGTCTGCTGCTGGCTTCGCGTGATGTGGCGCCTGCAGGCATAGGCAATCACCACGACGTGGTGGGTCGTTATTACATGTGCCACATTGCCGGTAACGTCGGCATGCTGACAGTCCACGGCGCGCCGGGCGGGGTGCGGCATGGGTACGAACTGGCACCCGAAGGGGTGTATTGCCGGCGACGCCTGTCGGTCACGGCCGGCGAGCAGCGGGACCTGGGTCTGGCAAACGCGGTCGGCCGCCTGCATTTTCCGCGCATCACCGACCCCGCGCACCGCAGCGGCGTGTTGTCCGGACTGTTTTTGGCACGCAAATTGATCAGCTACGAATACGGCAAACGGCTGCACGACGGCAAGCCGCCCACGCTGGGCACCTACACACGCCATCTGCTCAATGTGCTGACCGATCCCATCGACACCGCCGCCTTTCTGGGCCACTGGGTGACCCACCGAACCCTTGCGAGCCGGAAATTCCCCTCTGTGATCCTGCGCAACCGCACCAACCGCTTCAGTCTGGAGATGCATGGGGAGCAACTGCCGCAGGCCAGCAGCCGCGTCATGCTCAGCGAAAAAATGGACGCCCTCGGCATGCCGCAATTGCTGGTGGACTGGCGCTACAGCCAGGCAGACATCGAGTCCGTCCAGAAAACCCTGGACGTCTTCGCCCGGGAATTCGAGCAAAGCGGTACCGCCCGCCTTGAATACAACCGTTCAACCCTGGAGGAGGACCTCATGCGTTTCGGGGCCTATGGAGGCCATCACATCGGCACCACACGCATGGGCCACGACGAACGCACCAGTGTCGT
Source organism: uncultured Polaromonas sp. (assembly GCA_964543355.1). Taxonomy (GTDB): domain Bacteria; phylum Pseudomonadota; class Gammaproteobacteria; order Burkholderiales; family Burkholderiaceae_C; genus Polaromonas. The sequence goes on from CAZIYA010000017.1 coordinate 10,900, forward strand.
CAATGCCGACTGCCAGGTGCATTCCGTGCACAATCTTTTCATCGCAGGCAGCGCGGTATTTCCCACCTCCAGCCAGGCCAACCCCACGCTCACACTCATTGCACTGTCGCTGAGGCTGGGCGATACGCTCTCGCGCAGGCTCCAGGCGGGCCATCCCACCGAACTCCTCGAGGTGGCTGCATGAGGGTACTGGTACTGGGCGCCACCGGGCACATCGGCCATCGGCTCATGGAGTTGCTCAAAAACACAAGCTGGGCCGTGCCGGTAGGTGCGTCCCGTAGCCATGTGACCGCTTCTCCTGACGCCATGACACTGGACACGCGCGATGTTCCTGCTCTCACGGCGGCACTCAAGAGCTTTGACGCGGTGGTCAATTGCGTCGCCGGTGACGCCGTCTCCATTTCCGGAGGTGCTGACGCACTCGTGCAAGCGGGTCTGGCCGCCGGCTGCCCGAGGATTGTTCACTTGAGTACCATGTCGGTTTACGGGCCGGCAGAAGGCGAGGTCCATGAAGACGCACCGCTCGATCCAGCGCTGGGATGGTACGGTCGCGCCAAATGTGAGGCCGAAGCGCATCTGGCGACTTACGTGCGCCAGCGCGGTGAGGCGGTGATCCTGCGGCCCGGTTGTGTTTTCGGGCCGGGCAGCGAACTCTGGGTGGGCCGGACAGGACGATGGCTGCATTCCGGGCGCCTGGGGGATCTGGGCGCCGCAGGTGATGGCTGGTCAAACCTGGTTCATGTGGACGACGTTTGCCAGGCACTGATGGCTGCGTTGCGGCTGCCGGTCGAACCAGGGCAATCGCCTGCCTTCAACCTGGCGGCCCCCGACAGTCCTCGCTGGAACGACTTCTTCGTGGATCTGGCGCTCGCGCTGGACGCCACGCCGGTAAGGCGTATTTCACGGCGGCAGTTGCAGCTTGACGCCTGGCTGGCAGGGCCCCCGCTCAAGTTGGCGCAGCCGCTGCTGAAGCTTCTGGGAAAAGAACACACCGCCCTGCCCAGCCCAATGCCGCCGGGGCTGCTCCGGCTGTGGGCACAACATATTCACCTGAACGCCAGCCGCGCCGCGCAAACGCTCGGCCTGACATGGACACCTTATCCGGAAGGCCTGCAAAGTTCGGTGGCCTGGTTCTCCGGGAAGTACAGCCCCTCCGGGAAAGTGATGGGCAAACCGCTGTGGATGCATTGAAGGCAGATACCTACCGCGAGTTTGGGCGCTTCAGTTGGTGGCTGGTGCTCAAAGGCTTCTTCTTCCGCCAGGCATATCGCGTCGTGGTGACCCTGCGCTTCTGCCAGGCCACGCAGCAACTTCCTCTTGCCGTGCGGTGGATTTTCTTTGTCCCCGCGCGCTTGTTGCATGGCCTCGCAAGCCAGTGGGCGGGTATTGAAATTCCCTGGCGCACGGCTGTTGCAGCAGGGCTGGCATTGACCCATGGACGCGGAATTGTGGTCACTGCGGATGCGCGCATCGGCAGCAATGTGACCCTCTTTCACGGCGTCACCCTGGGGCAGCGCGATCAAATCGACAGTGAAGGGGTCCGGTTCACGACCTACCCGGTCATCGAAGACGAGGTCTGGATCGGTCCGCACGCGATTGTGGTGGGCGGTGTCACCATCGGCAAGGGCAGCCGGATAGCCGGCGGTGCCTATGTTCTCGAGAGCATTCCACCTCGCTCCGTAGTGATGGGCAACCCGGGAAGAATAGTCAAGGACGATTGCACACCCGATGTGGACAACCGCTGGGAGCCGCCCTCCGGCAATGCTTCCGTTGCACCTTGACCCCGGCGACTCAAAGCCGGGTGCCGCAGTGCAGGGGCTCAAGCCCGGCGCAAGGATGCCAGACGCAGGGCCCGCGTCAGGAAAAGGGGGTTGCCGATCACATAACGCTGGAACAGGCGGCGCGGCTCCATCGCCAGCCTGAAGGCCCATTCCAGGCCCTTGCGGCGCATCCACATCGGGGCGCGAGGCGTCTTGCCACCCAGAAAATCAATGATGGCCCCACCACAAACAATAAGGCAGGGAAAAGTCAGAACCGAACGCAGGGCAGCAGCCACCTCCTCCTGCCGCGGCATACCCATGCCGAGCACGATCAGGGCCGGCTGGTGCAAAAGGGCAAGACCCGCATAAACACCGGTATCATGAAAACCATGGGCACTGACAAAGCGACTGTTCGGGGCAAACTCCCGGGCACCCAGCTGCAAAGCACGTTGCAGGTAAGGTTCCTGCGTTCCATAAAAAGCAATGCAGCGGCCGTCGAACTGCCGGAGCAACTGCGGGATCAGGTCGGTTCCATTGAGATTGAGCCCGGGCTGCAGGCGCAGCAGCTTGAACAGCGTGGCCATGCCCGAGCCGTCCCGGAGCACCATGTCTGCCGAACGCAAGGCATCAAAAAATGGTACGGAATTCGCCAGCGAATTCATGGCATGCGCGTTGGCGAAAGCCAGAACGAAAGGACCATCAGGCTGACCCAGCCGGGCCAGCAGTTGCTGCTCCTGCGCCGCGGTTTGCACACGCTCGATTTTGCGAACCAGATAATCCCAGCGTTCCCGCCAGTCCGCACAGGCATCAAGGCCACCACGCATCATGCGGCCCTCCCGTTTCCAGATGCGACACCGGGTGTGTTTTTCTGATGGAAAGTCAGGCGGGCATCTCCGGTAGCCGGATTTTGCGGAGAAACGTCCGCTTGCTGGCCGCCATGACCGTGATTTTGGCCGGCGCGGGCCTGTATGCACTTGGCGCCCAGGCTTTTGCCGTGGGACTGTTTCCTTCTCCATGGGACAAACTGGCGCATGTGGTGACCTTTGCAGGGATGGGTGGGGCCTTCGGCCTCGCGACCGGCAAGCGTGGCTGGTCCAGAGCCTTCTATTGCATCGCAGGCGCTCTCTTGATCGGCGTCATGGATGAATGGCACCAGGCCTATCTGCCAGGCCGGACAGCCAGCTGGAGCGATCTCATGGCCGATGCCGCAGGCGGAGCGCTTGCGGCGGCCGCGCTCAGTTGGAGGCACTGGTTGATGCAGTGGCGAATTTGACATCATTGAGAACCGAGCCGACCAGGGCCACACCAAACTGCCGCAGGCCGTTCGTGAACTGGGCCAGCTGCGGCACAGAACTCCTGTCTTGCCGCGCCACCACCAGCGCAGCGCCGGCACGCACCGCCACCGTGTGCGCATCCGCACACTTGCTGGCAGGCGGGGTGTCGATGATGATGACGCTGAAATCCTCGCCCAGAGACTGCAGCAGCTTGGAGAAATCCTGGCGGCCAAGCAGCTCCTGCGGATTCGGCGGAATGGCGCCCGCAGGCAACACCGACAGGTCCTGCAGGGTTTCAATGCCAACTACCGCCTCCAGGCCTGCACGGCCGGCAAGCATGTCCGACAGCCCCGCCGTCCTGCCAAGATTGAAAAGGTGATGCTGACGGGGCGCACGCATGTCGGCATCAACAAGCAGGGTGCGCTCCCCCAGTTGTGAAAAAACAATGGCGAGGTTGGCGGCAATATAACTTCGCCCGTCGCCGGCTCCCGCGCTGACAATGGCCAGCCCCCTTCGGTCTGCGCCAGTGTCGAACCAGCGCAGCATCAACTGGCTGCGCAGCTCACGCAACTGTTCCACAGGACGGCTACCGGGCTGGTAGGCTGCCACCAGCTCCCGGCTCAGGGTGCTGCCGCGGGCCAGGTACGGGTAGCCAAACTGGATGGACAAGGCATACCGGACATCGTCATCGCTCAACAGGCGCAGGGCAATGCCGGCATCGCCGAAACGCACGCCTCGTTCGCGCTGGAAATCCAGGATGCGCTGGGCATCCGGCGGTGAAAGCCGTCCCGCATCAACCAGGATGGTGCCGATGGAACGCCCGGCGCCCGTGGCGGGTTTGCTGGGCACGGTCAGCGGCACTGACCTGATCATCTGGGGCGTAGCTCTGTTCATGTGGACCTTCCTAGTGTGAGACGATGCGAGCCGGGCAGTCGGGCCATCCCCGCACTGGAAACAATGCTGGCCAGCACCGGCAGGTCCAGCATCTGCACAAGATCTTCGGTGGACCTCACCCGGCGATTCATCAGTTCAAGCAATACGGCGCAGGCAATTCCCAGAAGGGTTCCGCCAAAAGCTGCAATCAGCAGATTGAGCAGCAGTTTCGGGCTGGAGGGTGCGGAAGGCGGCGTAGCGGTATTGAGGCGGACTGCATTGGTCTGGTTGGACAGGCTTTGCAAGCGGGTCTGCGACGCGCTCTGCGTCACCGTCTCGTAGGCACGCTGGGCCGACTCGACATCGCGCCGGTACACATTCAGCTCATCGCGCTCCTTGTTCAGTTGCATGACCCGTGCTTTCTGCGCCGCAAGCGCTCCCTGCAGCTCCCGTTCACGGTCCTTGCCCACGCGATAGGTCGTTTCGATCGAATTCGTGACACGCCCCACTTCGCTGGCCAGGCGGCTGCGCAGGGATGCCAGTTCGGCTTCGAGGCTTTGCCGCTCTGGATGATTGGCGCCCAGGCGCGACCTGGATTCCTGGACCTTGGCTTCGAGTCGTGCAATGTCGGTTTTCAGGCCATTGATCAGGGGGCTCTGCATCACCTCGGCGACAGTATCGCCGCGGGAATTGCGTTTGCTCTGGCTGTCTGTGGTTTCCCCCTGCACGGTAGTCAACTGGGACGAGATTTCCGCCAGCTTGGTGGTTTCGTAGTCCACACGCTCGTCGCTTGAAACAATGCCGGCTTTTTGCTGGTATTCCGACAGGCGGGCCTGGGCTTCTTCCAGCTTCGCGCGCGAGGCTTTGGTCTGCTCGTCAAACCACTCCGCATAAAGCCGTGCAGGTTCGGTTTTGAGCGCCAGGGTGATGTCCAGATAGGCTTGCGCAAATGCATTGGCGGTTGTCGCTGCCAATTCAGGATCATTGCCCTTGTAGGTGATGTTGATGACATTGCTCTCCCGGGCGGGCCGCACATCCAGCCCTTGCTGCAAGGAGCCGGCGAGCCAGGCGTCGAGCTCCCCGCGGCCCTCCGTTGCCTCCTGCCACTTCTCCTTGATTCCCGGGACCTGGTCCAGCTTCATCGTCTTGACAACCTGCCGCGCAACACGATCACCGCCGATGATGTCAACCTGCGTGGCCATGTAGCTCGGTGCAACCACGCCGGGCACTGCGGTCCCGGCCAGCGGATCGGGCGAGCGGATGTCCACCAGTACCGCGGTCTGCGCCGTGTATTTGGCGGGAAGCAGCAAACTGACCCCAAGCGCGGCCAGCACCGTGGCGACCAGAATGAACAGGGCCACCAGGTAGCGCGCCCGCAAAATCAGGAGGAATTGATGGAGTGTCATGGTCAAAAGATGCTTTCACGGACATAAATCACGTCTTCGGGCCGGACCAGGTCGGTGAGCTGAGGCACCGCTTCCACCACCTTGCCTGTTGCATCGCGCCGATGAATACGCAGCCGGTTCTGGCTACCGCGCGCGGTCGGGCCACCGCCCTGTGCCAGGGCCTGCATGACTGTCATGCCGCGCTCTATGCGGTAGGGGCCGGGCTTCTGCGCCTCGCCATAGATGTAGAACACGGGCGCCTTGTTGACATACAGGGTATCGCCGGCGACCACCGGGATGTCTTCATCCGATTTGGCGTTCAGGAAAAGCGCCGGGATATCGATGACCTTGCGGAACGGTTTGCCATCGCGCTGGCCTGTGAGAATCAGCACGTCGTCACCAGTGGGTGTGGTGCCCCCTGCTGCGGCCAGCATGTCGCTGACACGCGTATTGGTGGTCTCGATCGGAAAACGGCCCGGCCGGCTCACCTGCCCCAGGACCGCCACCTGGTTGCCCCGCACCTGACGCAGAATGATGTTGACCTGCGGGACCTTGACAAAACCGCCGGCGCGCAGAGCATCGGCGATCTTCTTCTCGGCCTCGGCGATGGTCAACCCGCCAAGCTGCAGGCTACCCACCAAGGGATAACTGATCACGCCGCTTTCAGAAACGCGGGCGTCCACCGACAGATCGGGGCTCTGGTAGACCTGAACACCGATGGCATCGCCGGGGCCCAGCCGGTAGTCCTGCTTGCCTGGCCCCGAAGCCTGTTCGCCGGGCGCCGCAGCCGCGACGGGTGCAGCTGTGGCCTGCAGCGGAGCAGCGGTTTGTGCAAATCCTGCAGTTGAAAGAAGAATCAGCAATGCTGTCGCGAAATAACGAATGAGGGGGGTCATGGAGATACCTCTGGAATGGTCATGGCAAAAAAGATCAAGCTGTCAGGCCCATCAAAAACTGGCGAGCGCTGAGAGACCGACCGTATTGCTCCGGTAATCAAAACCCGGTTCGCTGGAGGTGCGCCTGTCGCGCTGAAGCGACGCGGTCAATTTGAGCGCGCGCCAGGGCATCCAGTCGAATGCCAGGGAAGCCTGCTTCGTGGTGTCACGGCGGCTGCTTTCCACAAAGCCTGGAAGGGCTCCGTTGTAATCGCGCACGCCGTGGCTATACCGTGCCCGGAGCGCCGTTTTTTCCGTTGGCTTCCAGGTCGGCGCAATGAAGAAACGGTGGCCCTCAAAATAACTGGTCGTCGCTGTTTGATAACTGCCCAGCTCCCGTGCCGCACCGGCCGCGATGGCGGTTTTGGCGGTGACAGCCCAGGTCGCATCCACCTGACCGACGACGCCGGAAAAATCCCGCGCGGCAAGGTCGTCGTGCGAACGGTCGAAATGTGACAGCCGGCCGCGCACCATGGTCTTCGCGGTGGGCGCCCAGTCCAGCCGGAACTCGTGTTCCCGGTCCCTGAAGCTGCGGGCGAACACCGGTGACAGGGGACGGCCTGGATAGTCACCGTCGCCGTTCCTGAAGCGATACGCCATGGAAGTGTTGGAGGGAAAGACATAACGCACACCGGCTTCCGCACCTTCGACATGGGTATCCGCTTCGAAGGTGGAAGCCTCGCTGCTCTTGCTGCTGCGGTCAAAAACGCCGCCCACCAGACGCCAGGCGCCGTCGACCTCGTACTCGGCATCAAACACCGTCGAACGGGTGGTTCGATGGCTGACCTGGCCAAAATTCTGCACGTCTGCTGCGGTGTCGATGTATTCCTTCCGGTCGGAAGTCAGATTCCCATGCAGGGCCGGGGTAAAACTCCATCGCCAGGCTGCGGCGTAGTTGAGCGCCGTAAAGTCCAGATGGGAGAACCGCTGGTAGTGATAGTCCTGGGCGTTGACATCCAGCTCGAAGCGCTGCAAACCGTAAGGTTTGTTCAACTTGAACCCCAGCGTTGTGACAGCAATGGTGTCCGAGCGGGTGGGCGACCCGATCACGGCTTGCGTATTGGCCGAATCCGACAGCCGGAACACGTTGCTGTCGCGTTCGAAAGACTGGCCGGCCTGAAACTGGAGCGTGTCGAGGTCGTCCGCGAGAGCCATGCAAGGAACAAATCCGAGCACCGCCAGTGGGAAAGGAATGAGTGTGCGACAAGAGATCAAAGGAAACCCCCTTGCCGGATAAGGCAAAACGTGAACACCGGGCGGCCCGCTCGGGGTGCCGGAAGGTATGGGTAGATGGTGCGCATGAATATTACGGTTGTGGAGGTGACTGAAGCAATAGCTCTTTCGCCCTAATGAAATTCGCAGGCATTCAATACGCAGAGCTGTCTTTGAAGACCAGGCGTATTGTTTTCAGGATGATGAAAAAATCCAGTTGCAGGGACCAGTTGCGCAAGTAATCCAGATCGCAATCGATTCGCGCCTGCATCTTGTCCAGCGTGTCTGTTTCGCCGCGTTGGCCGTTGACCTGGGCCCAGCCTGTGATTCCGGGTCTAACCTTGTGGCGGACCATGTAACCCTTGATGAGGGTGCGATACATCTCGTTATGCGCCACCGCGTGCGGCCGGGGTCCCACGATGCTCATGCGTCCCTGCAATACATTGATGAATTGCGGCAATTCATCGAGCGAGGTCTTGCGCAGGAAAGCCCCCAATCGCGTCACCCGCAAGTCGTTTTTCTGTGCCTGCCGAATCGCGCCGCCGTCTTCCGTCACGGCCATGGAACGGAACTTGTAGACCAGTATCTGTTCGCCATCCAGGCCATACCGCCGCTGTTTGAAAATGACCGGCCCCGGCGAGTCCAGCTTCACCAGCAGCCCGATCACCAGCATGACCGGGAAAATCAGCAGAAGAATCAGCAAAGACAACACGATGTCGCTGCCGCGCTTGAGCGCACCGTTGACACCCCGAAACGGTGTGTCGCAAACCGATATCACGGTGACACCGCATACCGAATCACTGCGGCCCTGGATCAGGTCGGTGATAAACATGTCCGGGACAAAATAGATGGAAGCCGTCGTGTCCTTGAGGCCGTCCAGCACCTGAAGGATGCGCGGCCTAGCTGCCATGGGCAGGGACAGGTAGATGAAGTGGATCTTGTGCCGTTTGACGTAGGCCGGCAGTTCATCGATTTTTCCGATCAGCGGATGTTCGCCCTGCATTCCCCTGCGCTCTTCACCGCGATCATCAAAGAAGCCCAGGAGTTCAATGCCCGAGTATTGGGAGCCGGTAATTTGTTCAGCCAGGGAAGCTCCCTGGTCGTTCATGCCCACAATCACGGCCTTGCAGGGTGGCCCCTGGAGTTTCAGCAGCTGCGGCGCTGCGGCTCTCAGCGCCAGATGCGCTCCTGCCTGGGCCAACGGAGCCAGCCACAGCCAGTGACCGATAACGGTCATCGAAAATTTGTAGAACGATTCCGTTGCATACCCTGTCAGCAGCAACAGGCCCGCAATCCAGAGCCAGTGAAAGGCGATATTGAAAAGTACCCGCCAGATTGGCAGGCGAAGCTGAGAAGTTCCCGGAAAGGTCAATGAGAAAACAATGATCGAGAGGATCAGATAGGACGGGCTTATCGAATTCTCGAAGTAAAAGGCCAACGCCCAGAGCGAGAACACCAGCACCAGCGGGTCCAGGGCGGCTTCGATCACCGTAAAGACATTGCTCCTGCCCAGCCCCGCGGAGCGCGGCTCGCGGCTGGTCAGCCAGGCCGACGCGGAAGCAGCCTGATTGGTATCAGCCATCGAGCGAGACCTGCTTCATTTTGGAGACAGCCTGTGCGCGGCTGAAGACGTTGAGTTTCTGGAAGATGCGCTGCATGTGATTTTTCACCGTGAATCCGCTGATATTCAAAATGGTTCCAATCTCCGAGTTGGTTTTCCCCATGGCCACCCAGGCCATGATCTGGGTTTCGCGTTCACTCAAGCCACAGACGTCTTCTTGCAAATTTCGTACCGGCCTTGAAGCTGTACTGCGCTGCTGCGGCAGCAGTGTGATCCGGCGCAACGCCGCGTCGATGCAAGGCATCAGCACCCCGAGCGCCGTACTCGCAGGCTCGACCGAAATATCTTCCGGGTCCAGCAGTACATAAAGGCACTCATGCCCGCTCCTCTCGTCACACAACCCGTGAATCAACGCGGTACGCATGCCACGCATTGCAGCAGTGAACGATCCCGGCAGGCTGGCACTGCCCAGCAAATAGTCAAACTCGTGAAAGCTCAGCCTGCAGGGCCTTCTCCCGGCTGCGAGCCATTGATCGTGAAATTTTCCGAGCAAAAAAGGCAGGCTGTCCGTGCCCGCGCTGTACGACCTCGCGCCCGGCAGATCCGACAGGATGTCGTGCCGCAGCGTGCCCTCGCGGAAGTCGCCCCACCCCACCAGCAGGATGTCGTGCGGGAGATAGTCCTGCACATCTCCCTGCAGCCATTGCAGCAGGTCGATGTGGCGCTCAAGAGCCCCGGTTTGTTCAATCAAGTGCAGGTAGCGCGCAGCATCACCGTTCTGGGACGGCATATGGGTCTTCATGGTTGCATCCGGCGTCCCTGTGCTCATTTATTTTTGACTTTATCCGCTGCAGTACGCAGCAATCACTGAAGAATGACGGACCTCGTCAAGAAGCGCAATCGACCGTGCCGCATACCTGACGTAGGAAACGGGCAAGCGCCGTGTAGGCGGATGCTTACGTTTCACGTCAGCCTCATTTGCACACTTCCACACAGATACGAGTTGCAACAGTTTGACCTCACAAGTTTCGAGACGGAAAGCCGATATGGACGCAACCGGGCTTACCCTTGACAGCTTGTTTTGGTAAAGGAAAAAGAACTGATGGCAGGAACGAAGATGAAACGCAGCATGGAGGTGGATACCCTGCGGGGTATCGCCTGCATGCTGCTGGTGTTCTTTCACACCGTAGGCGCCACGCCGGCAGAGGGCCTGAAACTTCCGGAAGGGCACGGGCTGGGAACGTTCAACGACATGCTTGCCTATTTCCGGATGCCGCTGTTCTCTTTCATATCGGGCTATGTCTACGCATTTCGCCCTTACCAGGGAAACGCGCCGGGATTCGTCAAGGGCAAGGTGAGGCGTCTCCTGCTGCCCCTCCTGACCGTCGGAACCTTTTACGCCATCGTGCAGGCCCTTACACCGGGTGCCAACGCCAGCGTGAACAACTGGTGGCTGCTGCATATCCAGCCGGTGGGTCACTTCTGGTTTCTTGAAGCCCTGTTCGTTATCTTTCTGGTGGTCATTCTTCTCGAACACCTGAAAATTCTGTCCACGATGGCTGGTTTTGCACTGGTTTGGGGAGTCAGCGCTGTGCTTTTCGCACTGCCTGATTTTCCCCACTATTTTGGTGTGCGCGGCGCACTTTATCTGATGCCGTTTTTCCTGGCCGGACTGGCCTGCAAACGTTTCGAGATCCGCGGTTCTGTCCCGCGTGTTCTGGCCGCCGCAGCGCTCATCGCGAGCCTGGCAGTTGTCCTGCTGCTTCCGCAATACGTGAAGGAGCAACATGCCGTGTCGGCGCTGGTTTCGCTGGCCATCGGCGCTTCAGCCGGCTTGCTGCTGCTTCGAAGCGGCTGGGAGTCCCGCCCCCTGGCCTACATCGGTGCCTATTCCTTTGCCATTTACCTGCTGCATGTCTTCTTCACCGCGGGCAGCCGGATCTTTCTTCACAAAATGGGGGTGACCGACACCTATGCCCTGTTGCCACCGGGTGTCGTCGCCGGCATCTTCGGCCCGATTGTTTGCGCGCAGATCATCGGCCGCCATGAAACCCTGAACCTCTGGCTTCTGGGAAGCACCTCCAAAGTGAAAACCGCCCCGGTGAGCAGAACGGAAGCCACCATTTAGCCTGTGCCGCGCTGCCAGCAGCCCACAAGGCGCATGGCAGCAAGGCAGGGGCCCGCCCGCCATGCAGCCTCTTCGCGCTAGACTTGCCGCGCAAACGCTCCGACACGGGCATGACCATCAACGCACAGGCAAAGGCTCCATCCATGAACATTGTCATTACCGGCGGCGCCGGCTTTCTCGGCGTCCGGCTGGCCCGCACCCTGCTCCAGCAAGGCGTCCTGTCATTGGCCGGCCAGCCGGCGCAACCGATTACCGGCTTGACCCTGCTTGATCGCGCGGCACCGCCCGCGGATCTGCTGGCTGACAGCCGGGTGCAGGCCATCGAAGGGGATCTGAATACCCTTCTCGAATCAGCCAGCGCCTCCAGTCAGGTGATCACGAAAGACACGGACGTGATTTTCCATCTGGCTGCCGCGGTCAGCGGCGAATGCGAAGCCGACTTTGACCTGGGCATGCGCAGCAACCTGGACGCCACACGTGCGCTGCTGGAGGCCTGCCGCCGGCAGAAGACCTCCCCCACCCTGGTGTTTGCCAGTTCCCTGGCCGTCTTCGGGAACTCGCCGGAACAGCCCCTGCCGGAGGTGATTGAAGACACGACGCTGCCGACACCGCAAAACAGCTACGGCATCCAGAAGTTCATAGGCGAACAACTGGTGGCGGACTATGCGCGCAAAGGATTTATTCGCGGACGCAATGTACGGCTGATGACTGTCAGCGTGCGTCCCGGCAAACCCAACGGCGCCGCATCCAGCTTTTTGAGCGGAATGATTCGCGAGCCGCTGGCAGGCGTTCGGGCTGTCTGTCCCGTAGCCCCTGAAACACTGGTAGCGCTGTCTTCGCCCCGTCGCACCGTCGAGGGGCTGGTGCGGGCGGCAGAAGCCAGCGACGCCGACTGGGGCGCACGCACAGCCATCAACCTGCCTGCGCTCAAGACAACACCGGGCGAGATGGCCGCAGCACTCGAACATGTCGCTGGCAAGGAGGTGGCGGCACTGATTGACTGGACGCCGGACCCCGTGATTGCAAAAATTGTGACCAGCTGGCCCGCCAGCATCCACGCCGCGCGGGCGCGCAAGCTGGGCCTGCTGCCCGATGCAGATTTCGACAGCATCATCGGCGAGTACTTAGGCGAAAACCCCTATGTGGTGCAGCCGCCTCTGAGGTGAGAATCAGAAGTTGTATGACAACTTTGCCTCAACCCCTTTTTCACCGAGGAGACATGAATGACTTTTTTTAAACCCACGCTTTCCAGACTCTCGCTGGGCCTGACGCTCGCGCTTGGTCTGGTGGCCGGTGCAGCGGCGCAAACAACGATGAAGATCAGCATCTCGACGGCGCAAAACTCCCATCAGGGGGTGGCCATCGATACCTTCGCCCGGGAAGTGGAAAAACGCACCGGCGGCCGCTACAAGGTTCAAACCTTCTACAACGGTTCGCTCGGCGGCGAACGCGAATCCATCGAAGCCGTGCAGCTCGGCACCCAGGAACTGGCTTTCTCATCGACCGGCCCTGTTCCGAATTTTGTGCCCGACACCAAAATCCTGGACGTGCCTTTCCTGTTCCGTGACAAGGCCCATGCACGCGCCGTGCTGGACGGCCCCATTGGCCAGGACCTGCTGACCAAGTTTGACAGCAAGGGCTTCAAGGCGCTGGGCTGGGCAGAAAACGGTTTCCGCCACATGACCAACAGCAAGCGCGACGTGAAGACGCCCGAGGACCTG
>CAZIYA010000018.1:0-22922 GCA_964543355.1 uncultured Polaromonas sp.
CCACCACCAGCGCGATGCGTTGTGCCACATCTTCGGCTTCGCCGTCCCAGGCCGACAGCAGCGAGGTGCACATCGGGCAAGGTTGCTTGCGTTGGGGTCCGAACATGTAGCTGTAGATGGCCAGCGTCTGCTTGCCTGCGAACAGGTCCGACAAGTGCACCGGGCCGTCTTCGCCCTCAAAGGTGTAGTCCTTCGGCAGCACGCCGCCAGGCGGCAGCTCGCGGCGCTGCTGCGCCACGCGCTCGATATGGCGCCTGAGCTCGATTTCCTCGGCCAGCAGCGCATCGCGTGCGCGGCGGTAGTCCGCGCTTTCGTTCGGGAAACGAATCCCGTTGTTGGCGGCCAGCTCCCTCGCCGGCTTCAGTGGCTGTGTTGCACTCATGGGTGGCTCCTGGTGTTTGGCCGGTGCTTATTTCACGCGCCGGTAAGTCGCCGTCATGAAACGTTTCCAGCTGCCGTCCGGCTGCAGTGTCTGCGAGTGGAGTGTCCGCTCGTCCTTGCCCTTGAGGGTGATCACGTCCTGATAACGGGCCGTCTTGCCGTCCCCGGCAAAGCTGGGGCCTTCGGTGTCCAGCGTCAGCACCTTGCCGGCTGCGTCCAGTGTGCCGCGATAAATCCACATGTGCGACATCATGGAGCCGGCCCAACTGCCGAGGTAAGTCTTTTTCTCCACGTCATAGCCCAGGGTCATCAGCATCTCGGCGCTGCCACCACCGGGCATGGTGCCGGTGCCTTCACAGACCACCCACAGTCCGCCGAGGCTGCGCACGTGTTCGGTGCCCGAGCTTTTCATGGCGGGCTGGCCGGGGCCCATGTCGCCTTCACCCTCCATCGTCCAGTCGCCCACCAGCTGCTGCAGCCAGTCGTGCTCTTTTTGCGGCTTGGTTTCCATGCAGTTGTCTTTTTCTGCTTCCATGTCATTTCTCCTTGGGTTTCGTTGTGGCTTGAGGCCGGTCTGTGCGCAAACGCCGCCTCGTGGGCACTACCGCTTGCGCTTCATGCGCGGGCGGCTTCACTTGTCAGGTTTCGGGCTGATCACCATCCACGAAACACCGAAGCGGTCGGCCACCATGCCGAAGGCATGGGCGAAGAAGGTTTCCGACATGGGCATCTGCACCTGGCCGCCTTCGCCCAGCGCCTTGAACACCCGCTGCGCTTCGGTATCGCTGGCCGCGGTGACCGAGAGGCTGATGCCCTTGAACTCCGCTTTGCCTTGCGCCATGCCGTCCGACGCCATGATCTGCGTGTCGCCGATCTCGAAGTTGGCGTGCATGATCTTGCTCATGTCCATCGCAGCGACATCGCCGCCGGCGCACATGTCGGGCGAGGGCGGTACCGGGCTGTCGCTGAAGCGCATCATCGCCGTCACTTTGGCGCCCAGCGCCTTCTTGTAGAAGGTCAGGGCCTCTTCGCAGCGGCCGTCAAAAAACAGATAGGGTTGGACCAGCATGGGGATCTCCTTTTTTACAGTGGATGAGTGAGCGTGTTGGGGTTGTGGTTTGCAGCCATCACTTCGACCGGCCATCGAAGTGCTGTACCGGCACAGAGGCCAGGTCGATGTTTTCCAGGCAGCGGATGTTGATGGCTGCCATCCTGTTGCCCTGCGGATCTACACCTTCGCCGAAAGGATGCATGCCGCATGTCGGACAAAACCGATGCCGGATGACGTGTTTGTTGAAGGTGTAGGTGCTGATGTCTTTTTCCGGCGTGAGCAGGCGCAGCTTGTCGCGCGGCACAAACCACAGCAACGAGCCCTTGCGCGAACAGATCGAGCAGTTGCAAGCCATGGCACCGGTGAGCTCGCCCTCCACTTCGAAGGCGATGTGGCCGCAATGGCAGCTGCCCTTGTAATTCACGGCTCAGGCCTCCGCGTAAGCTTGTTCAAGCTTTTTGATGTCCAGCTTGATCATCTGCATCATGGCTTTCATGACGCGCTCTGCCTTCACCGGGTCCTTGTCGCCCATCAGCTTCGTCAGAACGCTGGGAATAATTTGCCACGACACGCCAAACCTGTCCTGCAGCCAGCCGCACCGCTGGACGGTGCCGCCGTCGGAAAGTTTTTCCCACAGATGATCGACTTCTTCCTGCGTCTTGCAGTCCACAAACAGCGATATGCCCGGCGCAAAGCCGAAGTCCGTGCCGGCGTTCAGCACCATGAACTGCTGGCCCTCGATCTCGAAAGTGCCCGTCATGAACGAACCTGGCACGCCCGGTCCCGCGCTGCCGTAGTACCGGACATCGCCGATCTTCGAATTTTTGAAGACCGAGGTGTAGAAATGGAGAGCCTCTTCAGCCTGGGTGGCGAAAGTCAGAAACGTGGTGATCTTCTGCACGTAACAGCTCCTCAAAATGTTTGAAATGCTTGCTGTACATCAAAATCGGAGGTATTGTGTACGGCGTCCACAAGAGAATAGCAAAGATAATGGACGCTGTCCACATTAAACGTAACAAAACAAGACATGCCCTTCCCTCCGGTGACCCCGCCCGCCCGCAGTACCTACCGCCACGGTGACTTGCGGCGCGCGCTGCTGGAAGAGGGTATTGAGTTGGCGCGCACGGGCGGGCCTGATGCGGTGGTGCTGCGCGAAGCCACGCGCCGCGCCGGTGTGGCCCCCAATGCCGCCTACCGTCATTTCGCCAGCCGCGAGGCCCTGCTGCAGGCGGTGCGCGCGGCAGCGCTGTCCGCGGTGGCCGCGGCCATGGAGGCGGAGCTGGCCAGCTTGCCCGCCGGCCTGCCGCCCGCAGACTTTGCCCGCGCCAGCGTTCGCGCGGTGGGCAGCGGTTACCTGCGCTTCGCCCAGGCCGAGCCAGGTTTGTTCCGCACCGCCTTTGCCCGCTCAGACGTGCTGATGCAGGCCACGCCCGAAACGCCCACCGCCGGCCCCGGTGGCCTCAATCCCTTCGAACTGCTGGGCTCCGCGCTCGACAAGCTGGTAGAGGCCGGCGTGATGCCGCCCGAGCAGCGGCCCGGCGCCGAGTTCCTCGCCTGGTCTGCAGTACACGGCCTGGCCATGCTGGTCATTGACGGCCCGCTGGGTCCGGTCATTGGCCCGCACATGCAGCAGATCGGCCAGCGCCTCCTGGACATGGTTGAAAAAGGGTTGTAGACGCCAGCCTGGGGCCTGCCGAATACAGACAAAAAGAGGCATTGGCCCTTTAAGGGCCGCGCTGCCAGCTATGAAAACAGTAGCCCCTCGAAAACCCTGCCCCATCGCCTTTCCAGCCAGCCTCGCGCTTACCCTGAGCCCGGGCCGACGCCTCATGCAGCGTCCTACACCGGCGCCAGCCAAACACTGACTGGCCGACCTGGCGGCCGCCCTTAGGGTTGCCTGTTCACCGACTGGCACCACGGGTGCCCGTTGACCGGAGCCCGCGCGCTCCGCGCCTTGAGGAGAAACTGTGCAAAACCCCGGCGCGCGAACCCCCCGGCCACTTCGCGTACGTTCTGTCATGGCCCGGGTCCTGGGCCTGCTGCTGGTGCTCATCGGCCTGGCTGTGGGCCTGGCCGGCCTCTGGCTCGCGCTGCTGGGAGGCTCGGGGTATTACGTTCTGGCCGGCACCGGTTTCCTGCTGAGCGGCGTGCTGCTGTTGCTGCGCCAGCCGGTGGCGCTGTGGACCTATGCCGTGCTGGTGCTCGTCACGCTGGGCTGGTCGTTGTGGGAGGCCGGGCTGGACTGGTGGCCGCTGGCCGCGCGCGGCGATGTGCTGTTCCTGCTGGGCCTGCTGCTGCTTTTGCCGCGGGTCACGCGCAGCCTTGATGCGGGCTCGCCCTATTACGACCTCGACCGCTGGGACGACCTGCCCCCCGCGCCCGCGCTGTACGGCGGCGGCCATGCGCTGGCGGTGGCACTGGCTTTGTTCGCCCTGGTGGGCGTGGCTTCATGGTTCCATGATGCGCACCAGGTCGAGGGCACGGCCGGGGCGCCCACCAGCATGGCTGAGTCGGGTGCCGCCGCCGACAGCACCCCGCCCGGCGAATGGCACGCCTACGGGCGCACCGGCCACGGGCAACGGTATTCGCCGCTCCGGCAGATCACCCCGGCCAACGTCGCCGGCCTGCAGCCGGCGTGGCAGTACCGCACGGGCGACTTGCGCGGTCAGCCCGGCGACCCGGTTGAAACCACCTTCCAGGTCACGCCGCTGAAAGTCGGCAACCGGCTGTTCCTGTGCACGCCGCACCAGTCGGTGATTGCGCTGGACGCCACCACCGGCGCGGAAGTCTGGCGCTACAACCCGCAGATCCAGGACAAGCTGGCGTTGCAGCACCTGACCTGCCGCGGCCTGTCCTACCAGGCGGCATCTCCCCCGCTGGCAGCGCCGGCCGCTGCGGGGCAGCCGCCTGTCGCTGCCGCGCAGGCACCGGCCTCTCGCCCTGGACTGCCAGTGGCTGCCACCGCGGCCGTCCCCACCACGGCCAGCTGCGCGGGCAAACTGTTCATGCCCACGGCCGACGGACGCGTCATTGCACTCAACCCCGACAGCGGTGCGGTGTGCACCAGCTTTGGCGGCGGCACCGGCCAGATCGACCTGTGGGCCCACATGCCAAACGTCAAGCCAGGTGCCTACTATTCCACTTCTCCCCCGGTGGTTGCGCGCGGGCTCATCATCGTCGGCGGCACCGTGCTCGACAACGTCTCGAGCCGGGAACAGTCGGGCGTGATCCGCGCGTTCGACGTGAACACCGGCGCGCTGGTCTGGAACTGGGATTCCGGCAACCCCGAGGCCACCGCACCGCTTGCGCCCGGCCAGACCTACACGCCCAACTCGCCGAACAGCTGGTCCATCTCCAGCGTTGACGAAGCCCTGGGCCTGGTCTATGTGCCGCTGGGCAACCAGCCGCCCGACCAGTGGGGCGGCCGGCGCAGCGCCGCCGTCGAAAAATACTCCTCGTCTGTGGTGGCGCTGGAGCTCGCGACCGGCCGCGTGCGCTGGCACTTCCAGACGGTGCACCACGACTTGTGGGACTACGACGTGCCGGCCCAGCCCAGCCTGGTGGACCTGCGCATGGGCGCCCGCGTGGTGCCGGCGCTGGTGCAGCCCACCAAGCAGGGCGAGCTGTTTGTGCTGGACCGGCGCAGCGGCACACCGGTGTTGCCGGTCAAGGAGGAAGCCGCACCGCAAGGCGCTGCCGAAGGTGACCGCACGGCCGCCACGCAGCCGCGCTCGGCGCTCAGCTTCGACCCCATGCCCCTGACCGGGCGCGACATGTGGGGCGCAACGATGTTTGACCAGCTGTATTGCCGCATCGCCTTCCACCGCCTGCGCTACGAAGGCCGCTACACCCCGCCTTCGACGCAGGGCAGCCTGATCTACCCCGGCAATTTCGGCGTCTTCAACTGGGGCGGCGTGGCGGTGGACCCGCAGCGCCAGATGGTGTTTGCCACACCGACCTACCTCGCGTTTGTCTCGCAGCTGGTTCCGCGCCCGGACGACACCTCGCTGCTGGTGCAGGGCAAGGAACGCCCGGAGGGCAGCCTGCCCTCGCTCAACGAAAATTTCGGCGCGCCATTTGCCGTCAAGCTCAGCGCCTTCACCTCGCCGCTCGGCATTCCCTGCCAGGCGCCGCCCTGGGGTTATGTGGCCGGTGCCGACCTGCGCACCGGCCAGGTTATCTGGAAGCATAAAAACGGCACCGTGCGCGACCTCACCCCGGTTCCCCTGCCTTTCAGGATGGGTGTGCCCAATCTGGGCGGGCCTCTCATGACGGCGGGTGGCGTGGCTTTCCTTTCCGGCACGCTGGACGACTATGTGCGCGCCTACGACGTCAGCAATGGCAAGGAGCTGTGGCGCAGCCGCCTGCCGGCCGGCGGCCAGGCCACACCCATGACGTACACCGGTGCCGACGGCCGGCAGTATGTGCTGGTGGTTGCTGGCGGCCATGGTTCGCTCGGCACCAAGGCCGGTGACCACGTGCTGGCGTATGCGTTGCCGCAGTGAATGGCAAAGCCAAATTTATTGACCAAATAGAGCACCAGCCCTTATCTGGAGGGCGTCATCAGCTATGAAAGAAAGAGCGTGCCCGCTTCAGGCCAGGTGCGACGCGACTCGTTTTTCCAGCAAGTCCACAAGCTCCGGTTGCATGAAGGCGTAGTTGTCCGGAATGTCCAGGCAAACCAGTTTCTTGCCTTTGAGCTGCTGCCGGAACTTCTGGCCAAGTTTGCTGCGATGGGAGCGCTCCATCACGAAGATCACATCGGCCCAATGGAGCTGCTCCGCCTCCAGCGGCGTTTCGGCATCGGGCGCGAGGCCGGCGGAATCCGTTTCCACGCCCGGCCAGTCCGCAAACAGCTGCTCGGCCGTGGGGCTGCGCAGCCGGTTGCGGCTGCAGATGAAGAGTAAGCGGCGCATCGCCCGCGATCTTAAGCTTCAGGCCTGGCTCATCACGTCGGTCGGCCAGTCCACCAGCGCGTAACCACAAGTTACTTGTGGCAGCAGGGCCACAGGTCACGGCGGAAGTGACTGAAGTCGCCGAATGCGCACGCGAAGCGTTTGCCCGTTGCATCCGCTTGTCGATATGCTTGAGTCTGTCGTGCGGAACACGCCCTGAGCCAGGGGCACCCGGCATCTGTCCGTCCTTGCTTGCCAGGAGGTCACCTTGAAACTTCAACACGCTTCCTGCTGCGGCCTGGCCGCCCTGCTGTTGCTGGCCACGCCGCCCGCTGTGCTGGCGCAGATCCAGGGCGTGGCTGAAGAATCCACCGCGGGCACCGCACAGCTTCCTCTGTGGGAAATCGGCCTGGTCGGCTTGGGCATGTCGCAGCAGGCTTACCCGGGTGCCTCGCAGCAGGTTGGCCGCGGCCTGGCCCTGCCCTACCTGATCTATCGCGGCAGGTTTTTGCGCGCCGACCGGGAGGGCTTGGGCATACGCACCCTCAACACGCCGCGCTTCGAGTTCGATATCGGCCTTGCTGCTGCTTTTGGTGCGCCTTCGGATGAGGTCGATGCGCGCCGCGGCATGCCGGACCTGGGCACCCTGGTCGAGTTCGGGCCGCGCCTCAAGTGGCACCTGGGCAGGGGGCCGGACGGCAGCAGCACGCGCGCCGAATTTGCGCTGCGCGGCGTGTTTGACCTCGATGACAAGCTCAGCCACAAGGGCATCTCGTTCGAACCCCGGCTGATTCACGAGTGGCGCGGCAGCGGCGGCTGGCGCTACAACGCCAGCGTGGGCGCACTGCTGGGCAACCGCCGCCTGGCCGACACTTTTTACGGCGTGGCCCCCGCTTATGCCACGGCCGCCCGACCGGCCTACACGGCCGGAAGCGGGCTGATTGCCTGGCGCCTGGGCGCCGGGGTGTCGCGCGAACTCACACCGCAACTGCGCATCTTCGGTTTTGCCCACCTCGACACGGTGGCCGGCGCCGCCAACCGGGCCAGCCCGCTGGTGCAGCAGACCCTGGGCGGCAGTGTGGGCCTGGGGCTGACCTACACCTTTGCGCGTTCGTCCACGCTGGTGCTGGACTAGTTCCAAGTATTCAACAGGCCATTAGCCCAATAGATGCGGGCGCAACCAGCTATCAATCAGATAGCAACCCACGGCGCGCTAGCGCTCGGGAAAAGGCGCACTCCGAAGCGGTACCGGCGTCGACTGCACGATGGAAGACGTGGTGTTGCCCAGCTTCAGGAAATCGTCCAGCACAGCCTCAAGGTCTTCGATGCGCGCCACCAGCACCTTCATGATGAAGCAATCCTCGCCCGTGACGCGGTGGCATTCGATCACCTCCGGCGTGGCCACCGCCAGCGCGGCCACGTTCTGCAGCTCGCCCGGCATGGGCCGCACCCGTACATAAGCCGTCACATGCAGGCCCAGTTGCCGCGGGTCCACCTCCAGCCGCTGGCCCGTGATGATGCCCGCTTCATGCAGCCGCTGCAGGCGTTCTGCCGCCGCCGGCCCCGACATGCCGATCTCTGCGGCCAGCGCCTTCACGCTGGTGCGCGGGTTCGCGCTGACCTGCCTGAGGATGCGCAGGTTGGTGGCGTCCAGCACCGGGTTCGTCGCAAAAAAGGCAGTTGTGCGTTTGGGCTGCTTTGGTGAAGGCATAAAGGCGGCATTTCCTTGCGCAGGTTATTCAAATCGGGCGATGTGTTTTGCACACTATTGCATTCCAGTGAATGGAGCAAGCATGACGCACCAGAGCGCCGCCACCGCAGCCCCGCCCGCCCTCGCGGAGCGCCTGCCGCCGCATGTGTATTTCCTGGTCAGCGCCATTTTTCATTACTTGGGCCCCGCGTTTGCGGTGCTGCTGTTCCAGCGGGTCGACAGCCTGGGCGTGGCCTGGCTGCGAATTGCCACCGCGGCGCTGGTGTTTGCGCTGTGGCGCAAGCCCTGGCGCGTGCTGCTGTCTGCGCCGGGGCCGCAGCGCTGGCTGCTGCTGGCCTTGGGCGCGGTGCTCGGCATCATGAACGCTGTCTTTTACCTGGCCATCGAACGCCTGCCGCTGGCCACCGTGGGCGCCATCGAGTTCCTCGGCCCCATCCTGCTGGCTGCCGCCGGCGCGCGGTCTGCCCGCAACATCGGCGCCCTGGCGCTGGCGGTGCTTGGCGTGCTGCTGCTCACCGACATTCGCTGGAGCGGCGAACCGCTGGGCCTGGCCTATGCGTTTGCCAACTGCCTGCTCTTCATGCTGTACATCGTGCTGGGCCACAAGATTGCGGCCGACGGCGGCTCGGGCGGCATCGACCGGTTGGCCGCTGCCATGCTCATCGCTTTTGTGGTGGTCAGCCCGCTCGGCCTGATGCAAGCCCTGCCGGCGCTCAGCAGCATCAGCCTGCTTGCGGCGGGTCTCGCCGTCGGCGTATGTTCTTCGGTCATTCCCTATGTGTGCGACCAGCTGGCCATGGCCAGGCTGGCGCGTGCCACCTTTGCCTTGCTGCTGGCCCTGCTGCCGGCCGTGGCCACCGTGGTCGGCATTGTTGTGCTCGGCCAGATTCCCACCATGGCCGAGGCCGCCGGTGTTGCCCTGGTCATCGTGGGGGTTGCTCTGCACCGGGCACGTTAGGAGCGTGTCGCCGCAATAATCCAGTGACGCGGTGGCCTGTTGCCGCTGCCTCCTTCTGGAAATCGCCATGCCCCAGCACATCGGAATCGTCGGCTGCTCCGCGGAAGGCGCAGCGCTTTGTTACCGCACCATCTGCGCCGAAGGTGCGCAGCTGCTGGGCCCACACGCGCACCCCGAGGTCTCCATGCACACGCCTTCGCTGGCAGACTACGTGGCCTGCCTCGACCGCGGCGATGTCGCTGGTGTGGGCGAGCTCACGCTGGCCTCTGCACACAAGCTGGCAGCCGCCGGGGCCGACTTCCTGGTCTGCCCCGACAACACCATCCACCAGGCCTTCGACTATGTGGCACCGCGCTCGCCGCTGCCCTGGCTGCACATCGCCGACGTGGTGGCCGACGAAGCCGTCAGTCGCGGCTTTCGCCGCATCGGCATCACCGGCACCTGTTGGCTGGTGAACAGCGAGGTGTACCCGGCAAAATTCAGCGCGCGCGGCCTGCAGTACCTGCGCCCCACGGATGACGAGCGTGACGAGACCGGCCGCATCATCATGGACGAGCTGGTGTGCGGCATCTTCAAGCCCGAGGCCGTGGCCAGATTCCAGCGCGTGATTGAAAGAATGAAAAACGAAGGCTGCGACGCCGTCGTGCTCGGCTGCACCGAGATTCCGCTCATCATCAACGACGCCAACTCCCCGCTGCCCACGCTGGACTCCACACGCTTGCTGGCGTGGGCGGCGCTGCAGTGTGCGGTGTGCGCCTGAGCAGAAGTGGTGAAAGCTGTTGTCTAGGCCAGTGCAGCCTGGGCCGGATACATTACGTGGAACAAAAAGGGGAGGAGCCTGCATGCCAGCTTGCGCCATCAGTCCATCGGATCGCCGTAAACAAGTCAGCCTGGTGGGGAACGACCTGCTCAGGCATTACGGCAAGAAGCCTTACTACACCGTCGAGCAGGTCAAGAACGCCAACCGCCGGCAAGGCATCAAGGCCGATATAGGCTGCTGGTCGCATGCCACCTTCAACACCCACGAAGACTTCGACAGTTACCACCAATCCATCGGCGAGAGCTGCGACTACCTGTCCATGAAGGGCGACATGCTGTCCTCCGTCAGCACCGCCAGCGACACCTCGTGGTTCGACCTGGACCTGTCGTGGCTCCAGTTCCCCGACATTGATTTGTCGGTCTTTGATTCTTTTGACATCAGCTGAGGCCTCGCATGAACACCCCCGCCCGCCATCTCATCTTTCACGGCGCCATCGTGCTCCTGTTCGGCCTGCTTTGCGGCGGCCCCTATGCCGGTGCCATCAAACGCCAGGCCGCCGCGCACATCGTCCACTCCTGGCGCGTGGCCCATGCCAGCCTGCCCATGGGCGCAACGCTCATGCTCGCCGTTGGCGCGCTGCTGTCGCACCTGGCGGGTGGTGCGGCCCTGCATTGGTTTATCGCCGTCTCGCTCATCGTTTCGTCGTACGCCTTCTGTTTCGCACTGCCGCTGGCCGCCATAGTCGGCCACCGTGGTTTGTCATCGGGTGGTCCGCTGTCGGCACGGTTGGTGTTTGCAGGCAACTTGCTCGGTGCGTGGGCATCGGGGCTGGCGGCTGCTGCGCTGGTTTATGCGACTTATGCTTCGCTGTAGGCTATCGTGGCAGAGAGGATCATGAGCTGCTTGATGGGACTCACAGCGCCAGCTACATCTACTTTAGGAATCTATGACTCGTCGATTCATTTTGATGCTTCTTGCACTCGTATTTTCAGGTTGTTCTTCTCTTCCGCCTTCAGAGAAGAAAGGACAGACACTCTATTTGGCCGCGCAAGAAGAGCCAGATAACCGATTCGGGTACCAGGTTTATTTGCTGTTCTTGGACGATAAGCATTTCACTTGGTGGCGAACAAAAGAAGAGCCGCAGATTGTTCTTCAACGACTGAATTACTACTTGAACGAGCATCCCGGAACCAGGATTTATACAAAATACAAGACTCAAGAAAATCGATTGACTGGAAGAAGAGAAATAGTCACGCGTGGACAGAAAGATGTTCGAGACCATATCTTTGTTCAGAGCTTCAAAGGTATCTTCGAGCGCGAACAACTCATCATCACCATGGATCAATGGCATGAGTATGACGATGGCAGCAGCATCGAGCCGATCAGGACAATCTGGAAAATGCAGCCTGTCCAGCGAGATGTTCAACTCATCAATCGAACAGGCACGCCCTAAGCGGTGCGCCGAAGATTTCAAGCGTTAGCGCTTAAGGCTGTCGCATGCCTTCGGCCCGTTGAAGGAATGAAAAATGACCAAGCATCGAATTTTCACCACAGCGTTCTCCAAGGTGTACCCGATGTACGTGCAGAAAGCGGAACGAAAGAATCGTACGAAAGACGAAGTTGATCAAATCATCCGCTGGTTGACCGGCTACAGCCAAGCCGGACTGGAGAAGCAAATCAAACAACAGACCGACTTTGAGTCCTTTTTCGCTCAAGCTCCCGCTATCCACCCAAATGCCTCGCTCATCAAAGGCGTTGTGTGTGGTGTTCGGGTGGAAGAAGTAGAAGATCCGCTGATGCAACAGATCCGATACCTGGACAAGCTGATTGATGAGCTTGCGAAAGGCAAAGCGATGGAAAAGATCCTGCGGTGATGATCCGTCTCTCCACAACCTGTCTGGCCGGCCTCGCTGGCCATTGATGTCGCGAGCTGACTTTTTGGAAACGGAAGCGCAACAATCCCAAGGCCGAAGCACAGATCAGAAAGATTTCAAACCATGGATCCCAAGCTACCGATACGCAGCCTCGACTACACCGTGATCTTTGCGCGCCAGATGCCGGCGATGCGGGAGTTCTACGGCAAGGTGCTCGGCTTTCCCGTGCATAAGGAGCTGGGGTCGAAATGGATTGAATACCGGGTCGGGTCCAACACACTGGCCCTCACCGAACGCGGCGCCGTGTTTGACGATCCGTCGCCGCCCGTGGGCGTGCTGTCGCTGCAACTGGCGTTTCGCGTTGCGCCCGGCGAGGTTCTGACCTGCGCAAGCACGCTGAAGGAGCGTAACGTCAACATCATCTCGGGGCCCACGGACCAGCCATGGGGACACCGCACGCTGTTCTTCCGGGATCCTGATGGCAATGTCCTGGAGATCTATGCCGAGATCTAGTGTGTTCGGCGTGGGTTGTTGCCATGCGGCTTGACCCTTCCAGCCGGAGACGCTGGCGTCACCGACATGGCTTACATTTCATGCGGCACATATCAAAGTCAGCAAATTCAGACACGAAGGAGCTTTTCCATGGGTGCTTGGGCAATTGATGCAATGGGTAATGACGATGCCTGTGATTGGGCTTACGGCCTTGACGAATGCAGCGATCTTTCACTTGTAGAGAAAACGCTGGACAAGGCGCTCTCGGATGGAGCCGAGTATCTTGAGTCACCAGACGCTTGCGAGGCGCTCGCCGCCATCGAAGTGATTGCAAGACTTCAGGGCAACTGGGGAGACAAAAACGCCTACAGTGAGTCGATGGATGCGTGGGTCGAGAAAAACAAGCTTGTCCCGAGCAAAGCATTGGCGGAAAAAGCCCACAAAGTCATTGAAAGAATCCTGGCGGACGATTCTGAATTGAAAGAGCTGTGGCAGGAATCGGAAGAGTTTGACGCGTGGGAGTCATCGGTCAAAAACCTCGCGGGCCGGGTCCATGTCTGACGCTGCGCAAGCGGACTCCTCCTCACACGCGCACCTGAAAGAAGCACCATGACCCGTCAAATCGTATTCACCCCCAAGGCAGCCGAGCCGCCGTCGTCGTACAGCCAGGCAGTCAAGGCCGCGGGCCTGGTTTTTGTCTCGGGCACAAGTCCGGCTGACCCTGTCACCGGCGCTTTCAAGGGCACCACCATTCAGGAGCAGACCCGGCAGTGCCTGACCAACATACAGGCCATCCTTGAAGAAGCGGGCAGTTCTCTGGACAAGATCGTCAGCGTCACCGTTGTGCTGGCGGATGAAGACGACTTCGCGGGCATGAACGAAGAGTGGCTCAAGTGGTTTCCTTCGAATCCACCAGCGCGCCAGGGCGCCAAGCTGCCCGCGCGTGTTCCTGGCCTGAAGGTTTCCATCGCAGCCATTGCCGAGGCCTGACCCCTTCCGTCCGTGGGATGGTGAAACCAATCTCCGCGGCTTTGGTGGGGCTCAGCGCAGTTCTCGAGCGTCCAGGTAGGCCCGAAGGACTTCGCCAGCGCGTGGGCTTTCTGGTCAACGACGGCGCTCAGGTGGTCTGGCCGGGAGGGCCGGGGCGCAGTATGTTTTGCGGGCAGACACGCTGCAGGGTCAGGCGGCGCGTTTCCTTCCGACGACAAGCCACGCCGGCACGGTGGCATCTTGCCCTATGGCTGGTGTCGCAGTATGGTCATTCCAGTTGATGGAGTCCGTGACCTTGACGACCGGCTCCACCGCGAAGCCTTGGGTCTGCATGTTCTCCGCGGCGGCGACGGCCTCTGTTTGCTTCTTGTAAATGCGGATCGAGACGGTTTTGAACGTTGGCATGGTGTCTTTCCTATTTGGCGTTGAGCGTGTCGTACATCGGTTTGGCCACCATGTCATGCGAGTACTCCGTGATGACCTCGCGCAGGCTTGCCATTGAATCGGCGGCCATGAGCCGTTTTTTCCTTGCGTCAGGAATGTCCTTGCCGGGCGCCTTCTCAAAGGCCGCCTGAAGTTTTGTTTTATTGATTTTCCTGGCGTCGCCGGCATCGGCCAGGGCAATCAGCAGCTCCTCCAGCTCGTTGTTCATCGTGGAGCGCAGTTGATCAGCTTCCCGCCTGTCTTTGGCTGACAAGCCTCCGTCGGCATTCGTATTGACCAGCCCCGCGCCGCCGCTTTGCGCCAGCAGCCGTGCGGCCAGGCCGGTGGCAAAGTACTGGGCAATTTCGCCTTTGACCCGTGCGTCTTTGCCTTGCGCGTCAACACCTCCGGAGAGTTTTGTGCCGAAGCTGGCCAGCACGGAATAGGTGTCGTCCTGCTTGTCCTTGTCAGTGCCCACAAATTTCGGGCAAAGCGTCGGGGAGCAGTCGGCCGGAACCAGTGGCGCGGATCCGGAAGCAGTTGAAGACGCAGGCGCTGACGCCGCCCGGTTCGGCATCAGCGGCATCCAGACGGCTTCCTGTCGCTTGTATCCGAGCGTCACGCCCACGCCGCTAACCGGGTCCTGGGATACATCCAGTGCGACTTTGGTATTGGTGCCGAAGATCAACACATTGGTGTGCTGCGGTGTGCTGGTGCAGCCCATCAGAAAGGCGGCGAAGCCCAAGATGACGAGTCGCCGGAGGGCAAGAAATGACGGATGGTTTGCATTCAAGGGTTTTCTCCTTAGTCCAGGGATGGGTTGATCACGGCGCAGACGCCCGAGTGATCCAGCAGCGCGGGCAAACGAGCCAGGGCTTCGTCGAGTTGGGCCTGGTTGGCCACCATCACGGCAAGGCGGCAGTCAAGCGGCACCACCACCTGCCTGTCCCGTGAATACCCGACGCCGACGCCATTGCCCACGCGCAGGCCGATGACCGATACGTCGGAGGAATAGACGGCGTTTCGCGAGGCCGCTTGCGGGACGACGACCTTGACGTAGCCAAGATAGTGGCGAACAAGGCTGCCATCGGGCTCTATGCGCGCGGTGGTTCCACAGCCTGCCAATGCAGCGGCACAGCAACAGGCCGCTATCGTGCGAACATGCAGATCGCTGAAAGCGATCTGTGGCGTGAGAAAGCAGTGGCTGAAGACAGGCATGTTGCTGACGATGAATCAGCCCCGTTTGTACCGGCCCCAGGCGCGTTTCGCATCCTCCAAATAGGGGATGAAAACGTCAGTAGTGGTACGGATGACCAATGTGGATGTGATGTGCCAGGCTGTACATCCCACACGGCATGACCGCTCAGCGCAGTGGCTTGTTCACGAACCCGATCACCAGCCCCTTGGGCGTGACGGTGATGCTGCCCGGCTCCAGCCCCAGGCCGTCGGCCAGCACCAGGTCTTTGGGTTCCAGTTTGTGCAGCACCACTTCTTGCAGCGTCTGGCTCGCGAGGGTCGGGCCGTAGGCCTCCAGCAGTGCCGCCGGCCCTGGCGGCAGGCCGGCCATGCGCAGTGTGTTGAAGCGCAGCTGGTGCGCACGCACTGTCTGGTCGCTGGCTTCGTAGCGCAACGCGAAGTCCACGTCGAAGGTGCCGGTCGAGCTGTTGGCCAGCGCCGGTCCGGCTGCGTCCACCACCATCTCGGTGCCCAGGCGGTTTTGCCGGGGCAGCAGGCGCAGGCGCGGCGCCTGCAGGGTCAGGTTCAGCAGCTCGCCCATCGCATAGCGCCGCGGGAAGCGCTGCGCCACTGCTTCCTGCAGCTGCTCTGCCGTCACCGTGTATTTGGGCTGCGCGTGCGTGTCTGGCGTGGCGAGCAGGCCCGCACCCAGGGCCAAACACGCGGCCAGTGCCAACAGCATGCTTTTGCGTCTTGTGCGTTTCATCCGTGTCCTTTGCCAAAACATTCATTGTGACCACGGCAGCGCAGGCACACCTTGTAACCTGGGACACCTTCTTGCCACAAGCACGACACACCCGCGATACCCGATGCGCATTGAATGGAAGGGTCCCGCCGCCCTGCCGGCGAGTGTCAGGAGGCATTGATGAACACCATGAAAACGGCGCTGCTGCTTTTGGCCGCCGCAACCCTGTCCGGCTGCGCGGTCTACCCGGCCGCACCTGTCTATGAAAGCTATCCCGCGGTGCCTTATGGGGTGGTGCAGCCCACCTATATTTATGGTGGCGCCGTCTACCCCTATGGCGGCTACCGCGCTTACCCGCGGGGCTACCACCACCGGCCTCCGGCCCATGCGGTGCCGCACCGCGCGCCGCCGCCCCATGCGCATGTGCCGCACCCGGGCCATGGCGCACGTGAACACCTCCACAAGCGCCTGCGTGAAGGGCCGCGCCTTCCGCACCACCGCTGGTAGCCCCGGTTTTTACAAGCAAAATCGGCCTCAAGCCCTTGTGTAGCGGGCGCAAGCAGCTATCAAAACAGAAGCGCCTGCCTGACGCCCAGCTGCTTAAGCCGAGAAGCCGCCGTCAATCATCAGGCTGGCCCCTGTCACCATGCCGGCTTCCGGCCCGGCCAGGTAAGCCACCATGCCGGCAATTTCGTCCGGGTGTGCGTGGCGCGCCACGGCCATCAGGCCGTGCATGCTGCTGGCCATGGGGCCGTCGGCGGGGTTCAGGTCGGTGTTGACCGGGCCGGGCTGCACGTTGTTGACGGTAATGCCGCGCGGGCCCAGGTCGCGCGCCATCCCGCGCGTCAGGCCGGCAACGGCCGCCTTGCTCATCGCGTACACGCCGCCGCCGGCCCAGGGCATGCGTTCGGCGTTGGTGCTGCCGATGGTGATGACGCGACCATACGCGCCGCCCTGGCCCATGTGGCGCGCAGCCGCCTGCGTGGCGACAAACACGGCGCGCACATTCACTGCCAGTGTTTTGTCGAGGTCGGCGAGCGTGAAGCTGTCGAAGGGGCCCATCAGCCCCACGCCAGCGTTGTTGACCAGGATGTCGAGCCGGCCCAGCTTGCCGGCGGCGTCGTCCACCGCGGCGGTCAGTGCCGCGGCGTCGGCGCTGTCGGCGCGTAGCGCCAGGGCACGGCCGCCTTCGGCCTCGATGGTTTTGACCAGCGCTTTGGCGGCGCCTTCTGCGTTGGTATAGGTGAAGGCCACGGCGGCGCCGTCGTGTACCAGGCGCTGCACGATGGCCGCGCCAATGCCGCGCGAGCCGCCGGTCACAAAGGCGGCCTTTCCGGCCAGCACGGCGGTGGTGGAAAGAGGGGTGGATGTAGAGGTTGACATGGTGTTTTTCTCTAGATGGCAAAGGGTTGAAAGGAAGGGAACAAGGCCAGTGTTCCTTTTCCATTGCCTGCGCGGTAGCCATGAAAGTGCTGGATTAGTTTCAACCCTGAGTTGAAAATGGCGCCATGCAGCCCCTCAGCCACATCGAGTCGTTCGTCAAATCCGCCGAGGCCGGCAGCTTTTCCGCAGCCGCGCGCCTGCTCGGGCTGACGCCCGCCGCCGTCAGCAAAAATGTGGCGCGGCTCGAAGCCAGCCTGGGCGTGCGCCTGTTCCAGCGCAGCACCCGTCGCCTGACGCTGACCGAAGGCGGCGAGCACCTGCTGCGCGACCTGGGCGGCGCCCTGAGCACCCTCGCCGACGCGCTGAGCCATGCCGCTGAAGCCGACCGCCAGCCGGCCGGCACCCTCAAGGTCAGCATGGGCCAGGCGTTTGGCCGTACTTACCTGGTGCCCCTGCTGGAGGGTTTTCTGGCCCGCTACCCTGCCGTGCAACCCGACTGGCGTTTTGACAACCGGCAGGTTGACCTGATCGGCGAAGGCTTCGACGCCGGCATAGGCGGTGGCCTCAACCTGAACCCCGGCATGGTGGCGCGCGAGCTGGGGCGCATTCACATCGTGGCGGTGGCCTCCCCGGCGCAGCTGCAGGGCAAACCTGTGCCGCAGCACCCCGACGACCTGGCCGCCTTCGACGGCATCGTTCGCCGTTCCCTGCGCACCGGGCGCGTGCTGGTGACCACCCTGCACAACGCTACCGGCGATGCTGCCGCCGCGTTGCTGAAGCCCCGCATCGTGTTTGACGACCCCGAGGCGATTTGCCAGGCCGCGCTGCTGGGCCTGGGCGTGGCGCTGCTGCCCATGCCTTTTGCGGCGCCCTGGCTGCAAAGCGGCGCACTGCGGCGTGTGCTGCCCGGCTGGCATGCCGACGCCGGGCCCATGCTGCTGTATTACCCCAGCCGCACGCTGCTGCCGGCGCGCACCCGCGCCTTTGTCGACTTTGTGGTCGAGCAGTTCCAGGCCGAAGGGTTTGCCCAGCGCATGCGCGGCGACTGAGGCACGGCGCCCAGTCTTGAAGCCAAATCGGCCACCAGCCCTTTGGTGACGGGCGCCACCAGCTATCAAAAGAGAAGCATTTCGCCGCGGCCACACACCTGTGGGTGATGTGGGCTTCGGCCCGATGGCAAGGAGTGGCTCCGGGTCACCAGCGCAATGATTGCGCGCCCGCGCCCGTCGTGACAAACTGCCGCGAAGGCCCTTCACCCCATGCGACGGAGGGGCCTGCATCGGGCCGGGACGACGCCAGCAGCCGTCGTCCACAGGCGGCGGCATTCATGCATGGAACAAGCACAGAAAGAACCCGCACCATGATGAACGAACCCGGCACTGCACGGCCCCTCCGGTCCATCAGCCAGGCCGCACTTCCCTCAGGCAATTTGCACACCGGCTTCTCAAGGGCCAGGCTTGAATTCCTGCGCGGCTTTGTGCGCCACCCGGCCCGGGTTGGCTCCATCGTGCCGAGCTCGCGCCGGCTCGAACAGCGGCTGCTGCGCGAGGCGCGCCTCCATGAAGCGCGCACCGTGGTTGAGCTGGGCCCCGGCACCGGCGGCACCACCGCCGCCTTCCTGCATGCGCTGCCGCCCTGGGGCCAGCTGCTGGCCATCGAGCTGGACAGCGGCTTTCACCAGCACCTGCACGCGTCCATAGCCGACCCGCGCTTTCTGCTGGAGCTGGGCAGCGCCGAACAGCTGGAGAGCTTGCTGCAGGCGCACGACTTGCCCGCGCCCGACGCCATCGTGTCGGGCATTCCGTTTTCCACCATGCCGCCTGAAGCGGCAGACCGCATTGCCGCCGCCGTGGCCAGGGTGCTGCGGCCCGGCGGCCGCTTTGTCGCCTACCAGGTGCGCGCGCATGTGGCCGGTTTTGTGTCGCCCTATCTCGGTCCACCCGAAAAACGCTGGGAAGCCGTCAACATGCCGCCGGTGCGTGTCTTCACCTGGGTCAAGCGGGCAGGTTGAGCCGGGCGCGACTTTTTGCAGGTGAAGCCGGCGCAAAAATGGGGGACACTCAGCCTGGTTCGTCATGGCAGCAAAGAGTGAAGGTCAGTGCATGTTTTTCAGCCATTCCATCGACATCTGGGAGCGCCACCCCGAGCTGGTGCCGGGTGCGCTTTTTGTCCAGGGCATCCACAAGAAAGCGTCGGTTGGTGCGCAGGTCGAACGGCTCAGCGCCATGGCCGCCGCCCGGCTGACCAACCACACCGAAAGCGAGCTGCCCGAAATCCAGGCCTGGCGCGCGGTGTTCGCCAAGATGGGGCTCAAGCCCACCAAGTACCGCTGCGCGTCCGAGGCGCTGCTGCGCCGCCTGCGCAAGGAAAACGCCCTGCCGCGGCTTCACCCCCTGGTTGATCTGTGCAACGCCGTCTCGGCGGCCTTTGCCATTCCGGTCGCCGTGTTCGACGTGGCCAAGATCAGCGGTGACCTGGAAGTGCGCTTTGCCACCGGCACCGAAACCTACGAAACGTTTTCCGGCGAGGTCGAGCACCCCGAGCCAGGCGAAGTCATTTTTGCCGACCAGGCCGGCAAGGCCCATGCACGGCGCTGGACCAACCGGCAAAGCAGCCTCTCGGCCGTCAGCGCCAACACCACCTCGGCCCTGATCGTCGCCGAAGCTTTGCATGACCTCGCGTCGCAAGACATGCGCACGCTGATGGCCGCCCTCATGCACGAAGTGGCTGCGGCCTGGCCCGAAGCCGTGTCCAAGGCGCGCGTGCTCACGCGGTCAAAGGCGCGCTTTGAGTTTCCGGCTGCGGCTCATTAAGGCGCCAGGCCCGCAGCCCGCATGGACGAGATAGCTACCGGTGTGCTGGAGTTCATCACCATGCAGGTTGGACGAGTTGCGGTTTGGCTGGTTTCGTTTGGCCGATGGCGCGGCGAGCAACTGCACGGTGACGAAGGACGCATCTATAGCCCGGCAGGCGCGCTTTCGTTCGTCCGGGATGGCCGGCGCGTCATTACCGACACGGGCCTCCTGTTCTTTGGCATTGCCTTTTATGTTGTCCTGTTTGTGGCCGTCATTTCTTATGTTGCGTAGCCTCTGACGGGCTGGCCCGGATGAGGTCACTCATGGGGGCGCAATTTCCTCCCACAATCTCTGAAAGACACACATGTAAAGCGCACACGCTGTCTTGAAACAGCATGTGTGTTGTGTCCCCGGCATGCCTTCGTGAGACGTTGAACACGGGATCATCATGATTTTCAGTGGTCACAACACGCTTACTCGAAGGACGCTCATGAACAAATTACTCGCCACCCTGATCGCTACCCTGGTTACCGGCGCTGCATTTGCGCAAGTCACTGCACCTGCTGTGCCCGCCACACCGGCTGTTCCTGCTACCGCCGCCTCGGTGAAGGCAGAAGTCAAGGCCGACAAGGCTGTGGACGCTGCAGTGAAAAGCGAAGCCAAGGTGGATGCCAAGGCCGACGCCGGGGTTGAAAAGGCAGAAATGAAAGCCGACGCAAAGAAAGCCAAGGCTGCCGCCAAAGCTGACAAGGTGGATGCCGCGGCCGCTCTCAAAACCGGCAAGGCCGATGCAAAAGCCAAGAAAGCCACCATCAAGGCTGATGCCAAGCTGGACACCGTCAAGACCGATGCTGCGGCCACCAAGGCCGCCGCCACTATTGAAACCAATGCTGTCAAGGCAGAAGGCAAGGCCGACGTGAAAGCCGCCGGCAGCAAGTAATTGCAACGCAGCGGCTGTTGACAGCCGCAAGCCAAAAATAAAAAAGACAGGCCGGGCCTGTCTTTTTTTATGGGCGCCCGGATCCAGGAGAACACCCGAAAACTTGATCAGACAGGACTGCCTTGATGCGGCGGTTCCTCGGTCTTCAGGTGTGGCAAACCCGACGCCAGGATTTGTCCATCACACGGGCGCCCGCTTTGAATTTGCAGTAAATTGCCTCTGATCCGACAGCCATGCCGCTTTCTGGAAGGTTTTGCATTTCCAGATGGAGCCGCGCCGTGACTCCTGAATTCCTGGCACCGGCTGACAGTGCAACAGCATTCGCGATGCGCTTCATGTGGCGCAGCAGAAAGAGGGTATGCCATGAACATCTTTATCGCAGGCGGCTCCGGTGCCATTGGACGCCAACTCGTGCCCATGCTTGTCCAGGCCGGCCATCACGTTGTCGCCATGACCCGCTCCCAGGAGGGCGCCGGGCTGCTGGGCACGATGGGTGCCTTGCCGGTGGTTGGAAACGTGTTCGACAGGGAGGGGTTGGTGAGGATGGTGGAACAGGCCGAGCCCGACATCGTCATTCATCAACTCACTGCTTTCGGTGCCAAAGACGCTGATCCCCTGGCAGAAACGATCCGCGTACGGACAGAAGGAACGCGCAATCTCATTGCCGCAGCAGAAAAAACAGCGGCCCGCCGATTTATCACCCAGAGCATTTCCTTTATCTGCACGCCAGTCGAAAGCGGATTGACGGATGAGAACACGCCGCTGTATCTCAGCGCCCCGCAAGCCATCCAGCCGCTGGCGCAGGCAGTCGCAGAAATGGAGAACCGGACACTCCATTGCAGCGGCATGGAGGGCATCGTGCTTCGCTATGGATGGTTCTACGGACCGGGAACCAACTATGACCCGGCAGACGCCATTCCCCGTGCCATCAAAAAGGGGCGGATGCCGATGGTTGGCGCGGGCGACGGCACCTACTCCTTCGTGCATGTTCACGACGCGGCCCTGGCCACGATGAAGGCACTGACACAGGGAGAGCCGGGCATCTACAACATTGTTGATGACGCACCGGCCAAACTCAGCGAGTGGCTGCCCTTTGTGGCAAACCTTCTGGATGCCCCTGTTCCTGCACACATGGACGAGGCCCTGGCGCGCGAAAAGCTTGGCGATATGCTGGTGTACATATTCAATGAACAATCTGGCGCGTCGAATCTGAAGGCGAAGAAGGCTCTCTCCTGGGCGCCTGCCGTTTCTTCATGGCGAGCGGGGTTCCAGAGCCTCTACACACCCGGTTGACGCGCACGCCGTTGCTGGTGAAGTCGAACTCGACGTTCGTGATTCATGACGCCAGCCGCGATGACCCTTCGACTGGCTCAGCACGAACGGTGTGGGTGAACAGCATTGGAGCCAAATCGGCCTTCAGCCCATATTCCACGGGCGCAGGCAGCTATCAAAACAGGAGTTTGCAGCGCGCCTAGCGCCCCACCACCGACCAGCCTGCATGCAGGTTGCTCTTGTCGTTCTCATAGTCCCATGCCGTGCCGCAGCGGTCGCAGCTGTATCTGGTCACGGTCACGAAATGGCCTTTGCGTTTCTCCTGGCGGCTGCCGCTCTGCACCAGCTCCGGATGGCCCGGCGCCTTGCGCCAGTTGCGCTGGATGCCGGCGCAGGAGTCGCACAGCGCCATCTTCTTGAGTTCCTGTTCACGGTTCGGGTCTTGGGCTTGGGTCATGGTGGTGCTCTGGCGTTGCTGGGTATGCCCCATTGTCGCCCCAGGTGATGCGCAGGCGCTTTCACCTGCCGCCGCGGCCAGAACACCCCGCGCGAAGAAGGGGCTTGACTTGGAGTGCACTCGAAGTTTTACAGTCAATACATGACCACCGCACCCACCGTCTCTTTCAGCATCGCCAAAGCCGCAGAAGCCTCGGGGCTGAGCGCCTACACGCTGCGTTATTACGAACAGATCGGCCTCATCGCCCCCATCGACCGTCGCAGCGGTGCGCGCCGCTACAGCGACGCCGACATGCGCTGGCTCGAATTTCTGGTGCGCCTGCGCGCCACCGGCATGTCCATGCGCGACATGCAGCGTTATGCCCAGCTGCTGCGCAAAGGCAATACCGCCGGCAGCCTGGCCGAGCGGCAAACCCTGCTGGAAGAACACGCCGCGCACCTGGAAGCGGGCCTGCGTGCCCAGCGCGAAACCCTGCAGTACATCCGCAAAAAAATTGCCCTGTACGACGAGCTGCGCGCCGTGCCCAAACGCGCCTGAGCCCGCCCCTCAACACATTAACCCTTCAACCCAACCGAAACACACCATGATCAAAACCCGCACCCTCGGCCGCAACGGCCCT
>CAZIYA010000019.1:0-22344 GCA_964543355.1 uncultured Polaromonas sp.
GCAGTCCAATAAACTACCCCCTGTGTTGCACTTGGACTTGAGACCGCCCTTATCGTTCGGGCGCAAGCAGCTATCAAATATATAGCGTTTGTCCCGAGCCACGCCGGTTGGTTCAGATGGCCCTGATCCTGCGCCGCGGTTGCTGGCTCGCATGCAGCCAGGCGCGGCGCAGAACCGCCGGTGATTTCGATTCCTCGGGAATCAGCAGATAGTTGTTGGTACGCATGGCAATGCCCATGCCCACCTGACTGGTCAGCACCGTCATGGGAATGGCGAGCAGCAGGGGCAGGCCCACAGGCAGCAGCCAGACCAGCGCGCTCGGATCAATCAGCGTGATGCCGGCTGCCAGCAGGATAATCACCAGGCTCATGGGCGAGAGCTGCTGCAACGCGGTGCGCCATGGAACCGCTGCTGCTTCGCGCGGCGGCGATTTCCATTCCAGCTTGAGACCGGTCAGCGCGACCAGCACAAACATCGAGTGCGCCAGCATGCGGATGGGTGCCTGCAGCAAGGCAATCAATGTTTCCAGCAGTGCGCTGCGCAGCAGGCTGGCCGTGCCGCCGTAAGCCTGCTGCTGGCGATTGATCAACACCGCGACAAGGCCCAGCACGCGCGGCAGGAACAGCATGCACAGCGTCCAGGCCCACAAGGTCACCAGCTCGCCGGGCAACAGCGCCCAGTTGCTGACCATGGGCGAGCCCGACAGCCAGAGTGCCGTTCCCATCGTGAGGAAACACAGCCACAAAGGCGCCGACAGGTAAGCCATCGCACCCGTGCCGAACATGGAGCGGTGCACCGGGTGGATGCCGGGCTCGGCAATCAGGCGTGAATTCTGCAGGTTGCCTTGGCACCAGCGGCGGTCGCGCTGCAGCTCGGCCAGTAAATCGGGCGGCTGCTGCTCGTAGCTGCCCACCAGGTCCGCCACCAGCCAGACGTGGTAACCGGCGCGCCGCATCAGTGCGGCTTCGACGAAGTCATGCGACATGATGCTGCCCGACATGCCGCCCTTTCCGGGAATGTGCGCCAGCGCGCAATGCTGCATGAAGGGTTCGATGCGGATGATGGCGTTGTGGCCCCAGTAGTGCGACTCGCCCATTTGCCAGAACTGCATGCCCAGCGTGAACAGGCGGCCGGTCACGCGCGAGGCGAATTGCTGTGCACGTGCATGCAGCGTCATGTGCCCGATGGCCTGCGTGGCGGTCTGGATGATGCCGGCCATCGGATTGGCTTCCATGAGCTTGACCATGGACACCAGGCAGTCACCGCTCATCACGCTGTCGGCATCGAGCACCACCATGTAGCGGTAGTCCTTGCCCCAGCGGCGGCAGAAGTCGGCCACGTTGCCGGCTTTGCGGTCGGTGCGGCGTTTGCGCAGGCGGTAATACACCTCGATTTGTGGCTGGTCGGGATGGGTGGCCAGCTGGCTCCGCAGGTCTTCCCAGGCGGCGCGTTCGGCTTTCTGGGTGGCTGGATCGCTGGTGTCGGACAGCACAAACACATCGAAGGCCTGAACGTGACCGGTGGCGGCCACCGATTCGCAGGTGGCGCGCAAGCCCGCAAACACGGTGCGCACGTCTTCGTTGCAGATTGGCATGATGATCGCTGTGCGTGTGTCAGCGGCCAGTGTGTGGTGCTGCACTTTTTTGGCCGACAGGGCATGTTTGTCCCCGCGCACCGTCACGTAAAAACCCATCATGGCCGTCATGAAGCCGGTCACGACCCAGGCGGACAAAAGCGCAAACAGCGTGATCTGGCCGTATTGCAGCCACGCGCTGTCGTAGTCGGGCTGCATGTGGGCAAACAGGCGGGTGGCCACTGCCGTGCTGAGCACGGTCAGCAGCACAAACACCGCGCGGCGGCGCCGAGCTGCCTGCTGCCAGGGTTGGCGTTCTGCACTGGCAGGCGCGGGCGCCGCAGCTTCGCCTTTTCCCAGCAGCGGGAGCAGCGCGGCGGTGCCCAGGCTGTTCCAGAAACCTCGCCATGGCCGCGGCACCATGCTGCCGCGGTGTACCGGCGGCGCCGTCACGGAGTTCGGATGGCGTTCCTCGCGCAGCAGGCTGCGCCGGCCCGGATTCGGGGCGTTCAGGGTGTGATCAGGTTGGTCCATGTTTCGGTCAGTGTGTTGGTGTCGTGTTGGAGAAAAGCGCGCAGCTCAATCGGCTGGGCGGGCAGGTTGGGGGAGGAATCGAGTCGCTGCACACGCAGGCTCATGCGCCAGGTGCCGGTAGCCGGATTGCGGTGGGCGATGCTTTCCAGCACACGGGCGTTGCTGCTGGCCGTGGTGATGGCTTTGACGTTGGCGTCTGCGGGTAAGGCGTCGAGGGCGGGGCCGGCAAAGTCGATGGCAAACTGTGTTTGCCGGCCCAGCTCCTCGGCGCTGAGCTTGCTGAAGCCGGTGCCGCGGCGCGACTGGGTAACCCAGCCGTTGGGCGGCCGCTGCTGGTTTTTCCCCTGCCAGGCAATCTGGTAGGCGAAGTCCAGCGACTGGCCGGGTGCTGGCAGGTTTTCGGGAACCCAATAGGCGGCGACGTTGTCATGGGTTTCGTCGGGTATCGCAAACTGCAGCAGCTCGACGCGGCCTGCACCCCATTCGCCCAGCGGGGTGACCCAGGCGCTGGGCCTGAGCTCATAACTGGCTTCGGTGTCTTCGTAGCTGCTGAAGGCGCGGTCACGCTGCATCAGGCCAAAGCCCTTGAGGCTTTTCATGCCGAAGGAGGTCACCAGTGGCGAGGCCGGGTTTTGCAGCGGACGCCACAGCCATTCGCCGTCACCGGTGGCAACCATCAAGCCGTCTGAATCGTGTACTTCGGGCCGGAAGTCGCCGGGACGGGGCTGGTTTTCGCCGAAGAAAAACATGCTGGTCAGCGGCGCTAGGCCCAGGGTGGCGACCCGGGGGCCGGCACCCGCGCGCATGAAGATGCGGGCATGCACTTCGGTCACGGTCTGCTCACCGGGACGGATGTCAAAGCGGTAGGCGCCGGTCATGCGCGCCGAGTCGAGCAGGGCGTAAACCGTGATCTGCTTGGCGTCGGCGGCCGGTTTTTCCAGCCAGAAATCGGTAAAGCGCGGAAACTCTTCCTGCTTTGCGCCGGTGGGGTCCACTGCCAGACCGCGGGCCGACAGGCCATAACGCTGGCCGGCGCCCAGGGCGCGAAAATAACTGGCACCCAGGAAGGCGATCAGTTCGTCCTTGTAGGCCGGCGAGTTCAGTGGGGTGTGGATGCGAAAACCGGCATAACCGATGTCGCCCCAACGCGCCGGCTCCAGCTGGTTCTTGCCGTAGGTGAAGTTGTCGGCGCTGTAACGCAGGGTCTTGTTGCCCATGGCAGACAACTCGTGGATACGGACCGGTTCGGCCTGCCGGCCGACATGGAAAAATTTGGCTTCGTAGGGCAGCTGGTCAGCCCGCCACAAGGCCTTGTCGTCCTTGAAGCGGATGTCGCGCAGGGCGTCGTATTCCATGCCGACCAGTTCTGCCGGCAATGCGGGGCGCCCCTGTTGGCGGGGTGCCTGGGCCCGTTCACGGGCCAGCTTGGCGACATCATCCAATGACCAGGCATGGGCGCTGACCAGTCCCGTACACAGTCCGAGCAGGGCAAAAAAGCGGGCCGACAACGCCCAGAAAGGCGGTACGGCAGGGCGGGATAAAACAGCTTGCATCGGTTGACTAGGGCAAACCCTGTGCCAACCTGGAAAAGCTCTTTTAAATCAACGGCTTAAATGAATTTCGTCGGTTTTTAACCCGCAGGGAACGCCAAAACAGCGGGTTTACCCCCGCTTTCTGTCGCCTGTGGGCGACAACCAGACACTGTTTCTGGAAATTAGTATTTGGAATCAGGGGCTTGGCCGTGTCGCTCTCCGGCGACAGGCTCTGGCGGTAGCGTCGCGTCGGTCTTGAAGTGACCGGGGGTGAGGCTGTGTTTTTGCATCAGGCGATAAAACTCGGTGCGGTTGCGGTCCGCCAGCCGGGCGGCATCGGCGACGTTGCCATCGGTCAGTTTGAGCAGGCCCACCAGGTACTCGCGTTCGAAGCGCTGGCGTGCTTCCGCCAAGGTGAGCACCTGCACGCTTGGTGAACGCAGGGCGCGCTGGATCAAGGTCAGCGGGATCAGCGGCGTGCTTGCCAGGGCGCAGACCTGTTCGACCACGTTGTACAGCTGCCGCACATTGCCCGGCCAGGCGGCGGTGCTCAGGGCCTTGAGTGCCTCCGGTGCAAAACCGCTCAGGCGTTTGCCGTATTTTTCCGCCAGCTTGACCAGGAAGTGGTTGGCCAGCAGCGCGATGTCTTCGCGTCTTTCCGACAGGGGCGGCAAGGTCAGTGTGACGACATTGAGCCGGTAATACAGGTCGCTGCGAAACTGGCCTTCGGCCATGGCCGCGTCCAGGTCGCGGTGCGTGGCCGACAGAATGCGCACGTTGACCGGGATGGACTGGCTGGAGCCCAGCGGCCGGACCACTCGCTCCTGCAACACACGCAGCAGCTTGACCTGCAGGGCCAGCGGCATGTCACCAATCTCGTCCAGCAGCAGGGTGCCGCCCTCGGCGGCCTGGAACAGGCCCTTGTGGTTCGCCGATGCATCGGTGAACGCGCCTTTGACGTGGCCAAAAAGCTCCGACTCGAGCAGTGCCTCGGGAATGGCGCCGCAATTCACGGCAATAAAGGGATGGGCCGCGCGCGGGCTGGCCTGGTGGATGGCCTGGGCCAGCAGTTCCTTGCCGGTTCCGCTTTCACCGCGCAGCATCACGCTGGCGTCCGAGCGGGCCACCATGCGCGCCTCAGCCAGGGTTTCGGCCATGCGGCTGGAGCGGCTGATGAAGCCGCTTTGCCAGACCGGTGCCTGGCCCGCCTGCACGACCGGTGCCGGCGCGCTGAGCGCCAGCGCCTGCGCGATCTTGTCGAGCAGCCCCTTGCCGTCGAACGGTTTGGTCAGGTAGGTGAAGACACCGCGCTCGGTGGCCTCCACCGCGTCCGGAATCGTGCCATGGGCCGTCAGCAGGATGACGGGCAGCGAGGGGTGCTGGCTGCGGATATCGTCAAACAGGGCCAGACCGTCCTTGCCGGGCAGGCGCACGTCGCTGAGTACCAGTTGCGGGCGCTCGATGTCGAGCTGGCTCAAGGCCGCTTCGGCCGAGCTGACGGCGCTGACACGGTAGCCTGCGGCCGTCAGCCGCATTGTCAGCAGACGCAGCATGTCGGCGTCGTCATCGACAACCAGCAGGTGGGCGCCGGTGGTGGTCATGATCCGGGTGGCCGCGGGCGGCTGGCAGGGGACGCCCCCGGCGCGGCCGGCGGGCGGCTGTTCAGGCTGCGTTCGATTTCCTTGAGCGCATCGAGCTTTTCCTGGGTTTGTTCAAGGCGGCGCTGCAGGTCGCGCAGTTGCTGGTTCTGGCGGTCGAGCAGGTCTTCGACACGTCTCTGTTCGGAGAATCGGGCGGCCAACAGGCGGGCAACAGGGTGCAGGGGCCGGGCTTCGGCGCCCGCGTTGGCCAGTACCCGCTGCAGCAACTCCTGGGCACGTACCAGGTCGTAAAGCTGCCGGGTCTGGCTCAGCGCCAGGGCCAGCCGCAGCTGGTCGGCGGGCAGCGAGGGATCGGCCAGGCGGGTGATTTCCTGCGCCAGTTCGGCACCCTGGAGGGTGCGCGCACGGTCTGCATAGGCCAGCAGGGGTGTCAACACTTCGTTGTCCTTCTCGGCAGGCGCGGCCTGGTTTGGCGACCCGGCCGGTGCCGGGTTTGCC
Source organism: uncultured Polaromonas sp. (assembly GCA_964543355.1). Classification (GTDB taxonomy): domain Bacteria; phylum Pseudomonadota; class Gammaproteobacteria; order Burkholderiales; family Burkholderiaceae_C; genus Polaromonas. The sequence goes on from CAZIYA010000019.1 coordinate 5,739, forward strand.
GTTTTGCCCTGCATGGGGGAAGGTGGCGCGGGCGCGGCGCAGCCGGCGCTCAGGCTGATGGCCAGGGCCCAGGCAGCGGCATGGCGAAGGGGAGGGCTGAAGGCCTTAAATCTTGAAAGCATGGGGAAGTTCTATCCTGAAGTGTGCACCAGGTCCGGCCGGCAGCAGTTGCACCCGGCCTCCATGTGCAGCAATGTATTCGTGGACGATGGACAGGCCGATGCCGCTGCCGCGTACCGCCTGCGGCGGTTGTCGCTCGCCCCGGTAAAAGGGTTCGAAAATGCGCGCCTGGTCATCCGGCGCGATGCCCGGGCCTTCGTCCTCCAGGTCGATGCGGACAACTTCGGCAAGCCGGCTCAGCCGGATGCGTATCCTGCCGCCGGCAGGGGAAAACCTGATGGCGTTGGACAGCAGGTTGGCAACCACGGTGCCGAGTTTGTCGCGGTCCACCTCGGCCTGTACCGCCTTGCCCTCGATGCCGACCTGAAGGTCGCGGGCGCGCCACTGCAGGCGCTGGCTTTCGACCTGTTCCTCGATCAGCTGCAGCAGGTCCGTTTTTTCCCGGCGCAGCTGGCGGGCCTCGAAGGCCGCGGCATTGAAGCGCAGCAGGTCCTCGATCTGGCCTTGCAACAGGCTGGTGTTGTGGCGCAGGATTTTGGCGACTTCGCGCTGGTTGGCGCTGAGTTCGCCGGCTACACCGTCCTCGAGCAGCGACACACCTTCGCGCAGCGAGGCCAGCGGGGTTTTGAGTTCGTGCGAAACATGGCGCAAAAAACGCGACTTGTCGGCGTCCAGTTCCACCAGCCTGAGGCGCAGCCAGTCCAGCCGCTGCCCGACAAGCTGCAAGTCGGCGGGCCCGTCAATGCGGATGGCCTCGTCCAGGCGGTTTTCACCCAGGCCGATGATGGCCTTTTCCAAGCGGTTCAGCGGTCGCGTGAGCCAGATGCCGAAGGCCAGTGCCATCAGGACGGCCAGCCCGATGGCGCCTATGACTTGCTGCGTCAATTGCCGGCGGCGTGTTTCCAGTGTGTCGAGCAGGCTGCGGTTTTGTGTGGCGATGGTTTGCCGCACCTGCTGCGCGATGGCCGCGTTGATGCGGTCCAGTTCGCGGAACTCGTCCGCCACCTGCCTGTCCCTGTCGAGTGCCGTGTCGGGCGAGCCGGACAGCAGCCGGGTAACAGCCTCGAGGTGGTCCCTCCAGTCGTTGGCCAGGGCCTCGGGGACGTCTTGCGGCCCCAGCCGTGCCAGCACCTGGCGTGCTTCGCCGGCAGCTTCGTCGAACCGTTGCCGCAGCACACGGTCGGCGAGCACCAGCGACTGGCGCGCGGTTCGCTCCATCGCCACACTGCGTTCGCTCAGTGACTGGGCGGCCGCGCTGAGATCCAGCGCGCGCACGGCCCCATCGCGGCTTTGCATCGTCAACTGTTCCAGTGTGAACAGCGCGCGAAGGGAGGCGGCGGCCAGCAGGGAGGCAATCAGCAAAAACGCGACAACCAGCAGTTGACGGAAGGAAACGCGCTCAAGCATGGGTCATCCGTGCCGGCTGGGGAGATGCGCGCAGCCTCAAACGGTCAGGGCTGCTTCAGCATGACGCAGCACCTCACCGCGCAGCGAACGCTGCGAGGCTTGCGTGATGGTGACGTCAATCATCTGGCCGATCAGGCGCGGGGAACCGGTGAAGTTGACCACGCGGTTGCATTCGGTGCGGCCCATCAATTCGGATGCATCCTTGCGCGAGGCGCCCTCGACGAGGATGCGCTGCACCGTGCCCTGGCGGCTGGCGCTGATGGCGCGCACGCTGTCGTCAATGGCGGCCTGCAGGCGCTGCAAACGGGCGAGCTTGACCTCATGCGGCGTATCGTCGGCCAGGTTGGCGGCCGGTGTGCCGGGGCGTGGGCTGAAGATGAAGCTGAACGAGGTGTCGTAGCCGACGTCGTCGATCAGCTTCATCATCTTGTTGAAGTCGTCGTCGGTCTCGCCCGGGAAGCCAACAATGAAGTCGCTGCTCATGGCCAGGTCGGGGCGGATCGTGCGCAGCTTGCGGATGGTGCTTTTGTACTCCATCGCGGTGTAGCCGCGTTTCATGGCCATCAGGATGCGGTCCGAGCCGTGCTGCACCGGCAGATGCAGGTGGTTCACCAGCTTGGGCAGCTTGCCGTAGGCGTCGATCAGGCGCTGCGTGAATTCGTTGGGATGGCTGGTAACGTAACGGATGCGTTCTATGCCCGGAATGTCCGAGACATATTCGAGCAGTGTGGCGAAGTCGGCAATCTCCGCCGTGCCGCCCATCGGTCCGCGGTAGGCGTTGACGTTCTGCCCCAGCAGGGTGACTTCACGCACGCCCTGGTCGGCCAGGCCGGCGACCTCGACCAGCACGTCTTCGAATGGGCGCGAAACTTCTTCACCGCGGGTGTAGGGAACGACGCAGTAGCTGCAATACTTGGAGCAGCCTTCCATGATGCTGACAAAGGCGCTGGCACCCTCGACGCGGGCCGGCGGCAGGTGGTCGAATTTTTCGATCTCGGGAAAGCTGATGTCCACCTGCGATTTGCCCAGGCTGAGGCGTTTGGCCAGCAGGTCGGGCAGGCGGTGCAGGGTCTGCGGGCCGAACACCACGTCGACATAAGGCGCGCGTTCAATGATGGCGTCGCCTTCCTGGCTGGCGACACAGCCACCGACGCCGATCAGCACGCCTTTTTTCTTCAGGTGCTTGACCCGCCCCAGGTCGCTGAACACCTTTTCCTGCGCCTTTTCGCGCACCGAGCAGGTGTTGAACAGGATCAGGTCGGCTTCATCAACATTGCTGGTGGGCTCGTAGCCTTCGGCGGCGTGCAACACGTCGGACATCTTGTCCGAGTCATACTCGTTCATCTGGCACCCGAAGGTTTTGATAAAGACTTTTTTGCTCATGATTTGCTACCGAATTAGGAGCTGCTTGCGCCCGTGGAATAAGGGCTGGGAGCCGATTTGGCTTGCAGAAAAGCAGGTCTACTGCTTGTAGCTCGGCAACTGGTTGTAAGGCGTCTTGCCGTCGTCCTGGGGCGCGGTTTCGGCTTCCGAGCTGAAGATGAAATTGCGCGAGGACAGGCCTGCGCGTTTTTCCTTGGCTTCCTCGGCAGTCAGCACCCAGACTTCATACACGAGGCCGGCGCTGTCGCGCGTGTAATTGACCAGGAGTTCCTGGCCCAGCAGGGTGCCCGACAGCACAAAGTGGTTGCGGCTGTTGCGGATGCGCGCGCCAGGAGACAGGCGGTCGGTCTTGCCGTTCAGGCTGATGTCGGGGGGCGCCTTGACCACCATCAGGCCGCGTACGGCACTTTTGGGGAAGTTGCGCACACCCGCAACCTCGTCGGTTTGCGCCATCACCGGGGTCGCCAGCAGGCTGCCCATGGTCAGCACAAGTGCCAGCATGGTTCCCGGGAGGGTCGTGGAAGAGGAAAACAGGCAGCGTTTCATGGTGTATGTCCAGAGGCTGTGAAGTAACAAAGCCCCAGAGGATCACACCTCTGGGGCTCCGGGAAACCGTGGTGGTGATAGGTGGACTTGAACCACCGACATCAGCATTATGAATGCTGCGCTCTAACCAACTGAGCTATATCACCGCGCGACCGATATTATAGCGGCCCTTTCATAAGTCTAATTGCCGGGCGCATGGCGGCGTTGCGCGGTGCTCGGAATCCTCATGCACCGAAGTGCATTCCGGTGTCCTGCGCTCCGGGCGCCTTGCCCTGCATACCGGTAATTAAACTTCTGAAAGCGCCGGGAGTCCCCGTTACGCTATCGATTTTTAAATGCGGCCTTGCGCTTGTTGACAAAAGCGTCCATGCCTTCCTTCTGGTCCTCGGTGGCGAAGGCGGCGTGGAACAGGCGCCGTTCGAACATGATGCCGTCAGCCAGCGTGCCTTCGTAGGCGCGGTTGACCGCCTCCTTGGCGGCCATCACGGCAATCTGGCCGAAGTCGCAAATCTGCAGCGCCGCGCCCAGCGCTTCATCCATCAGCTTGTCCAGTGGCACGACGCGGCTGGCCAGGCCGCTGCGTTCGGCCTCCACCGCGTCCATCATGCGGCCGGTCAGGATGAGGTCCATGGCTTTGGCTTTGCCGACCGCGCGCGGCAGACGCTGCGTGCCACCGGCGCCCGGAATGATGCCGAGCTTGATTTCCGGCTGGCCGAATCGGGCGTTGTCCGCGGCAATGATGAAGTCGCACATCATCGCCAGTTCACAGCCACCGCCCAGTGCAAAGCCGCTGACCGCGGCAATCACCGGCTTGCGTATGCTGCGGATCTGTTCCCAGTTGCGCGTGATGTAGTCGTTCTTGTAGACATCGGCAAAGCTGTAGGTGGCCATGGCGCCGATGTCGGCGCCGGCCGCAAAGGCTTTTTCGCTGCCGGTCAGGATCATGCAGCCGATGTTGTCGTCCGCATCGAAGGCCTTCAGCGCTGCACCCAGCTCGTCCATCAACTGGTCGTTCAGTGCATTGAGCTGCTTGGGCCGGTTCAGGGTGATGATGGCCACACGGCCCTCGGTTTTGGTCAGAATGAGTTCGTAAGTCATGACAAGTCCTTGTGGCTGAATCATGCCATGCAGCCAAGCCCTGGCGGGCAAGGGAAAACATTAACCGACCGTCGGGTCGGTTAATGCTAAATTCAGGAGCAGGAGACAGACATGACCGATGCCCCTTCCGAACCGACGGTTCTTTTTTCCATACACGGCGCCGTGGCGTTGGTGACGCTGAACCGGCCACAGGCCTTGAACAGCTTCACGCGCCAGATGCACCAGCAGCTTTGGGACGCACTGGACAGGATAGAAACCGACACATCGCTGCGCGCGCTGGTCATCACCGGCGCCGGCCGGGGTTTCTGCGCCGGTGCCGACTTGGCCGAGTTTGATTTCGCGCCCGGGCCCAACCTGGTCCAGCGTGCCGACCCTGGCCCCATCATTGACCAGGCCTTCAACCCGACAGTGCGGCGGCTGCAGAAGCTGCGCGTTCCGACGATTGCCGCGGTCAATGGCGTGGCCGCCGGCGCCGGTGCTTCGCTGGCCATGACCTGCGACCTGGCGATTGCCGCGCCGGGCGCCAGCTTCATCCAGGCCTTCAGCAAGATTGGCCTGGTGCCCGATGCGGGCGGTTCCTGGTTCCTGGTCAAGCGACTGGGCCTGGCGCGGGCGATGGGGCTGGCCATGCTGGGCGACAAGCTCAGCGCCAAGGACGCGAAAGAGTGGGGAATGATCTGGGACGTTGCCGCCGAGGGCGAAGACTGCCTGGACAAGGCCATGCAACTGGCTGCGCGGTTGGCAGACATGCCGACGCGCGCCCTGGTCGAAACGCGGCGCCTGCTCGGCGAGGGTGCCAGCCGTGACCTGGACACGCAGCTGGACAAGGAGCGTGACACCCAGTCGGCGCTCGGACGCACGCATGATTACATCGAAGGCGTGATGGCTTTTCTCGAAAAACGCCCGGCAGCGTTCAGGGGCGACTAGATGGATGCCCAGCAACTGGCCCAGGCGGTGGGCGAATCCATGTTCGCCGCTGACAGCGCTTCAAGGGAATTCATGCAGATGGAGCTGCTGAGCTGCGCGCCCGGCCGCGCGGTGATGCGCATGATGGTGCGGGAGCCCATGCTCAATGGCCACAAGATCTGTCACGGCGGGCTGATCTTCACGCTGGCAGACTCCACCTTTGCTTTTGCCTGCAACAGCCACAACAAGGTCGCGGTGGCGGCGGGCTGCAGCATCGAGTTCCTCAAACCCGGCCAGCTCGGCGATGTGCTGACTTGCGAGGGTGTGGAGCAGACCCTGCAGGGCCGGCACGGCATTTACGACATGAAGGTCAGCAACCAGCGCGGTGAAGTGGTGGCCATGTTTCGCGGGAAAAGCGCCCAGATTGCAGGCAGCGTGATTCCTGGCCCCGCAGCGGAGACTCCATGAAAAGTTTTCCGCTCGAAGCGATTGAAAAGGCCGGCCTCGATGAGCTGCGCGCCCTGCAGCTCAAGCGCCTGCAGTCCACGCTGCAACATGCCTGGCTCCATTCACCGGTGTACAGGGCCAAGTTCGAAGCCGCAGGTGTGCACCCCGGCGACTGCAGGACGCTGGCCGATCTGGCGAAATTTCCCTTCACCACCAAACACGACCTGCGTGAGAGTTATCCCTTCGGCATGCTGGCGGTGCCACGCGAGCAGTGCGTGCGGATCCATGCGTCCAGCGGCACCACCGGCAAGCCGACCGTGGTGGCGTACACGAAAAACGACGTGGACATGTGGGCCGGCTGTGTGGCGCGCAGCATACGCGCGGCCGGTGCGCGGCCGGGTGATCTGGTGCACATCAGCTACGGTTACGGTCTTTTCACGGGTGGTCTGGGCGCGCATTACGGCGCCGAGAAACTGGGCCTGACCGTGGTGCCATTCGGCGGCGGGCAGACCGAACGCCAGGTGCAGCTGATCACCGACTTCAAGCCCGACATCATCATGGTGACGCCCAGCTACATGCTGGCCATTGCCGACGAGTTTGAAAAACAGGGCCTGTCCGCCGTCGACAGCAGCCTGCGCACCGGCATCTTCGGCGCCGAGCCCTGGACCAACGACATGCGCCAGGCGATAGAAAAGCGCATGGGCATGGACGCTGTGGATATTTACGGTCTGAGCGAAGTGATTGGCCCGGGCGTGGCCAGCGAATGTGTAGAAACCAAGGATGGTCCGACCATCTGGGAAGACCACTTCTACCCCGAGATCATTGATCCTGTGAGTGGCGAGCTGTTGCCCGACGGCGAGCTCGGCGAGCTGGTGTTTACCAGCCTGAGCAAGGAGGCGCTGCCCATCGTCCGCTATCGCACACGCGACCTGACACGCCTGCTGCCCGGTACGGCACGCAGCATGCGGCGCATGGAAAAAATCACCGGACGCAGCGACGACATGATGATTGTCCGCGGCGTCAATGTGTTCCCGACACAAATCGAGGAACTGATCCTCAAGCGCAGCGAACTCGCGCCGCACTACCAGTGCATCCTGACGCGCGACGGTGTGCTGGACAGTCTGTGTGTGGCGGTGGAGACACGGCCCGGCCTGGCGCCTGACAGCGCGTCCGCGCAGGCTGCCGCACGTTTGCTGCAGCATGAAATCAAAGCCTACATCGGCACCAGCGCAGACATCGAGCTGCGTGCCGAGGGCGGGGTGGAGCGTAGCCTGGGCAAGGCCAGGCGGGTACTGGATCGCAGGCACTGAGCGGCTGCAGCAGCCCTCCGGGGCTCAGGGTTGTTTCCGGGTAAGCACCCCCTCGACCTTGTGTCACTTTAGTTTTAGACTGATTTGACAACGAGTTACAGGAGGTTGCCATGGTTGACAAGCAAGCGATCTACCACAAGACGCCGAAAGGAATGGAGGCGATTGCGAACCGGCAGTCGGGTTTGGCACCCAAGCTGCGATCCCTGTTGATCATGATTGATGGAAAACGCAGCTACACGGAGCTCGCAGCCATGTCGCTGGTGGTCGGCGATTGCGAGCAGTTGCTGCTGCAACTGTCGCAAGACGGCTTGATCGAGCCGGTCGGTGGTGCAATGCCTGCCGGCGCCGCACCTGCGCAGGCCGGGTCTTCGGTGGCCAGCACCGAACCAGCGCCCCTGATGGCGGTGTCATTGCCGGAAGCCAAGCGCTTTACCGCGCGTCTCCTGACTGACATGCTAGGCCCCAGCGCCGAAGTGTTGTGCATGAAGATCGAGGCTGCCAAGAACCTCGCGGATTTTGTCGCTGCGGTCAAACGTGCCAGGGAAATCGTCCGTGATGTCAAGGGCAGTTCAGCGGCAGACAACTTTATTGCACAGGTCGAACCCCACACGCCGGGAAGCTGAGCCGCCGCCCAAAGACTATCGGCTCATGCAGCAGGGGAGAGCCAGGGCGCCACCAGGACAGCATCGCGCAAGACCAGACGCCAGGTGCTTGCGGCTGGCGGCAAACTCAGTTCCAGCCGCAGCAAGCGCTTGTCGCGCGCCACCAGCGCCAGCATTTTTTTCTGTGTCCCGGCATACAGCATCAGGTCATCGAGCTTGGCCAGGCGCCAGCCTTCAGCGGGCATTTTTCTTTTTCCGGCGGCAAAGGGTTCAACGCCCAGCCACTCGTCTCCAGCAGCAAATCCGGCACGTTCGGCCGCGCCGCCGCGCAACACGGTCTTGATCTGCACCCCCGCCGCCTCCTGCACCCGCAGGCCCAGGGTCTGGGCCAGTTGCGCGGGTTCATCGAGCACAGCGACCCCATGGCGCTGCAGCAGGTCACGCAGCGGGAGCTCGCTTTTGCCGTGCACCCAGCTGGCGATTTCCTTTGTATAGGAGCGGCCACCGACCTCCTGCAGCACCGCCGCGAAGTCCGCTTCGGTCATCATGCCGCCCCGGCAACGCAGCCACAGCAGGCGCATGACCTCGTCCAGGGTGGCGGGGGCGGTGTTTTTGCTCTCGGTGCGCAGCGTCAGGTCAAAACACAAGGCAATCAGGGCGCCTTTGGTGTAGTAGCTGACGGTGGCGTTCGGCGTGTTTTCGTCCTGGCGGTAGTACTTGACCCAGGCGTCAAAACTGGCCTGAGCCGCCGACTGCAGCAGCCTTCCGGGGGTCTGCATGACCTGGTTGATGGTCTTGTTCAGGAGTTTGAGGTAGGCCGCGTCATCAATCAATCCGGCGCGGCGCAGGATCAGGTCATCGTAGTAACTCGTGAATCCTTCGAAAAACCACAGCAGCTGCGTGTAATTTTCGCGGTCGTAGGCATAACTGCCGAACTCCGCGGGGCGCAGGCGCTTGACGTTCCAGGTGTGGAAATATTCGTGGCTGATCAGACCGCGCAGCGTGGTGTAACCCTCGGGCAGCTTGCTGCTGCCCAGGCGCGGCAGGTCCTGGCGCTGGCAGATCAGGGCGGTGGAGTTGCGGTGTTCCAGCCCGCCGTAGCCGTCATCCACGGCATTGAGCATGAACAGGTAGTTTTTGTGCGGCGGCTTCCTGTTGCCGTGCCAGAAGCGGATCTGCGCTTCGCAGATTTTCCGGGTGTCGGCCAGCAGCCGGGCACCGTCAAAGCTGGGTGTGGCCCCGGCCACCACAAAGCGGTGCGGTACGCCGCAGGCTGTAAAAGAGCCGCTCCAGAAAGCCCCCATCTCGACGGGGCAGTCCACCAGTTCGTCGTAGTTGGCAGCCAGGTAGGTGCCGAAGCCCTGCTTGTTGATTTTCAGTGGATTCAGCCCCGTGGCCACGGACCAGCCGCTGGTGGCTGGGGCAGACACCACTTCAAGTCCGTGCGGCGCCTGGTGCTGGCCCGCGACCTGCAAACACAGCGAACTGCCGTTGAAGAAGCCGCGTCCGGCGTCCAGCGAGGCGGTGCGCACCGAGTTGTCATTGGCGTAAACCTCATAACCCAGCACCAACGGCCTGTCGGGGCTGCAGCGGACTTGCCAGCTGCATTTGTCCAGTTGCTCGACCTGGTCGGCGGGCAGGGCGCGTGTGCCCTGCCGGGCTCGCAGGCCCTGCAGGTTTTTCGAGAACTCGCGTACCAGGTAGCTGCCCGGAATCCACACCGGCAGGGCTAGCCGCTGCAGCGCAGCGGGCCGGGCAATGGTCAGTGTGACGCGGAACAGATGGGCATGGAGGTCGGCGATCTCGACGCGGTAGTGGACCGGTGCCGGCGAGGTTCTGGAGGGCTTGGCAGGATGTTTGGGCATAAGCACAAAGAATACTGCATCAGCGAAGTGCAGCCCCTCAGCCGGTGCAACAGACAGTTGTTGGTTCGCTATCGATTAAATAGCTGGTAGCGCCCGTCTCTAAAGGGCTGGAGACCATTTTTGTTCAGAAGTTGAGACGGAAAGGCCGCCCGGGATCAGGGGACTTTGGCCTCGGCCAGGTGTTTTTCGACCTCCCGGGCGCTGATCGCACCAGGCACCCGCGAGCCGTCGGCAAAAATCACGGTGGGTGTACCGGTGATACGGTATTTCTTCCCGAACTCGATGTTGCGCCCCAGTGCACTGACATCGCAGCTGGCGCTGGCCACCGGCTGGTCGCGCACCATCAGGTCTTGCCAGACTTTGGCCTTGTCTTTGGCGCACCAGATGTTTTTTGATTTCTCGGCGGAGTCCGCGCTGAGGATGGGGTACAAAAACATGTAGACGGTGACGTCGCTGACCTTTTGCATGTCGCGTTCAAAACGCTTGCAATAGCCGCAGTTCGGGTCCTCAAACACGGCCATTTTCCGCTTGCCGTTGCCGCGCACAATCGTGAACGCATCCTTGAGCGGGAGCGCGTCAAACGCCACGGCATTGAGTTTGTCGACGCGTTCTTCCGTCAGGTTGCGCCTGGCCTTGGTGTCGATCAGGTGGCCCTGGATCAGGTAGTTGCCTTCCGCGTCCGTGTAAAAAATTTCGCTGCCGTTGACACGCACTTCATACAGGCCGGCCATGGGTGCCTGTTTGATCTCGTCGATTTTGGGCAGGTTGGGCAGGCGCTCGGCGAGGTTCTTGCGGATGGCTGCTTCCTGCGCCGTGGCGCCCAGGCTCAGAGCCAGCAGGGCGCCAGCCAGAATTGATTTGAACAGTGTCATCGTTTTCCAGTCTATGTAATCTACCCGGCCCTCAAAGGCCAATTCACCTAGGAGTGGCCCGGCGGTGAACCCATGGCCTGCCGCATGACCCACTCCTTGAGCAGCCCGCTGCGTGCAAAACCCTTCATGCCCCAGTTGCGTACAGCCTGCCAGCGCGCATCGTCTTGCGCAAACAGGCTGTGCAGACCATCCGTCACCGCGCCCATGGCCGCCACATCGGCCTTGCGCGAGCGCTCATAGCGCCGCAGCAGCTTTTCGTCGCCCAGGCCGCGCCAGTACTCGCGCCCGTGGATCACGGCCGCCAGAGCGGCCGCATCGGCCAGCCCCAGGTTCAGCCCCTGGCCGGCCAACGGATGCACCGCGTGCGCGGCGTCGCCCGCCAGCGCCCAGCCCGGGCCGACCCAGCGCTCGGCCCGCGACAAGGCCAGTGGCCAGCTTGCCCGGCTGCTCGCCAGTTCCAAGCAACCCGCTTCTGCACCACAGACAGTTTGCACCGCCGCAGAAAACTCTTTCGGGGTCAACTTTTCCAGCGCGGCGGCGCGTTCCACAGAGACAGACCACACCAGCGCCACAGAGTTCCCCTCAGCGCCGCCCATCGGCAAAAGAGCCAGGATGTCGCCGTTATGAAACCACTGGCGGGCCACGCCCTGGTGCGGCAGATCGCTTTGCAGGCGGGCAGCGATGGCTTTTTGCGGGTAGGGCTTGACGATCCATTGCACGCCGAACTCGTTGCGGCTGGAGCTTTTCTGGCCCTCACAGATCACCGTGAGTGCGGCTTTGACGGGCGCCTCCACGGTTTCTATCTGCGGCTGGTAACGAACCGCTTCGGCCAGTTGCTGCTCCAGCGCCGGCACATCGACGATCCAGGCCAAGGCCGCGTCAGGGGCGGTCGGCGGCGCTGAAAAATCAAGCCGGCCGCCATCGTCGCCCCAGACGCGCATTTCCAGCACCGGGGTGGCGGCAGGCGCATCCGGCCAGGCCCTGAGCGAGGCCAGCAACTGGCGCGATGCACTGTTCAGTGCATATGCCCGCACATCCTGCGGAGCGGGCTTTTCTGCCGGATCGCGGGCCGGCGCAGGCCGGGCAACCAGGGCCACATGCAGGCGCTCGCGCGCCAGCAACAGGGCCAGCGTTCGGCCGACCACTCCGCCACCGCGGATACACACATCAAAGGGCTTGGACATGGCTCATTTTAGAAGGCAGTGCAAAATCGTCCCCGGATTGCCGCAACTTGAACCATCTGATGTGAAGGACTTGCCACGTGAGTGAATCATTGAGCGAAACACCGGGCGCCCGGACGGACGACGTCGGGGCCGTGATTGCCGGGCTGTGGGTGTATCCCGTCAAGTCCTGTGCGGGTGTGCAGGTGCAGGAGGCAATATTGACTGAAACGGGCCTGGAGTTTGACCGGGCCTGGATGGTGGTCGATGAACAGGGCTCCTTCCTGACGCAGCGCGAGCTGCCGCGCATGGCGCTGATCCAGCCCCAGCTCAAGTACCACGACATGGTGCTGCGCGCCCCGGGCATGCTGGCGCTGCACATCGCGCTGGACCAGGTGCAGGAGCCGGTGCGCGTCAAAATCTGGGACGACGAGGTCAAGGCCTACGACATGGGGCCGATCGCGGCCCAGTGGTTCAGCGATTTCCTCGGCGTGAAGGCGCGGCTGGTGCGTTTTGACCCCGAGGAGAAGCGCACTTCCAGCCGGCAATGGACCGGCGATGTGGAGGCCCTCAACCAGTTCAGCGACGGCTACCCGGTGCTGGTGCTCAGCGAAGCCTCGCTGGCAGGGTTGAATGAAAAACTGCAGGCCGCAGGTGCTGCGGCAGTCGGCATGGCGCGTTTCAGGCCCAACATCGTGCTGGGTGACGTGTCCGGCGACACCGGGCTCGCGCCGCATGATGAGGACCGGCTTGACCTGCTGGAAATTGCCACAGATCAGGGGCTGGTGCAGCTCAAGCCCGTCAAACCGTGCCCGCGCTGCCCGATTCCCAATATCGATCCGGCCACGGCACTGAGCAGCCCGGAGGTGGGTGACATGCTGCAGACTTACCGGCAGGAGCCGCGCCTCAAGGGCGCAGTGAGCTTCGGCATGAATGCCATCGTCCTGCAGGGCAACGACCGCCTGCTCAAGGTCGGGCAGGGCGTCTCGGCCAATTACAACTTCGGATAATTCCGGACGGGATCGCTCTCGCGGTCGCGGTTGCTGTCATCCATGGAATCCTCATCCAAAGGCATGGGCCGGGTCAGCTCGGGTTCCAGGAAACGGATGGGCCGGCGCGTGCGCGCGCCCATGCTGTCGAGCAGATGGGCCAGGGCGTGCGAGAGTTCCGGCCCGTCCGCCAGCTTTTCGCTGAGCAGCACACCGGCGACGTGGAACTGCAGGACAACTTCGGGCTTGAGTCCTTTGAGCGGCATCAGCCCCGCGGCGATCAGCCGCGCGGCCATTTCATTGACCGGCTCACGCGATGACACGCCTTCCAGGATCATTCCAAACCGGGCTTCATCCACCCGCCCGACGGTGTCGACATCCCGCAGGATGCGGCGCAATTTGATCACGCTGCGCAGCAAGCTTTGTTCGGCCACCGCGGTGCCGTAGGTGCGCTTGACGTAGTCGTAGTTGGCCAGCTCCACATAAATCACGGCAGCCGGTTCCCGGTGGCGCGTGGCGCGCGAGACCACCCGGTGAAGCCTGTCGTTGAACAGATGGGGGGTCAGCAGGCCGGTCAGCGCATCCTGGGTTGCCATGGCCTGCTCCCTGGCTTCCATGCTGTGGCGCTCGCGTGAGCGCAGGTTCAACGCGACCAGCAGCAAAGGCACTTGAAGGGTCAGGCCGGCCAGGAGCCCGTATTGCGACAGCGATGACACCGGAAACAGGCCCGTGGTGCTGGCCAGCATCAGCAGGGCCGCCAACGCCAGTGGCATGAAGGCCGCAAGCACCCAGAATCCCACCATGTCCCTGCCCTTCCAGACGATGATGGCCCTGCGCATGCCCAGCACCACAACCGCCATCACATAGGTGCCCGCAATGATGACACCGGTGCCACGTTCCACCATGGCATAAGTGATTGCCAGTGGCAGGCTGGCCGCACCGAGCCAGTACGCCAGCGGCTCAAACCACTTCTGGCCTGCGCCGGGGCCGCACAGGTGATGCACGACCATGGGTGCCGTGCCCCCCACCAGTATGCTCAGGCAACCCGGTGCCAGGTCGGCCCAGACACCGGAATCGCTCCACAACAAGTGGCTGGCCACGCCAGTCCATGCGGCCGCCACCAGGGTCATGAGCGATACATACAGGGCATACCAGCCATAGGCGCGGTCGCGGTAGACCAGGCTCTGGGCGGCCCCGGCAACAATCAGCAGAAGCAGGGCGCCCAACACCACCCCTGAGGCCAGTGCCTCGACCTGCTGGTGATGGCTGCGGGCCTTGTCGGAGATCGCCTTGACCGGGATGTTGACACGTGTCGCATGCTGGATGCGAACATACACGTCGTGAACGCCATCGCTCGTTAATGCCAGCTGGAATTGCGGGTAGCGGCCAGGCTCCGGCCAGGCGGAAACGGCTATGGTGTCGCCGGCCGTCTGGCCGATCCAGTCGCCTGTGGGGGTCTGCTGGAAGACGGTGACCAGGTCCAGCAGGGGCAGGGGAAACTGCAGCAACCAGTCCTGCCGTGAGTCGGCCGACTTTTTGAAGCGATAGTGTTGCCACAGCGCGGCCTGGGAACCCAGCGCATACACAGTGTGGGCTTGCGCGGGGCGCATGGGCGGACGGGTTTTGCTTGCCGCCAGCTGTGTGATGGTGGCCTCGGCGTTGCTGTCCATCCAGGTCAGGCCGCTGGTTTGCAGATCAGTGATGGGATGCTGGTCGTCCAGAATGACGATGGGCTGGGCAAAACTGGCTGCACCAAGCAAGCCGGACAGAACCGCCAGCAGCAGCGCTGCCAGAAGGCTGGTCGCGTATCGCATACACTTCACAGCCTGTTTTTGAAGGTTTGTCATGAGTCTGAAGTGCGGTATTGTAGGCTTGCCCAACGTGGGGAAATCCACCCTTTTCAACGCTTTGACCAAGGCGGGCATTGCAGCGGAGAATTACCCGTTTTGCACCATCGAGCCCAATGTCGGCATCGTCGAGCTGCCGGATGCGCGGCTGGCCCAGCTCGCTGAAATCATCCATCCCGAGCGCATCGTGCCCGCAATCGTCGAGTTTGTCGATATTGCCGGCCTGGTGGCGGGGGCCAGCACCGGCGAGGGCCTGGGCAACAAATTCCTGGCGCATATTCGCGAAACGGATGCCATCGTCAATGTGGTGCGCTGCTTTGAAGACGACAACGTGATCCACGTGGCCGGCAAGGTCGATCCGATCTCCGATATCGAGGTGATCCAGACCGAACTCTGCCTGGCCGACCTGACGGCGGTGGAAAAAGCCCTGCACCGGGTGACCAAAACGGCACGTTCGGGCGACAAGGAATCCATCAAACTGGTGGCCATCCTGGAAAAATGCCAGGCGGCACTCAACCAGGCCAAGCCGGTGCGCACGCTGGAATTCAGCAAGGAAGAGTTGCCGCTGCTGCAGCAGTTTTTCCTGATCACCGCCAAGCCCGCTATGTTTGTCGGCAACGTGGCCGAAGACGGTTTCGAGAACAACCCCTTCCTCGACAAATTGCGTGCTTATGCGGCCAGCCAGAACGCGCCGGTCGTAGCTATCTGCGCCAAGATGGAAGCCGAGATGGCGGACATGAGCGACGAGGACAAGGCCATGTTCCTGGCCGAAATCGGCCAGGAAGAAACCGGCCTGAACCGCCTGATCCGGGCTGCCTTCAAGCTGCTGGGTTTGCAGACCTACTTCACCGCCGGCGTGAAGGAAGTGCGCGCCTGGACCATTCATGTGGGCGACACCGGCCCCCAGGCCGCGGGTGTGATCCATACCGATTTCGAAAAAGGCTACATCCGCGCGCAGACCATTGCCTTTGACGACTTCATCACCTACAAGGGTGAGCAGGGCGCCAAGGATGCGGGCAGGATGCGCAGCGAAGGCAAGGAATACGTCGTCAAGGATGGCGACGTGATGAATTTCCTGTTCAGTAGCTAGATGAATACACCCCTGCCTGGGCTCACTGCGTGTAGCCCATCCTCCCCTTGCAGGGGACGCCTCCTGTCGCCCGGCGGAGCCGGTTCGACGGTGGCGCTTGAAAGGACCGAGCAGATCACATGACAGAACCCGTCCGCCTCGCCAAGCGCCTGGCCCAGATGCTCAATTGCTCGCGCCGTGAAGCCGAGCAATACATTGAGGGCGGGTGGGTGCGGGTTGATGGCGTGGTGGTCGAAGAGCCGCAGCACCGTGTGCTCGATCAGAAAGTCGAACTCGACCCTGATGCCAGCCTGCTGGAACTGGCGCCGGTGACGCTGCTGCTGAACAAGCCCGCGGGTTACGAGGCCGGCCTGGATGCAGGCGCTGGCCGCCCAGCGAGCCCGGCGCTGCAATTGCTGGTGGCGGTCAACCAGGCGAAAGACGACCGCTCGGGGATCCGGCCCCTGAAAAAACATTTCAGCGCGTTGACGCTGGCGACGCCGCTTGCCACCCCAGCCAGCGGCCTGGTGGTGTTCACCCAAGACTGGCGCGTCGCACGCAAGCTCAGCGAGGACGCGTCGGTGATGGAGCAAGAAGTCATTGTGGATGTGGCCGGCACCATCGCGCCGGGTGGCCTGCAGCGGCTCAACCGTATCGATCACGGCTTCACCTTCAACGAGGTGCTGCTGCCGCCGGCCAAGGTCAGCTGGCAGAACGAAACCCGATTGCGTTTTGCACTCAAGGGCGAGCGCCCGGGCCAGATCGCCTTCATGTGCGAAAGCGTGGGCTTGAACGTGCAGGCCATGAAGCGCATCCGCGTCGGGCGCGTTCCCATGAGCAGCCTGCCGGTCGGTCAGTGGCGCTACCTGCAGCCCCACGAGCGGTTTTAGCGCGGCCGTCGCCGGGGGGCACAGGCCTTCCCCTACAAGTAGGGGCCGCGGATCTGGCTTTGCCAGTCCGCAGGCGCAGCGGCCCCCTCGGGGGG
>CAZIYA010000020.1:0-22115 GCA_964543355.1 uncultured Polaromonas sp.
GCGCAGGCCCTGTTGTGGGGTATTGGGTTTTACCTGCTGCAAGGCGCCGGCATCACCGAACCCTTTTTCATCAAGATGTGCCAGGCCGGCATTCTGGTCAATATCGTCATGCTGGTGTTCAACCTGTTCCCCTTGCCGCCGCTGGACGGCGGGCGTGTGTTGGTAGGACTGCTGCCCTGGAAACAGGCCGAGCTGGTCTCGCGTATCGAACCCTGGGGCTTCTTCATTGTGATGGCGCTCGTGATTTCCCGGGTGATCACCGACCTGTGGATGCGTCCGCTCATGACGCTGACCTATGCCCTTCTTGAAATTGTGTTGATGCCGCTGGCGATGCTGGTTCGATGATGATCATGACAAACAAACAAAACTCCGCGCCGCAGCGCTTCCTCACCGGCATCACCACCACCGGCACGCCGCACCTGGGCAACTATGTCGGCTCGATCCGTCCGTCCGTGGCCGCAAGCACGGGCACAGGCGCAGAGAGCTTTTACTTCCTGGCCGACTACCACGCCCTCATCAAATGTGATGAGCCGGCGCGTATCCAGCGCTCGACGCTGGAGATTGCCGCCAGCTGGCTGGCCGCCGGGCTGGACCCGGAGCGCGTCACCTTTTACCGCCAGTCCGACATTCCCGAAATTCCCGAACTCACCTGGCTGCTAACCTGCGTCACGGCCAAGGGCGTGCTCAACCGAGCCCATGCCTACAAGGCCTCGGTGGACAAAAACACCGCCGCCGGCAACGACCCCGACGCCGATGTCAGCGCGGGCCTCTTCATGTACCCGGTGCTCATGGGCGCCGATATCCTGATGTTCAAGGCCCACCATGTACCGGTCGGCCGCGACCAGATCCAGCACATCGAGATGGCGCGCGACATGGGGCAGCGTTTCAATCACCTGTACGGCGAACACTTCGTCCTGCCGCAGGCGCTGATTGAAGAGTCCGTGGCGCTGCTGCCCGGCCTGGACGGCCGCAAGATGAGCAAGAGCTACGACAACACCATTCCCCTGTTCACGCCGCGCGAACAGCTGGAAAAGCTCATTGCCGGCATCGTGACCGATTCGCGCGCCCCGGGCGAACCCAAAGAGGTGGAAGGCTCGGCCCTGTTCCAGATTTACCAGGCCTTTGCCAGCGAGCCCGAAACCGCCGCGCTGCGCCTGGCCTACAACGAAGGTATTGGTTGGGGAGAGGCCAAACAACTGCTGTTCGAACGTATTGACCGCGAAGTGGCACCCATGCGCACGCATTACCAGGAACTGCTGAACGATCCCGCGAAGATCGAGGCCATCCTGCAAGCGGGTGCCGACAAGGCCCGCCGGCTCGCCCAACCGTTCATGCGCGAACTGCGCGAAGCGGTCGGCCTGCGCAACCTCGGTGCCCAGGCCGCCTCCGCTTCCAAAGGGAAAACGGCCAAATCATCCTTGCCGGCCTTCAAGCAGTACCGTGAAGCCGACGGCCGCTTCCATTTCAAGCTGATGGATGCCAAGGGCCAATTGTTGCTTCAGAGCAACGGCTTCGACTCCCCCAAAGACGCCGCGCAGGCCATTGTGTTGCTGCAGGCGCAAGGTGCTGGCGCCCTGTCGGTTCTGGAGGGCAAACTGCAAGCTGTTCCCGGCGTAGCGACAGAGGCAGTGGAAGCAGCACTGCAGCAATTGATCGACGCGAAGAACTGACAAAAAGAGCAAGATGTGCCATTTGCTTCCCGCACTTCGGCACCGGGCGCATTACTGAAAAAGAATGCATTTCTGGAAAATACTGTGTATTAGTGCCGGAATGAATATTTTTAGTTAGCTCGCCAACTTGACATACACCGGGTATGCTTACTTTTTGAACCACTAACTGACAATTTTTCACACTAGCAGTCCCCTCATGCGTATTTTTGTCATAGATGACCACCCACTCATGCGGGAAGCCGTGGTCATGCTGATTCGCCGCCTGCATACCAAAGCTTCAGTGATCGAGCTGGACCGGCTGGCAGCCATCGGCGCCGCCGTTGAGCAGCACGGCGTACCGGACGTCATCTGCCTGGACCTGAAATTGCCCGACACCCATGGTGTGTCGGGCGTGCGCGAGGTCAGGCAGCAGTTTCCCGAAGTGCCGATTGTGGTGTTGTCCGCCGCGCCGGCACAGGACTACCAGGAGCTCTCACTGGAAGCCGGGGCCGATGTCTACATTGAAAAATCAGTCGGTGCCACCGAGATCTCCAAAGTCCTGAGGTCTTTCCTGGACGACAGCACCGACCCGGAAGCCAGCACAGAACCCGAAAAACTGTCCAAGCGCCAGAAGCAACTGCTGGTCATGCTGGACAAGGGCATGAGCAACCGCGACATTGCCGTCGAACTGCAGATCAGCGAACACACCGTCAAGGTGCACCTGTGGCGGCTGTTCCGTAGGCTCAATGTCAAAAGCCGTTCGCAGGCCAGCCACCTGGCCCGTACACAAGGCCTGCTTTAAGGCCTGCGTGAAGGCCTTCCCGGGCCGTTCAGAAGCCGCCTTCAGGCTTTCCGTTGGGGTCGCTCTTGTCGTCATACGCCGGAAGGTCCACCCGGAAAAGGGTGCCCCGCCCCAGCACCGAGCGCATGCTCACACGGTGGCCCAGGGCCTCGGACAGGCGGGAAACAATGGACAGCCCCAGCCCGAAGCCTTCCTCGGTCCCCTGGTGTTTGGCCACGCGGTAAAACTCCCGGAAAATCGCCTCCTGGTGTTCCGGTGCCACCCCCACGCCGGTGTCCCACACTTCCACCCGCCAGCCTTCGCTTGCGCGGCGCACGGCCAGCAAAACGCCTCCTTGCTCGGTGTGGCGCACCGCGTTGGACAGCAGGTTGCCAAGCAGCCGCTTGAGCAGCACCGGGTCTGACAGCACCTGCGCCTTCATCACACGGGTGCGCAGCGCCAGGCCCTTCTCGCGGGCCAGCGGCGCGTACTGCAACTCCAGTTCCCCGATCAGCGAAGGCAGGTCGATCCGCTGCAGGTTCACTTCGATCACCCCGGCGTCGAGCTTGGCCAGGTCAAACAGCGAATTGAACAGCTCGTTGACCGCATGCGTGGACTGCACGATTTTCGGCGTGATCTGCAGAACCAGTTCGGGCTCGGCCTGCAGCCAGTCGGCATACAGGCTGAGCGCATGCACGGGCTGGCGCAGGTCGTGGGCGGCGCTGGCTATAAAACGGTTCTTCGCCTCCACAGCTTCCAGCGCCGTGCGTGTCTTTTCGGTCAACGAAGCAATCAGGGCCGAATTGGCAAACTGCAACTCAAAGGTCTTGCGCAGCCCCTGGTTGAAACGTCTGCCGCCCAGGCGTATGGCCATCCAGTAAATCAGCACCAGCACCACCAGGCCATAGGTGGTGGCGGTCCCTATGAACGGCCGATCCGTCATCACGCTGTAGGCCACGGCGGCCAGGATGCTGTAGGCCAGGCCATTGGTGTAGCCGACAAAGTAGCGCAAGGACGCAGAAAACGCGCCCACGGCGAAACCCGCCATGCCGGCCAGCACGATCAGGCAGATGAACTGGTCATAGACCGGGGCCTTGCGGAAATACAGGAACATGGAAGACCCCCAGACCACGGCGCTCATGGTCCAGGTCCAGCTGTGGCGCGACGTGAAGTCACGCAACTTCGCGCCGCTGGCACCCGCGTATTCGCGGTTGTAGAGGTTGACCACGCGATAGCGCCATAGCGTCATTCCCACAGCCGCCAGCGTCCAGAGAAACAGGGCCAGGTTGTCGACATCGCCATACAGGACCACCACGATGATCGGGATCACCATCGATGCTGAGTGCAGTCCCGGCAGGCCGCTGCGCATGAAGCTGCGCATCAGTTTCGCCTCAACCCACTCATCGCGCGCGGCGAGGTCCATCACCACATGACGGCTGTCACCAGACACTGGCGGGCTTGAGAAATTCATGGCTGGAGTTTAGCGGCCACCCGGCCCAGACACAGCCGTATCAACCCGCCTTTTGCCGGTTTCGGCAATACAGCGGGACGGTCAGGCCGCCAGCTGCTTCATGACCGCGTACAGGTCCGCCTTGCCTTCGAAGCCGATGCCCGGCAGTTCCGGCAAGGTGACGTAGCTATTGTCCACCTTCACGTCATCGGGAAAACCGCCATAGGGCTGGAACAGGTCGGGGTAAGACTCGTTGCCGCCCAGGCCCAGGCCGGCGGCGATCGCCAGCGACATCTGGTGGCCGCCGTGCGGTATGCAGCGCGCGGCGGACCAGCCATGCTCCCTGAGCATGTCCAGCGTACGCAGATATTCGACCAGGCCATAACTCAGCGCACAGTCGAACTGCAGCCAGTCGCGGTCTGGCCGCATGCCGCCGTAACGGATCAGGTTGCGCGCGTCCTGCATGGAAAACAGGTTCTCGCCGGTGGCCATCGGTTTGTCGTAATGCTGCGCCAGTTCGGCCTGCAGGGCGTAGTCCAGCGGGTCGCCGGCCTCCTCGTACCAGAACAGGTCATAGCGCGACAGGGCCTTGGCATAAGCGACGGCGGTCTTCAGGTCGAACCGGCCATTCGCATCGACCGCCAACTTCTGGCCCGGCGCCAGCATGCCCAGCACCGCCTCGATACGCCGGCAGTCGTCGGCCAGGGATGCGCCGCCTATCTTCATCTTCACCACCGCATAACCGCGGTCCAGGTAACTGCGCATTTCGGCCATCAGCTTGGCGTCGTCCTTGCCCGGGTAGTAATAACCGCCGGCGGCATACACAAAGACCTTGCGATTCGGCGTACCGTTCCCGTAGCGCTCTGCCAGCAACTGGTACAGCGGCTTGCCCTCGATCTTGGCCACCGCGTCCCAGATCGCCATGTCGATGGTGCCCACCGCCACTGAGCGCTCGCCATGGCCACCGGGTTTTTCGTTGGTCATCATGGCCGCCCATACCTTGTGCGGGTCCAGGTTGTCACGCTGATCGTCCAGCAGGCTCTCAGGCGCCGCCTCCAGAATGCGCGGCGCAAAACGCTCGCGTATCAACCCGCCTTGGCCGTAGCGCCCGTTGGAATTGAAACCGTAGCCGACCACGCGCTTGCCATCGCGCACGACATCGGTGACCACCGCCACCAAGCTCAGCGTCATTTTTGAAAAGTCGATGTAGGCATTGCGGATGTCCGACTTGATGGGCTGGGTGACTTCGCGGATGTCGATGATTCTCATGGTGCAGGCAGAGGGAGGGAGTGGTGGACGGGTCTATCATCGGCAGCTCTGCCGCCGGCGTCCAATGCCGGTTTTCTCTTCTTTCATGCCCGCAAGGCACCGCCCATGAACCTGACCTGGCTCGAAGACTTCCTGGTCCTGGCCGCCACCGGCAATTTCTCGCGCGCAGCCAGCGAGCGCCACATGACACAGCCCGCCTTCAGCCGGCGCGTGCGCGCGCTGGAAGAGTGGCTGGGCGTGGCACTGTTCGACCGCAGCACCCACCCCGTCACCCTGACAGAAACCGGTCAGTGGTTTCGTCCGGTGGCCCAGGAGATCCTTGCGCGGGTGGCGCGCGTACCCGACGAAGCGCGTGCCGTTGCCGATGCCAGCTCGGCCACGCTGCGTTTTGCTTCCACCCATGCGTTGTCCTTCAGCTTCCTGCCAGCCTGGCTGCGCGGTCTGGAAGCGAACATGACGCTAGGGCCGGTGCAACTGGTCTCGGACGTCATGCAGCAGTGTGAAGCTCTCATGCAGCAGGGCCGCGTGCAATTCCTGCTGTGCCACTGGCACGGTCAGGTACCAGGCGGGCTGGACATGGCCTCGTATTCATCGGTGCAGGTTGGCAGCGACACCCTGGTGCCGGTCTCTGCCCCAGGCAAAAAAGGCCAGCCACTGCACCGGCTGGCGCCCGCAGGCAAACAGGCCACACCCGTCCTCGCCTACAGCGCCGAGTCGGGCCTGGGCCGCATCGTGCGCGCCCTGCAAGGCCCAGCGCTGGAGAATTTGCGTGCCGAGCCGGTCTTCACCGCCCACCTCGCGTCAGTACTGAAAACCATGGCGCTCGATGGCCGCGGTGTGGCCTGGTTGCCAATGAGCCTGATCGCAGAAGAGATCAAGAACGGCCGGCTGATCGATGCTGGTGGGCCGGACTGGAGGATTGATTTGCAGATTCGCCTGTTCCGCGGTTCGGGGAGCCTGCCATCAGCGGCGGAGGCGTTCTGGGGACAAATTGTTGTGCCTTCGCCGGAACCGAGCCGCTTAGTGCAAAAGAAGCCGTCTGGCACGAAGAGAAGAACACCGCAGCGATAAGACTGTGGCTTAGGTGCGTGACTGTATTTTGGGGAGTGTGCGCAGCGTTCCAGGAGGGTCTCAGATGAACGCTAAGGCGTAGCCGCCTGCTTTGGAGTACCGTTCTTACCAAGCTAGCTTGAGAACTGCACAAGCCAAGCTTGTCCAAGCTTGATACAGGACTTCTGGAGACGCCTAAAAGGACGACCACATTTCGGCTGCAGCTTAGACAGCCGCCACTGGCAAGGGAGGCGGTTGCGGCAAATCTCCTGCACGCTGCATCAATGCTCTAACCGCCGCCGCTGTGTTGACGAATCCGCCATCGATAAGCGGCAAAACGACATCTACTGATCCAGTAATGTTGCCTCCAGCGTCGACCAAGTGGGTGGTAAGGGTTCCGGTGGCATAGTTGAAGTGCGGTTGAAGAGCACCATTGACGCGCCAGCTCATTCTTGCAAAAACGCGCAGTACGTTGATGCGTGTATCGATCCGAGCGCCGACGCCGCCTGGGTAGTACCAAGTCTGCGCACTGGCCTCCAGTTTGAAGCACGCTTCGTAGAAATTTGGATTGTTTCCTCCATCAAGAAGCTCAGGCGCTCCGAAATGGAGATGTCCTTGGGCACTGAACTGAACTCGGCGATAAGGATGTTGAAGCGGAAGGTAGTTGCCAGGGTCCCGGGTGTTGTAGAGCTGACCAAAGCCCAAGTCAGGGTTCTGGCAATGCAGTTCCGAGCCGTTGGGTTGTAGCGTAGCCTCAAGCGCCATGTGAGGCTTGACCGGGCAGGCAAAGATCACGACTACGCTACTAGCGGTCACCTGAATTCCCAGTAGATCTAGAAGCCACTTGAGGTAGCGCGCCATCGACTGGCAATCCACCTGAAAATTGGGAAAACCGCCAACACGGTGATTCGCGGGATTGACCCAAGCCGGATTCCATTGACCAGCGACTGTCCAAGGGTTAGGGACGTTGGCCTGTGCGTTGTAGCCGGGAAGTCGCTGGTGAATCCAAGTAATGATTCCGTGAGCGGAGACCGACCCACTCAGACGCCTGATTTCCATGGCGTGTTGGAGCCGTGCGTACGTGACACCACCCACGGGATTGTTGGGATTCACGAAGTAGATGTTGAATTTGATGGTTGGAGAACCGCTGCCCAATGGTTTGATACCGTCTTCCGCCCAATCGACAGTGAGCTTGGCTTCGTACTCGTTAGCCATTGGAGGAATCTGCACAGAAAATTGAATGACAGCCGCCACGCCCGAGGTCTCGAAAAAGCTCCCCTTCTTTGTGAATGCATGACGCACGTCGGCGCGTTTCAGGGAAAGGTTGGCCGTAAAGTAGATCGCTTTGGCGCTGGGTCTGCGGCCGTGCAACGGCGGAGCCGCAAGCGTCAACCGCACCGTCATCGCCCGATTGGCCTCGTGAAAGACGATGAATGTGTCCCCGTCTTGCCACACCAAGCCGGCGGGTTGCTCCGACGCGCGAGCCGTCGAAATGCTAATCGCTTCAATGGTAGGCTCCATCAGAAGCCAGCCGCAGGTGGGCGTGCGGCACCTCCATGACCTGCTGGACCGGCTCCTCGGAAGCCGCGCGGACGGCAACGTTGTTGCATTTTTTCTTCTCCCTGCAATCGGGTTGGTTGTATCACGTAGACAGATCGCAGGCCTGTGATTTATGACCATCCTTGTTGAAGCGAGCCCGACGTCGAAACTTCCGGAATCATTCGAATATGGCGCCTATGAACCGGGTTGTCCAAGACGCTGATGTGCTCGCGAGCTCACAATTGCAGTAACAGCGAATGTCAAGAGACGAACCTTGGGTTGCTGCAATTTCGCAGCTTCAACTAAGGAGTCGTCATGACTGAAATCAACTACCTGACCCAGACCCAACTGGCCGAACGCTGGCAAGTCGCCGAGAGCACGCTAGAGCGTTGGCGCAGTGAAGGCATTGGCCCGATCT
This sequence comes from uncultured Polaromonas sp., assembly GCA_964543355.1. Classification (GTDB taxonomy): domain Bacteria; phylum Pseudomonadota; class Gammaproteobacteria; order Burkholderiales; family Burkholderiaceae_C; genus Polaromonas. The sequence goes on from CAZIYA010000020.1 coordinate 8,157, forward strand.
ACCTGATGATGGGCCGCGTGCGCTATCCCTGTCCGATATCACGGACTTCGAGGAGGATGCCCTTCGCGGGAGCACTTCTCAACGAGCATCAGCACGTAACGACCGGAGCTAATTAGCAGCAACCCTCAGGACACTCGCGGAGCCTTACTGGCACCTACGGACACCTGGGGGTTGCCAAGGGTCGTTACTAACAAATGCGAAATTGGTGGTGGGAGCGGACCACGGTTCAATTCCGCGATGGACTACACCTACTAGCAGGGGTATGAGTTCAGAGGACGGTTGCGAAAAGGTACGTACGCCTGCCCTCCCAGCGCCGCAGACCGCGCTCGGCATTGGAAGGCCGCCTTGGGGACTTCGAACGCCAAGGCTGTTTTGATATGTCGCTCGGAATGCTCGCTCAATCAACGCACCCCGTCCGAACTCATTGGCAGCCCGGGGTGACGCGAATGTCCATGCTCTGACCCGTCCCATTCCTGGCCTCCCCAAGCAGGGAGCACCTATGCGCCTATAGTTGACTAAATTAATCAAGTATCAACGTTGGCAAAGCGGTCTTGTCGGGACGGATCGAATGCCGCAAAGACGGTTTCATCGCGGGAAGCGACGAGGCTAACGAAGCCGGCGATGCACTGAGACGGCCCCGCCGGGGTTGCTGGTGTGTGCGTTTTCAAACAAGGAGTCGACCATGACAATGACATTGACTGACCGTGCCGCAGCGCAGATCCGGCGCCAGCTCGAAAAACGCGGCTCGGGCATCGCGTTGCGCATCGGCATCAAGCAGGTAGGCTGCACGGGGCTGGCCCACACCTTTGAACTCGTCGACGAAATTCGGCCGGGCGAACACAGCTTCGAGTCGCACGGCGCGCGCATCGTGGTCGATCCCGAGAGCCTGGTAGTTCTCGATGGCTCGCACATCGACTTCGTCACCGAAGGCCTCACGCAACGCTTCAAGTTCGACAACCCGAATGTGGACCACGAGTGCGGTTGCGGTGAGAGCTTCAATGTGAAGAAGCCGCAGCCCTCTGCCGCAGAGGCGTTGGACCGCCAACCGAAGGCAAGGTCATGAGTGCCATGCTTCAGCAACTCGTCAACCGGCCCTACGAACACGGGTTCGTCACGGACATCGAGTCCGATGTCGCGCCCAAGGGGCTGAGCGAAGACACCATCAGGATGATTTCGGCCAAGAAGAACGAGCCCGCGTGGCTGCTCGACTTCCGGCTCAAGGCCTACCAGGCGTGGTTGCTGATGACCGAGCCGGCTTGGCCCAAGGTGCGTTACCCGAAGATCGATTTCCAGGCCATCAGCTACTACGCGGCGCCAAAGCAAAAACCCAAGCTCAGCAGCATGGACGAGGTCGATCCTGAACTGCTGCGCACTTTTGAGAAGCTCGGTGTGCCGCTGCACGAACGCATGGCGCTGGCCGGCGTGGCGGTCGACGTGATCTTTGACAGCGTGTCGGTGGCCACCACCTACAAGGCCAAGCTGGCCGAAGCGGGCATCATTTTTTGCTCGATGTCCGAGGCTGTGCTGGAGCACCCAGAGCTGGTCAAGCAGTACCTGGGCACGGTGATTCCCACAGGCGACAACTACTACGCCGCACTCAACTCGGCGGTGTTCACCGACGGTTCGTTCTGCTTCATCCCCAAGGGCGTCAAGTGCCCTATGGACTTGTCGACCTACTTTCGAATCAACACCGAGGAGTCGGGCCAGTTCGAACGCACGCTGATCGTGGCGGAAGAGGGCGCCACGGTGTCCTACCTCGAAGGCTGTACCGCGCCAGCTTTCAGCAGCAACCAGCTGCATGCGGCAGTGGTGGAACTGGTGGCGCTGGACAACGCCGACATCAAGTATTCGACCGTGCAGAACTGGTATGCGGGCGATAAAAATGGCGTCGGCGGGATCTACAACTTCGTCACCAAGCGAGGCCTGGCCAAAGGGGTGAACTCGCGCATCTCCTGGACCCAGGTCGAGACCGGCTCGGCCATCACCTGGAAGTACCCGTCGGTGATTCTGCGCGGCGACAACTCGGTCGGCGAGTTTTATTCGGTGGCGGTGACCAACCACCACCAGCAGGCAGATACCGGCACCAAGATGATCCATCTGGGCAAGAACACGCGCAGCACCATCGTCAGCAAGGGGATCTCGGCCGGGCAGTCCAGCAACAGCTACCGTGGCCTGGTCAGGGTTGCGCCCACGGCCACTGGAGCGCGCAATTACTCGCAGTGCGACTCGATGCTCATAGGCGACAAGTCTGGTGCGCACACCTTTCCCTACATCCAGGTCCGCAACCCAAAGGCCCAGGTCGAGCACGAGGCCTCGACCTCGAAGATCGGCGAAGACCAGCTGTTTTATTTTGCCCAGCGCGGGATCGGCGCCGAAGCGGCGGTGTCCATGATCATCAATGGATTCTGCAAGGACGTTTTTCAACAATTGCCGATGGAGTTCGCGGTCGAAGCCACCCAACTGCTCGGCTTCAAACTCGAAGGAGCGGTCGGATGATCCACCCCAACAGCCCGGTATTACTGGAGGTGCGCGGCTTGTGCGCAAGCGTCAACGGCATAGCCATTCTCAAGGACCTTGACTTCACGATCAAGCGCGGTGAAGTGCACGCCATCATGGGGCCCAACGGCTCGGGCAAGAGCACGTTTGCCAAGGTGCTGGCCGGCCACACCGCCTATACGGTCACCGCCGGAACGGTGCTGTTTGAAGGTCAGGACTTGCTTGCTTTGGCGCCCGAAGCGCGCGCCCTGGCAGGGGTGTTCCTGGGCTTTCAGTACCCGATTGAAATCCCCGGCGTGGCCAACAGCCAGTTTTTGCGCCTGAGCTACAACATGCTGCAGACGCAGCGCGGCCGAGAAGAGCTGGACCCGCTAGAGTTTGACGACTTCGTGCGCGAGAAGATGGGGCTGCTCGAGATGAACCCAGACTTCCTCGACCGCAGCGTCAACGAAGGCTTTTCGGGCGGCGAGAAAAAGCGCAACGAAATCCTGCAGATGGCGCTGCTGGAGCCGCGCCTGGCGATTCTTGACGAAACCGACTCCGGCCTGGACATTGATGCACTGCGCATCGTTTCCAAGGGCGTGAACCAGTTGCTCACGCCCGACAACGCCGTGGTTCTGGTGACGCATTACCAGCGACTGCTGAACTACATCGTGCCCGACTTTGTGCATGTGATGGAGGCTGGCCGAATCATCAAAACCGGCGGCAGGGAACTCGCGCTGGAATTAGAGGAACGTGGCTACGACTGGGTCAGCACCGAACACGAAGCGGCGGCCGGGGCGCGAGCCGAAGAGGCCAGCACATGAGCACTGCCACCGCCCTTCGCCCTAGCACGGTGGACCACCTGGGCACGCTGCTGGCGGGTCAGCCCCCGCTGGCGCTCAGCCCTTGGGCACACGTCAATGCGCTGCGCGAGCAGGCGCAGACGGCGCTGGGCGCGCTCGCCATGCCTACGCTGCGCGACGAGACATGGCGCTTCACCGACCTGGCTCCGCTGCACAGAATGGCGCTGCAGCCGGTGCGCCAGGCCAGGCTGCTGCAGCCCGAAGACATCGCGCAGTTTTGTCTTGATGACGCCGTGTGCCGGCTGGTGTTTGTGGATGGCATTTATGCACCGCAGTTGTCCAGCGTGGCCCTCGATAGCGGGGTGGCCGTGAGCGACCTGACGGCCGCCATGGCCACCCACACGACCGCGCTGGCGGCGCATCTGGGCCGCCAGCAGGCGCTGGGCGACAACGTGTTTGCCGCGCTCAACACCGCCTATCTGCAGGACGCTGCGGTCGTCGTGCTGCCGCGCGCCATGGAGCTGACCGAGCCGGTGCACCTGCTGTTCGTGGCGACGCAGGCCGGCACACTCAGCCACCCGCGATGCCTGGTTCTGGCCGAGGCGGGCAGCCGCGCGACGCTGATTGAAGACTACGTGGCGCTGCAGGATTCGGCCTCTTTGACCTATCTGGTGAATCCGGTGACGGAAATCGTGCTGGCTGCGCAGGCACAGCTCACGCATGTCCGCGTGCAGCGCGACGCTGCGCAGGCCTTTCACATGGCCAACTGCGCAGTCTCCGTGGGCCGCTCGGCGAACTACCAATCGATCAGCGTGGCTATGGGCGCGCAGCTGTCGCGCTACGGCCTGCGCGTGTTGCTGGACGAGGGCGCCGTGTGCGCCGTTGACGGCCTCGCGCTGCTGGCCGGCAGCCAACTGGCAGACACCCACAGCTGCATTGACCACGCCCAGCCGCACGCCAGCAGCAGCCAGTTGCACAAGTGCATTGCCGACGGCAGCGCGCATGCGGTTTTCAACGGCAAGGTGATCGTGCGCCCCGGCGCCCAGCGCACCGACTCTGTGCAGTCCAGCCGCAATTTGCTGCTGAGCAGCCGAGCCCAGATCGACACCCAACCCCAGTTGGAGATCTTTGCCGATGACGTGAAATGCGCTCATGGCGCCACGATTGGTCAGATCGATGCTGACGAAATGTTTTATCTGCAGAGTCGCGGCCTGTCGGACGGGACAGCGCGCCAACTGCTGACGTACGCCTTCGGCGCCGAGATCCTCGAGCGCATTCCCGTCGCCTCTTTAAAACACCAGTTGCAACAGCGCATGCTGACGCGAACCGGCAGCCAGCCATGAACGCCCGCCACCCCAACATGATCCCCGCCGTAGCCGCGCCCGTCTTCAATGTGGATCGGGTGCGCGCCGACTTTCCCATCCTGCAGACGGTGGTCGATGGCAAGCCGCTGGTTTACCTCGACAATGCCGCGTCGAGCCAGATGCCGCAGCCCGTCATCGACCGCCTCGCGCGCTACCAAAGCTCGGAGCACGCCAACATCCACCGCGCGGTGCACACCCTGTCTGAGCGGGCAACCGCCGCCTACGAGGCAGCGCGCGTCAAGCTGCAGCGCTTCATCAACGCGCCAAGCGAGCGCGAGGTGATCTTCACCAGCGGCACCACCGAAGCCATCAACTTGGTGATGCACGGCTACGGCCGCAAGTTCATCAAAGCCGGTGACGAGATCATCCTGACCACGCTGGAGCACCATTCCAACATCGTTCCGTGGCAGATGCTGGCCGAAGAAACCGGTGCGATCATCCGCGTGCTGCCGATCAACGATGCTGGCGAGCTGTGCCTGGACCAGTTCGAGCCGCTGTTGAACGCGCGCACCAAGCTGGTCGGCGTGAGCCATGTTTCCAACGCGCTGGGCAGCATCAACCCGGTCAAACAGATGATCGTGCTGGCGCACAGCCACGGGGTGCCGGTGCTGGTCGATGGCGCACAGGCCGCGCCGCACATGCCGGTCGATGTTCAAGACCTGGACTGCGACTTTTATGCCTTCTCGGGCCACAAGCTGTGCGGACCGACCGGCATTGGCGTGCTTTATGGCAAGGCCGCGCTGCTGGAAAAAATGCAACCCTTCAAGGGTGGCGGCGACATGATCTTGTCGGTGTCCTTTGAGAAGACCGTCTACAACACCCTCCCCTACAAGTTCGAGGCCGGCACGCCGCCGATTGCCGCCGCCATCGGGCTGGGCGCGGCGGTCGACCACCTGACGGCCATCGGCATGGAAGCGATTGCCCGGCATGAGCACGCGCTGCTGCAGTACGCGACCGGACAGCTCAGCACGCTGCCCGGCCTGCGCCTTGTCGGCACCGCCAGCAACAGGGCTGCCGTGCTGTCCTTCACGCTGGACGGCATCCACCCGCACGATGTCGGCACACTGCTGAATCAGGACGGCATTGCGGTGCGCGCCGGCCACCACTGCGCGCAACCGGTGATGGCGCATTTCAAGGTGCCCGCTACCACGCGTGCCTCCTTTGCGTTTTACAACAGCATGGCGGAAGTCGATGCGCTGGTGGCCGGCATCCGCAGTGTGCAGAAAATGTTTGTGTGATGGCCGACCACAAGGCGCTCTACCAGGAAGTCATCCTGGACCACAACCGAAAACCGCGTAACTACGGCACGCTGGAAAACCCGAGCCACCAGGCCGAAGGCCACAACCCGCTGTGCGGCGACCACCTCAACGTGGCGCTGCAACTGCAGGGCGAGACCATAGACCAGATCGCCTTCCACGGCGAGTCGTGCGCCATCTGCAAGGCATCGGCCTCGATGATGACGGACGCCGTGAAGGGCGGGACGCGCGAGCAAGCCCAGGCACTGACCCAGGAGTTCCTGGCCATGGCTACCGGCAAGCTCGACCTGAACCAAGCTGGCCAGCCCAAGCAGATCGGGCGACTGGCGGTATTTGCCGGCGTGCGCGACCTACCCACACGCGTCAAGTGCGCAATCCTGCCGTGGCACACGCTGCAGGCCGCCTTCGATTCGCAAGGCACGGCCAGCACCGAAGCGTGATGTGGTTGATGACTCTCCCCCTGAAAGGCCACTATGTTGACTGCCCATGAACTGAAAAACTACATCGTCAACGGCTTGGCCTGCGACCACGCGGAGGTGCACGGCGACAACGGCCAGCACTTCGAGGCGGTAGTCGTGAGCCCGCTGTTTGCCGGAAAAACCCGGGTGCAGCAGCACCAGCAGGTCTACCAGGCGCTAGGCGACCGCATGCGCTCGGAAATCCACGCGCTGTCGCTGCAAACCTTCACGCCCGAGGCGTGGGCGAAATCGATCCCTCAGTAACTTTGGAACCCCTCATGAACGTTCACGACAGAATTCACGCGCAGGTCAACACCAACGCAGTGGTGCTTTACATGAAAGGAACGCCGCAGTTCCCGCAGTGCGGCTTTTCAGGCGCCACGGTGCAGATGCTCCAGGCCTGCGGCCTGCGGGACTTTACCGCCGTCGATGTGCTGGCCGACCCGGAGATCCGGGCCGGCATCAAGGCCTATGCCAACTGGCCGACCATTCCGCAGCTCTACGTCGAGGGCGAGCTGGTGGGCGGCGCCGACATCGTGCGCGAGCTGCACGAGCTGGGCGAACTGCAGGCGCTGGTGAACCCGGCTGGGGCGCCCTGACCTCGCCGCCGCGCCTGCGCGGCACCCGCCAGGCGCTCTGTTTTCAGGAGACTTGAATGCCGAAAATTGCCGAAATCGACGACACCCCGAACCCCAACGCGGTCAAGTTCACGCTGCACGAGCCGTTGACCTGGGGGGTTTCGCATTCTTACGAAAACGCTGAGCAGGCCAGCGGCGACGCCTTGGCCTCGGCGCTGTTCGGCATTGCCCATGTCAGCAACGTGTTTTACGTGGACCGCTGGCTCACCGTGACGCAGGACGGCGGCGCCGACTGGCCCGAACTGGTGCGGCTGATTGCCGTGCCGCTGCGGGCCGCGCCGGCCGCCGCTGCGCAATCGGCCGCCGCCGTGTTTGCCGCGCGGGTGTCCAACGACGCCATGAGCGAAGAAGACCAGGGGCGGCTGGAAATCATCTGCGGACTGCTCGATGAGCGAATCCGGCCATCGCTGCAGGCTGACGGCGGCGACCTGCACGTGGTGGGCTTGGCCGGCAATTACCTCAGCATCCACTATCAGGGCGCCTGCGGCAGCTGCCCGAGCTCGATCTCCGGCACGCTGGCCGCGATTCAGAACCTGGTGCGCACGCTCGAGCCAGAACTCGTCGTGGTGCCGGTGTAACCCGCCACCGCGACAGGTCTGCAGCACACAAGTCTCCCTGCCATGACAGATCTTCATCCCTGAACTTACATGGAAGGAAGCACCGTAATGCAAACCACTGCCCACGCACAACAGCCCGCGCAAGGGGCTTTCATCGGACGACTTCAACCCGGCGCTCGACTGTTGAACGTCGCCATGCGAGTCCCGCAAAAGTGAAGGGAGACGCATGACCACCGATTCGGTGCAATTTCTGAAGCCAAGCCGGCTTCAACCCATGACCAGCAGCAGCGTGGACGGCCGACGCCCACGCGTGGTCATCGTCGGCGCCGGCTTCGCCGGTCTCAGTGTCGCGAAGCGGCTCGCCAGGGCGCCGGTGGACATCACCTTGATCGATCGGGAGAACCACCACCTCTTCAGCCGCTGCTCTACCAAGTGGCCACGGCTGGCCTGTCGCCGGCAGACATCGCCTGGCCCATTCGAAGTCTGGTGCGGAACCAGCGCAACACGAGCGTGCTGCTGGGCGCGGTCACGGGCGTCGATCGCGTGCAAAAGCGCGTGATCTTGGCGCACCACCATATTGGCTATGACGTTCTGGTGCTCGCGACCGGGGCGACCCATGGCTACTTTGGCAATGACAGCTGGGCCGCCCATGCGCCCGGCCTGAAGACGATCGACGATGCCACGGAGATCCGCCGCCGTCTGCTGCTCGCCTTCGAGTGCGCGGAGATGGAATCCGATGCGCGTGAGCGTGAACGGCTCCTCACCATCGTCATAGTGGGCGGTGGACCGACCGGGGTCGAACTGGCCGGCGCTGTTGTCGAGCTGGCGCGTAAAGCGCTCGCGGCCGACTTCCGCTCCATAGATCCGCAGCAGACGCACGTGCTGCTGGTCGAGGCCGGGCTACGCCTGCTGCCGGGCTTTCCAGAGGCGCTGTCCAGCCATGCCGAACGGGCGCTTCGGCGAGTCGGCGTGGATGTCCGCCTGCGAAAGGCCGTCACTCACTGCAGTGCGACCGGGGTCATGCTGGGCGACGAAAGCGTGTCCGCGGGGACGGTGATCTGGGCGGCCGGCATCGTCGCTTCGCCGGCTGTCAACTGGCTCACCGTGGCAGGCGATAGGGTTGGTCGTGTTTTGGTCGGACCTGATTTGCGGCCGCCCGGCATGGACGACGTTTTCGTCATCGGCGACACGGCGCTCGTCCAGGATATTGCCGGCAAGCCACTTCCCGGCATCGCCCCGGTCGCCAAGCAGCAGGGGGCCTATGTGGCCGAATCCATCAAGGCGCACCTCGCCGGCAAGACCGCGCTGCCGCCCTTTCGCTATTGGGACCGAGGCCTGCTCGCCACGGTCGGCCGCAAGACCGCTGTCATCGCGTTCGGGCGCCTGCAGCTCAAGGGATGGTTTGCGTGGTGGATATGGGGCATCGCTCACGTCTACTTCCTGATCAGCGTACGCAATCGGCTGATCGTCGTGACGCAGTGGCTCTGGTCCTATGTCAGCTACGAGCGTGGTGCCCGGCTCATCACGGGAATGCGCACCAAATCCAGCTTTTTTGACTGAAGGATTGAAATGAGTCGATGGGGAAGTAGGGCGCGTCGAATAGCTCGCGCCAGACAAGCGGGGGTTGCAACGTGGGCGACGCGCAGTTCGTCGCCTTCAACATCGATGGCCACCGGGATTTAGCCGTCCTGTATCTGCACCTCATTCAACCCCCTTTCATCCGCAAGATGGCGAGGGGAGCGCAGTAAGTCGCAGTGCGGCTTGTGCGTCAACCATGACAACAGCATTATGAACATTGAAACCATCCGCTTCAGAAACATCGTGTCTGTGCTGCCGCATGCGTCCACGATCAGCCTCCGGCCGGACCAGCAAAGAGGCACACTCAAGACCAAGCGCGACGCGACCAATCCCGACGACCGTCTGCCCAAGCCCGACTGGATCCGCGTCAAGGCGGCGAGTCCGACGGGCCGCTTTCGCGAGACCAAGGACATCGTGCGCGCCCACCAACTGATCACGGTGTGCGAAGAAGCCTCTTGCCCCAACATCGGCGAGTGCTGGAGCAAGGGCACGGCGACCTTCATGATCATGGGCGACAAATGCACGCGCCGCTGCCGCTTCTGCAACGTCAGCACGGGCCGGCCCGACCGGCTGGACGCCGACGAGCCGCAGCGCCTGGCCGAGACCATCGCACTGATGAAGCTCAGCTACGTTGTCATCACCTCGGTGGACCGCGACGATTTGCGCGACGGCGGCGCCGGCCATTTTGTGCAATGCATCCAGCGCATACGCGCGCTGGCGCCCAGCACCACCATCGAGATCCTGACGCCCGACTTCAGCGGCCGGCTCGACCTGGCGCTGGACATCCTGTGCGCTGATTCGCCCGACGTGCTGAACCACAACATCGAAACCGTGCCGCGCCTGTACAAGGAAGCGCGGCCTGGCGCAGACTTTCAGAACACCCTGAACCTGCTGCAGGGCTTCAAGGCGCGACAGCCCGGCATCCCTACCAAATCCGGCCTGATGGTCGGCCTGGGCGAATCTGACGAGGAAGTGCTGGAAGTGCTGCAGGCGTTGCGCGCCCATGGGGTCGACATGCTGACCATCGGCCAGTATCTGCAGCCCACCGTTGGCCACATGCCCGTGCGACGCTACGTGCATCCCGATGTTTTCAGGATGTATGCCGATGTGGCCAAGCGCATGGGCTTTAGGCACGCGGCTTCAGGTCCCCTGGTCCGCAGTTCGTACCATGCCGACGAACAGGCTCGATCGGTGGGCCTTCTTCCTCCCTTTGAGCATCTGGCTGAATTCATTAGTAGAGGTGTTGCGATCTATAAGAAGCAAGGTGCTGGCACCACGCTTCCGCTAGTTTGGGGCGCGTCGATAGCCAGTTACCCTTTCTTTGGGAAAACCGCTGAGACGGCCGGCCGTTTGTTGGCTCTACAGGGTGATTGCGCGATCAAAGAACTTCAGCGCCGGATGGCAGAGCAGTATGGGGATCGCAGCGGGATAGAAAGAGCTGTCACCCGAGTGCTGCAGTCGCAAGTAAGCTGGGCAGCCTTAACGCGCGATGAAACAGCCAAACGGATCATCAAACGTAATCCAGTTTTGATCGAGAGTGACGAACTTACGACTTGGTTGGTCGAAGCGGCTCTTCGCTATGCCGGTAAACCCGCCTCTGTGCCCAGCCTTCAGTCGCTACCCGTGCTGTTCCCGTTCACCCTGACCCGACCTCTGGCCTATCTGGCCTCGAACAGTCCGGACCTTGTCCTTCGGTCGGAAGGGCCGAGCAACCAATTCGTCGAGTTGAAACGCCGGTAAGGGCAGCGAAGACCCATGAATTGCTAATCGGTACGGCACCAAAACTCCGTTTTTTTGTCAACCCCCTCTTGCCGTACCACGACCAAAAAGTCATGAGGTTCTGAGACGAAACGGGGTTTGAGACGGATTTCGGGGGTGGGTGGCCATGGGGTCAGTCAGGAGCCCATAGCAAAAAGCCCCGCGTGTTGCGGGGCTCTGAGCGCCTTACAACCCGACTGAGCGAGTTGGAAGGTCTTGTTCTGGCGGAGAGGGTGGGATTCGAACCCACGGTACCTTGCGGTACGCCTGATTTCGAGTCAGGTACATTCGGCCACTCTGCCACCTCTCCAGTGTGGAGCCGATATTCTATCAGCCCCACGGTCACTCACTTCGTGTAGCTCCCTGCCCCCGAGGAGCCGCTGCGCCTGCGGACTGGCAAGCCAGTCCGCGGCCCTGCTGAAATTGGGAGTCAGGGCTGGTTCTACTTTCCAGAGGGAGTCAACACTGTGATGCCGCCCATATAGGGCTGCAAGGCAGCCGGCACCGCAACGCTGCCGTCTTCGAGCTGATAATTTTCCAGCACCGCGACCAGCGTACGCCCCACCGCCAGGCCCGAGCCATTGAGGGTGTGCACAAACTCGTTTTTGCCCTGGGCGTTCTTGAAGCGGGCCTGCAGGCGGCGGGCCTGGAAGGCTTCGCAGTTGGAGACGGAGCTGATTTCGCGGTAGGCGCTCTGGCCGGGTAGCCAGACTTCCAGGTCATAGGTCTTGGTGGCGCCGAAACCCATGTCGCCGGTGCACAGCAGCATCACGCGGTAGGGCAAACCCAGCTTCTGCAGAATGGCTTCGGCGTGGCCGGTCATGGCTTCGAGTGCGTCGTAGCTGTGGTCGGGGTGGACGATCTGCACCATTTCGACCTTGTCGAACTGGTGCTGGCGGATCATGCCGCGGGTGTCGCGGCCGTAGCTGCCGGCTTCTGACCGGAAGCACGGCGTGTGCGCGGTGAACTTGAGTGGCAGCTGGGCTTCGGGCAACACTTCATCGCGCACGAAGTTGGTCAGCGGCACTTCCGACGTGGGAATCAGGTACAGCGCAGCGTTCTCGGCCTCACCTTCCTGCCCGCCTTTTTTGGCGGCAAACAGGTCTTCTTCAAACTTGGGCAACTGGCCGGTGCCGCGCAGGGAATCGGCATTGACAATGTAGGGTGTGTAGCACTCGGTGTAGCCGTGTTCGGCGGTCTGCACATCCAGCATGAACTGCGACAGCGCCCGGTGCAGGCGGGCCAGCTGGCCCTTCATGACGGTAAAACGCGAACCGGTGAGCTTGGTGCCCAGTTCGAAGTCCAGCCCCAGCGGCTGGCCCAGGTCCACGTGGTCCTTGACCTCGAAGGCAAAGGCCGGCGGCTCGCCACCCATGCCTTCGACGGGCGTCCATTTGCGCACCTCGACATTGCCTTCCTCGCCCTTGCCCTGCGGCACGCTTTCGTGCGGCAGATTGGGCACGGCCAGCAGCAGGGCCTGCATCTCGCCCTGGATCTGCTCGAGCCGGACGCTGGAGGCTTCGAGTTCGGCTTTGGAACTTGTCACCTGCGCCATCACGGCGCTGGCGTCTTCGCCCTTGGACTTGAGCTGGCCGATCTGTTTGGACAGGGTGTTGCGCTGGTTCTGCAGCTCTTCCGTCTTGATCTGCAGGGCCTTGCGTTCGGCCTCCAGCGCCTGGAAGGCTTCCACGTTGAGGAAAACCTGCGGGCTCTTGCGCGCCTCCAGGCGGGCAATGGCCGAGGGCAGGTCTTTACGGAGCAGGTTGATGTCTAGCATGGGGTGATTGTATTTTGTACGGCGGTGGACGGGCCGCCGGAGGTGGCTCAGTTCAGGCTGGCCGGGTCGAGGTTGGCGCCGCAAATGATGAGGCAGACTTTTTCATTGGCACGCGGCACATAGGCGCCGCTGTGCAGCGCGGCCAGCGGCAAGGCAGCGGCGGGCTCCACCGCCAGTTTGAGCTCTTTCCACAGCCACAGTTGCGCGCTGCGGATGGCTTCGTCGCTGAGCAGCAGCGCATCGCGCACATGGGCCTGGGTGGCAGCCCAGGCCAGGTTGCCAATGCGTTTGGCGCCGAGTGAGTCGGCGGCGATGCCGCTGACGGCGACATCTACCGGCTGCCCGGCTTCACGCGCCCTGAACAGGGTGGGCGCCAGCGCGGGCTCCAGCGCCACCACGCGCGAACGCTGTTCGAACCAGCCGGCGATGCCGGCAATCAACCCGCCGCCACCCACGCTGACCAGCACGGCGTCAGGCACGCCGGCCTGCTGTTCGATTTCCAGCGCCAGGGTACCGGCGCCGGCTACCACTTCGGGCTGGTCGTAAGCGTGGGTCAGCAGCGCGCCGGTTTGCTGCTGGCTCGCCAGGCAGGCCTGCAGGGCTTCCGAATAGGCGGCACCGGTCACCACCACTTGCGCACCCAGCGCGGCGAGTTTGGCGCGTTTGGCCGGGCTGGACACCTCGGGCACAAACACCTCGCAATGCACGCCGAGTTCCCTGGCCGCGGCTGCCGTGGCAATGCCGGCATTGCCGCCCGACGCGACAATCACGCCGCTGGCAGGAATGGTGTTGGAAAGCAGGCGATTGAGCATGCCGCGCGCCTTGAAGCTGCCGCCGGTCTGCAGGTGTTCGAGCTTGAGCCAGACTTCCGCGCAGTCCACACCCAGCGCCTTGCCGGGCAGCTTCCACACCGGGGTTTGATGAATAAAGTGGCTGTAGCCCTTTTGGAACGTGCGCTGACAGCTCTCTATTTGATAGCGATCCGTCATCTTCAGGGCTCGGCGTGCAGGTCGCTGTCGATGGCGTCCAGCGCGCGGCCATCCAGCTTGAGCCCCTTGGGTAGCGGAAACTTGATGGTTTCTTCGATACCCGTCATCTTGCGCACCGACACGGCGCCCAGCGCCTTGATGCGGTCTATCACCTGCTTGACCAGGATTTCAGGGGCCGACGCACCGGCGGTCAGGCCGACGCGGCTTTTGCCCTCAAACCATTCGGGCTTGAGCTCGGTGGCGTCATCGACCATGTAAGCCTCGGTGCCGAGCTTGGCGGCTTCTTCGAGCGTGGCGAGCACG
>CAZIYA010000021.1:0-21917 GCA_964543355.1 uncultured Polaromonas sp.
CGACACTTTCAGCAGCCTGACAGGCAGCTTCAGCGCCACGGATGTGGATACCGGCGACAGCAAGACCTGGAGCGTCGGAGGCGGCACCGTGCAGGTCGGCACCTACGGCACACTGACGCTCAATGCGTCAACAGGCGGCTACACCTACGTGGTGAATGCGGCGGCGGTCAACGCCCTGCCGGCGGGCAGCACACCGACGGACGTCTTTACGGCTACGGTGACGGATACGGCCGGAGCAACAGCGACGCAGACCCTGACCGTCACGGTTACAGGTGTTAACGATCGGCCCATTGGTACGGTGAGTGGTGGTACGACCACCTTTACCGAAGGCAACAATGTCGTTTCCACGCCAGTTGTTATCGACAGTGGCATCACGGTCAGCGATGTGGATAACGTCAACCTGACGGGCGCAACCGTTTCTATCGGGAGCGGGTTTGTGTCTGGCCAGGATGTGCTGGGCTTTACGACCATGGGCGGGATCACAGGCAGCTATAACGCGACCACGGGTGTCATGACCCTGAGCGGAACCGCGACCGTAGCGCAGTACCAGGCCGCGCTGCGTAGCGTCACGTATACCAACACCAGCGAAATGCCTTCGACGGCTGCGCGTACCATCAACTATGTCGTTAACGACGGACAGGCGCTGAATAACCTGAGCACGGTATCCAGCAAGACGATTAATGTCGTCGCAGTCAACGATACCCCGGTAAACAGTGTGCCTGGCGCACAGACAATGGCTGAGGATTCGACCAGGGTCTTCAGCGCAGCCAACAGCAATGCCATCACCATATCGGACGTAGACAGCACCACCTTTACCACGACGGTAAGCGTAACGAACGGATCCCTGACGGCTATGGCTTTCGCGGGTGCCACCATCAGCAACAACGGGACAGGGAGCGTGACAATCACCGGCACTGCTGCGGCTATCAACGGTGCCCTTAACGGACTCACCTACACGAGTACTGCCGACTACCACGGGAGCGCCACCCTTACCGTACTGACCAGTGATGGAGTCACGACTGATACCGACACCATCACGCTCACGGTGACGCCTGTGGTTGATATCACGGTGGATGCGGTGACAACGCTCGAAGACACCGCGGTGACCATCAACGTACTGGGCAACGATACGTTCGAGAATGCCGGAAGGGCCATCACAGCCATTAACGGAAGTGCGATCACGGACGGTGGTCCCTCAGTTGCGGTGACCAATGGCAGCGTTGCTCTGGTCGGTGGCCAGCTGGTGTTCACGCCGGCAACCAACTTCAACGGAGCGGTACCGACGTTCACGTATACCGTGACATCCGGTGGGGCCACCGAGACTGCAAACGTGAATGTGACGGTCACGCCGGTCAATGACGCGCCTACCCTGACCGCTTCGGCGGTCAACCCGACTTTCACCGAAGGCGCCGGACTGGCTCAGGCTGCGCCTGTTTCAGTGTTCAGTGGCGCGACGGTGAGTACGATAGAGGCTGGTCAAACCATCACCGGATTGACCTTCACGGTGAGCGGCCTGGTCAATGGCGCCAATGAATCGATTGTTGTAGACGGCAGTACCATCACTTTGGCGGCCAGCAGTTCCGGAACCACGGTGACCAACGGACTGGGCTATATCGTCACTGTCAGTGGAGGCGTCGCGACGGTGGTGCTGGTGGGTGGCTCGATGTCAGCGGCGGCCACACAGACGTTGGTCAACGGCATTTCTTACCAGAATACCAATGCGAATGACCCCACGGGCGGTAGCCGTACGTTTACCCTGACCCAGATCAAGGACAGTGGTGGGACCACCGACGGGGGCGTGGATACCACAGCGCTGTCGGTCTCCTCTACCGTTAATGTGGTGCCTCTCAACGATGCTCCCACCCTGACGGCCACGGCGCGCAATCTGACGGTAACCGAGACGGCCACGGCGGGCAATCAAGCTCCAGCGGCCCTGGTATTCAATGGCGCAGCTGTAAGCACCGTTGAAAGCGGGCAGAGTATCACCAGCCTGACTTTCACGGTCAGCGGCTTGCAGGACGGTGCCAATGAAACCATTCTGGTTGACGGACGCACTATCAATTTGGGAGCGAATCTCGCAGGCTGGACAACGACCAATGGCCTGGTCTTCACCTCAACGGTGAGCGGTGGTACCGCGACAGTGACCCTGAGCGGCGCTTCCCTGAGCGCGGCCCAGGTGCAGACGCTGGTCAATGCCATCAGTTATCAAAATACGGCTGTCGACAATCCGACTGCCGGCGTGCGGACATTCACCCTGACCCAGATTCAAGACAGTGGCGGTACCTTGAATGGCGGTGTGGACACTTCCACGCCGGCTGTGGCATCAACGGTTACTGTTGTGGCCAACAACGATGCGCCGGCCCTGGATCTGGATGCCAGCGCCGCAGGGACGGGATATACCACCACTTTCATTTATGCCGGTGGTGAAGCTGCGGTGAAAATTGTTGACTCTGATGTGCTCATCACTGACGTTGACAGCCAGAATATTGCCAGCGTAACGATCGATATCAGCACCAACTTCAATGACAGGGGAACTGATTCCCTCGCATTCAACAACATCAATCCAGCCAAATTCACCAGTACTTACAACGCTGGTACCGGGACACTGGTCATCAGCACCATTGGCGGGCAGACCGCTACTTTGGCGGAATACCAGGCAGCATTGCGGGAGGTGACCTTCGACAACGTGGGCGCAAATCGTGCACGTACACGGAACATCAATATCACCGTTACGGATGCAGAAGGCAATACAAGTAATACAGCGGCGGCGTCCGTTGCCTTTTCAACCTCTACAACCCCTGTGGCCATCACCGCTGCTGCGTCGGGTAATGAAGACGCCGCTTACATTGCCATCGAGCTGAACGGGCGCGATGACACCTCGATCGCTCGTTTCCAGTTGAGCAGCCTTCCCGCCAACGGCACGTTGTACACCGATGCAGGGCTGACGACGCTCGCTGCGACAGGTACCAATTACACCGCCACGGGCAACAGTGTCACTCTGTACTTCGTACCCAATGCCAACTACAACGGCAGCACAAGTTTTAATTTCGGAGTTGATGACACTAACTTCGGGGCCATGGTAGACACAGACACGGCAACCATCACGGTCAATCCAGTGAACGACGCGCCGGTATTGACCGACACCGTCCTCACCCTGGGCGCTGTCAATCAGAATGCAGCGATTCCGACCGGCGCCGTGGGCAGCCTGGTCTCGACGCTGGTGGGTGGCGTGACCGATGTGGATGCCGGCGCTGTCGATGGGATCGCCATTACGGGTACCAACTCCACCAATGGCACGTGGTACTTCACGACCGACGGTGGGACGACCTGGCGCGCCATGGGTTCCGTGAGTGACACGAGTGCGCTGTTGCTCGCCTCCAACGGCAACACACGGGTGTATTTCCAGCCTGCGCCGGGTTTTTCAGGCACGGTTACCGATGGCCTCACCATCAGGGCCTGGGACACCACATCCGGCGAAGCCGCCACCAAAGTGGATACCAGCAGCAACGGTGGAACCACCGCTTTTTCCAGTGCGACAGACACGGTGTCCATCAGCGCGATCGATGTCAACGACGCACCAACCCTCACCGCGACGGCGTTGAGCCCGACTTTCACCGAAGGGGTGGGCGCGGTCCAGTCTGCGGCAGTGGCTGTGTTCAGCAGCGCGGCAGCCAGCACGATTGAAGCGGGACAAAGTATCACCGGTCTGACCTTCCAGGTCAGTGGCCTGGTCGATGGTGTCAATGAATCGATTGTTGTCGACGGCAGAACCATCACGCTGGGTGCCAACAGCTCTGGCACAACGGTCACCAATGGCCTGGGTTATACAGTGACGGTGACAGGCGGCATTGCCACGGTGGTTCTGACGGGCGGAACACTGTCAACCGCCGCTGCGCAGGCTCTGGTCAATGGCATCACTTACCAGAACACCAATGTCAACGACCCTGGTGCTGGTGACCGGGTCTTCACGCTCACCCAGATCACCGACAGCGGTGGAACGGCCAGCGGTGGCGTGGACACCTCGACACTCTCGATTTCATCGACGGTCACCGTGGTACCGGTCAACGACGTTGCACCGACCCTTGATCTCGATGGAAGCACGGGCGGGACCGGCTACATCACTTCCTACACCGAAAACGGTGCGGGCGTGCCGATCACGGCGGCCAGCCAGGTGCTTGCTGACGACAATACGAGCCTTTCGGGCGCGGTCATCACGCTGACCAACTGGCAGGCTGGTGACAGCCTCTCGATTGGTTCGATTGCGGCCGGAATCACTTACACGTTCTCCGGCCCCAACAACAACATCCTGACCCTGTCCGGCTCTGCACCTGTCGCCAGTTACGCTGCGGCGCTGCGGGCAATCACTTACGTCAATTCTTCCGAGAGTCCGAGCACCACGCCCCGCAGCATCACGGTGTCGGTGAGTGACGGAACTTTCAGCAGTGCTGTCGCAACAACGACGGTGAATGTGGTGTCCGCCAACGATGCGCCGGTCCTGGACCTGGACGCCAGTGCAGCCGGCACCGGCTTCTCCACCTATTTCATCCGGAGTACCGGTCCTGCACCCACACCGGTCAAAGTCACGGACACCGATGTCCTGATTACCGATGTAGACAATGCCAACCTGACAGGCGCCACCATCACGTTGACCAACTGGTTCACCGGTGATGTGCTGTCAACGGCCGGCATTCCAGGCGGTCTTGGCATCACTGCCGTCATCAGCGGCGCGAACAACAATATTGTGACCTTGTCGGGGGCGTCAAGCCTGGCCAACTACCAGACTGCGCTCAATGCCATCACTTTTACCAACGCCAACACGACGGCCAGCCTGACGGCACGCAATTTCACGGTCAGTGTGACGGATGGTGCATCGACAAGCAATGTTGCCAACACGACCATCAACATGGCGACGTCGGGCAATCCGATTGCAGCCGCCGCGAGCGCGACAGGCGATGAGGATGCAGCCAGCGGAATCCCGGTAGCACTGACCGCTGTGGATCCCAACGGCACCGTCGCCAGTTTCACGCTGAGCAGCACGCCGTCGAACGGGGTTCTTTACAGCGATCCGGCGATGACGACGGCGGTATCGACCGGCGTGGCCTATGCCGCCAGTTCAGGTGGCTTGACACTCTATTTCAAGCCGACGGCCAACTGGTCCGGCAGCACCAATTTCAATTTCTTCGCCACCGATAATTCAAGTGCCAACAGCACCAGCACCGTGGCCACCATCAGTGTCACTGCGGTTGCCGATGAGCCCAACCTCAGCGTCGTCAACTCGTTCACGGAGTTGTTCAACTCCACCTGGGAGTCCGTCGGGCCACTGGTGGGTTCTGCCAACGATACCAACAATGCCACCCATGCCCTGGGTACGGCGCCCATTGAAGGCTGGTCGCTGCTCACGACACTGACCGGGGATACAGCCGGTGCCTCTGCCGGAACCCAGGTGAACCAGTTCTATTTCAATGCCGATGGCGATGCGATCACGACATCAGGCGGTACGCCCTACATTGCGGGCGGAATGCTGGGCAGCGCTACCGGTGGCGACTCGCAAAAGGTGTTTCTGCATTTGGACAATGCTGTCAACGGCGCTTCTGCACTCGACCCGAACTACCAGACATTGGGCATTACACGAACCATTAACGTCACCAACACCAGCGATGTCTTCCAGCTGAGCATGAACTATGCGCCGGATGCGGCGCCTGTGGCCGGCACCGGTTTCCAGTTGGTGCTGGATGCGGGAACCGGTAGCGAGGTGATCTACACCTATGCAGCCGGCGCGGTCAACTCCGCCTTGGTGTGGGAGGCTGTACGCGCGGGATTCAATTTCTCGACAACCGGCAACCACACGATCACGATACGCACGACTTCGGCCGAAAGCGGTGAGGGCGTGGGAGCCTACTTTGACGACATCCGTCTCGTGCAGGCCCAGGGCGCCATGCAGGACAATGCGACCAACCTGAACTCGGTGACAGGAACAACAACGCAGATATCGCTGGCCGGGAAGATCACGACAAGCCTGGTGGATGCGGACGGCTCGGAAACCCTTTCCCTGCGCATCTCCAACATGCCGGGTGGTTCGCGCATCGTCTCGGGTGGTATTACCTACAACCCGGTTAATGGCGCGGTCACCGTTCCGACGGCAGCACTTGCCGCCGCTTACCTGGTGTTCCCGGAAGACTATTCCGGCCGGGTCGATCTGGGTGTGACGGCGACGGGTACGGAAGGCTCCAACAGTGCAACGGCGAGCTCGTCGCAAACGTTGACCTTCCATATATTCACCGGCGGCCTCTCGGCGAGCCCGCCGCCGTCGCTCGCCGTGGTCAGTGACACGACGATCGTCGAAGGTGACTACGCGGTGTTCGACATCCGGCTGGGCGCACAAACCGGCAACGATGTCACGGTGACCTTGACCACCGGAAATGGAACTGCCACCACCGCTGACTATGGTCCAGGCCTGGAATATTCCGTCAACGGCGGTGCCACCTGGACAGCCTATTCAGGCAGTCTGGTGATTTCTGCCGGCAAGACCAGTGTGCTGGTGCGGACATCCACTGTGGTGGATGGCAGCATTGAGAGTTCGGAAACCTTCACGCTGACAGCCAACCTGTCCACTGGCCCGATTTCCAACTCCATCGCAGTGGGTACGGCGACCATTCTTGACCTGGACAGCGCGCCCATCCTGACTGTCCGTCCCGTCGGGCAGTGGACATTTGACGAGGCTTTTGGTGTGCCGGCAGTCAATGAACTCCGGGATATCAAGGGGACCCTGTCGGATGCCAACACGACCAATGGCAGCGCGCTGCCCACCTGGGTCACCGGCCATGCTGGGACTGCGGGTACAGCATTGCAGTTCGACGGAAAAGGTGCATCCCTGGCGGTTGACCCCGTAGAGCTGACGCCCATCACGGGTTCGGCCACTGTCTCGTTCTGGATCAAGACCACGCAAAATGCGACAACCGACGCCGCCCAATTTGGCGGAACCGATATTGGCTGGAACCGACCGAGCGTGATTGGTTCCGAACAAAACGGTGCCGTCAATGATGCGCAATGGGGGTGGATCGACAACAATGGCCGCATCGGCTTGAACGTGGGCGATACCACGGGCGCCAAGAGCACCACGGTGATCTCCGATGACACCTGGCATTTTGTTGCGATGACCCGGAATTCGGCCACCGGCCAGACCCAGATATGGGTCGATGGCGTGCTGGAGGGAACCGTCACGGCTGGTGGTCTCTCTGGCACGATCACCAATGTGTTCGGCATTGGCTTTACCAATGGGGTGAATGCCGATTTCTCGCGCCGGATCGACAATGACAAATATCTCAATGCGACAGTTGACGATCTGCGGATTTATGACACTGTGTTGACCACCGAGCAGGTTCGCTCGGTCTGGATGGTTGAGACGAACCACCACGATGTGGCGATCGCCAATGACGGTGGCAGTTTCAAACTCGATGTGACTGCCAGGGCGTTTGACACGCTCACCGTCAATGGCTTGCTCACCGGCTGGACCATCAGTGACGGCACGGGTAATAGCGCTACGGTGACGACGGGCACCACACAGTCGATCGATATTTCCACCTGGGATCTGTCGAACCCGCTGACTGTCAGTGGCGTGGGTGCCACCCAGTCGGCACTGATGGGCATCAGCGCAACGAACGGTGTGCACACGGTGGACCAGATGATCAGCCTGGTGTCCGCCACCAATGCCTACGAGGGAACCGCCGCGAACAATACGCCGACGCTGACAACGTCTTCGGACTTCGTGTATGGCGGTGATGGCAATGACACGCTCAATGGCGGTGCGGGTGACGACCGGCTGGTGGGAGGTACCGGTACCGACGCCATTAGCGGCGGTGACGGGCGCGACCTGATCATCGGTGGACAGGGTGCCGATGCCCTGACCGGTGGTTTGGGTGCCGACATCTTCCGCTGGGAACTGAACGATGGCGGAACAGCGGGCGCGCCGGTTACCGACACGATCACAGACTTCGACACCAATGCCCGCGCAGCCGGTGGGGATGTTCTCGATCTCAGGGACCTCCTGGTTGGCGAAACCGCAGGAACGCTGCTGGGACAGGACAATCTGGCGAACTACCTGCATTTCGAGAAATCAGGCGCCGACACCATTGTTCATATCAGCACGACGGGCGGCTTCGCTTCCGACCCCCATACGGTGGGCGCCCCATCGGGGATTGTCACAGGCGCCGAGGATCAGAGGATTGTTCTGTCCGGCATCGACATGATCGGGTCCTACACGACCGACCAGCAGGTGATTCAGGACCTGCTCACGAAGGGGAAACTCAATACAGACTGACGCCGCTGCCGCAGGGCAGGCGCCGCGCCATCCCTTCGAGATGGTGGCCTATTCTGCGGATGCCGTCAGGTCTGCTCCCTGACGGCAGTTCCTGAGGCGCCATCGAACCCCGTACTTTCCAGGGCGGCCAGCTCGGCCCGGTCAATCACGCCTTCTCCGTAGACCTGCATGCCCATCTTGTGGGCAACGCCCGCCAGGCTCTTGAGGAAGATCTGGTTGGCGGTGCTGTACTGCAGGCCCCGAATGAAGCTGGAGTCGATCTTGAGGAAGTCGAGCCCGAGATCATGCAGCACATCGGCCTGATTGAAGTGCCGGCCGAAGTCGCCAAGCCCGACGCGCCCGCCGGCCTGTCTGACTTCGGCAACAAATTCACGGAGGTTTTCAATGTGTTTGGCGGCGCTGGCTTCTGGCACTTCCAGCCAGAGGCGGCCGGCCAGACTCCGGTTTTCGCCCAGCAGGCCCAGCAACCGGACGCGAAAGCTTTTTTCGCCAATGGAAAGTGCCGACAGACTGATGGACAGGCCGGGGAGGCTGGTGTCGTGACGCAGTTTTTCAAGTGTCAATTCGAGGGCTGAGAGGTCCATCCGCGGCATCAGCTGATATTCTTCGGCGACTTGCTGAAAGTGCCTGGCAGGGCGCCATGCATCCATGCCATCGAGCAGCAGTTCCATGAAGCATTCGCGGTGGATGAGCCTTCCCTTCATGTCAAGAACCGGAAGAGAAAGCAGGCGAGTCTGGCCCTGGTCCAGTGCAAGCCTGAGCAGCTCTGCGGTTTTTTCGTTGCCGTGGGTCGTGAACCCGCTACCGGCCTCCCGGATGGCGTTGTCGCCGGTCGCCTCGGCCGCGACCAGGGCACCCGAGGCTTCGGCCATCAGACCGGCCATGTCCTGCCCGTGCTTCAATGTGCCCATACCGATATAGGCCGTCGGCCCTTTGCCGGTCAAGGGGACGCATGCCTCCACCAGTGACGACAGCATCTTGTTGGCTATATCGCGCGCCTGAGCCTGGCCCGGCAGCAGCAATGCAAAGTCGGAGTCACCGATGCGTGCTGCCACGCCCGAGACCTGTGTGGCCTGCTGGTTGAGTACTGTCGCGAAGGTTTTCAGGAGTTCATCAACGGCGGGCGTGCCCAGACGCTGGGTGAGTCTGGAAAAATCCGCAACCCGGAGCAGAAGCAGGGTGTCGCCTGCGGCTTCTTCCCTGTCAAGAGAGTCCAGCAATTGAACCAGGAAAAAAGTCCGGTTTGCCAGCCCGGTCACCGGGTCATAGTTGGCCGTGATGCGCAGGACTTCCAGGCGTTGCGCTTCTTCAGCAAACATTCCCTTGAGACGTGTGACCATGCTGTTCATGGCAATGGCAAGTTGCCTGAGTTCCGGAACAGCGGGAACGTCGATCAGGACAAAACGCCGCTCGCTGATGTCGTTCGCCTGCTTGATGACACGCTGCAAGGGCCCATGCAGGCGCCGCAGGATCATGACCCCGAGAAGTCCACCCACCACGCCGGAGAGGGCAAGCGCGAGTACCAGCTGTACAACGCTTTTCCACAGCGCCTGATAGGCAAAGCGGCTGTTGCTGACAAGGGTCAGGGTGCCCAGCTGGGTCCAGCCGCTGCTTATCTGCGCGCGTCCAGGCGTGGCATTCAAGGGAAGTGCCCTGACAAACCATTCCGGAACCGGACCTGCTATGGCCGGCGCGGCGCGTTCGACAATGATTTTCCCGAGTGGGTCGGTGACGCGTATCGACTCGTAATGGCCGCTGTCGAACAGGGCAGAGACCGTCAGCTCGACCATGACCGCATCAGCCTGTTGCTGACTCAGCGCCAGGGCCAGTGCCGTCGCATTGTCGGTATTTTTTGAGCTGAGCTGCTCCGACAGGTAGCTCCGGGCATTCAACGTGGACGCCAGCAAGCCACCCAGCAACGCCAACAGGGTGCTGAGAATGATTGCAAGCCACATTTGGCGGTACATCGACATGGAAGATTCCCCTCGGAACGGTTCTTTATAGCGGTTTGTAAAACGGACTCAATCAAAACCCTCGGCACGCGCGCGCCTGAGCAGTTCCTGCCAGCGGGAGAGGCTGGCAGGGCTTCCGGCACCTCGGGGACCCGAGGCACCCTGCCAGAGGCCCTGGCTGTTGAAACTGAACACCGGGTTCAGATCCGGGCGCCGCGATGCGGGTTGCAAATCGTTGATCAGGTTGTCCAGAAGCAAAGGCTCGGCTTCCGGAGAAGGGTAAAAAGCCAATACCATGTGAGCTTGCGTGATGCTGCTGTTGATGCCCCCCAGGCGCGCCTGGACATAGACCAGGCGCAACTTTTCGTCGGGAACGTTGAGCAGCAATAGCGTGAAATATTTGGCGATGGCAAAGTCTTCACAGTCGCCAGCCCCTTTGCCCAGGGTTTCCATGGGCGTGGCCCAGTAGTCGCTCTGGCCCCACACCACCGCGTCGTCCCGGAACCTGACGCGGCGGTTGAAGAAGTCATTGACCCGTTTGAGCTTGGCCGGCGCGGTCTGGTCGGCGTTTTCCTGCAGGAGTTTTTGCCAGTCGCGGAAAGATTCCTGGGCCACCGGGCCAAAGCGCTGGGACAGGACGATTTGCATCCGGTCAAAATCTACTGCGGCGACCCTCAACACCCCGACAAGAAACAGCAGGACGATCAGGGCGGCTTTTGAAAGATGCTTCAAGTGTTTCGTTTTCGCCGCATCGACGAAATTGACCCCGGATATGATTGCGCTAGCGAAAATCCTGCGTTAACATGAAAATATCTATATAAAACAGTAACTACCTGTGATTTCTTAACCTTGTTTCGAAGATCTTGTTCGTACCAGTGGTTGAAAGCCATAGGTGCCTGTCCTTTCCGGAGGCGGGTAAGTCACCTCCAGCAAAGAGTCAAAAAATGCCAGAAAAGCCGCCGCAAAGCTTGTTCCTGCTGACGCCGGTGGTGGTTGTCGGGAGGTCATGTTGTTCCTGCAGTGTAACGGCGAAGCCGTCCGTTGCATGAGTTTGCGAGAGCCCGCGATTGCGGTTTTGGCTGTTGGTGAATGCCCGCCTGTGGCTGGCCGACCAGGAAAAGCCATCACCTTCCTGATTCGTGCCGGCGCGGTACTTGGCGTCCTTCTGTTGGAATTGCAGTCCCCGGCCTTTGCCCAGGCCACCAAGCCCCTGACGCTCAAGGAGGCAGCGCAGAACGCTGTCCTGAACAACCCTGAAGTCCTCGCGCGCTGGCATACCCTCAAGGCGGCGGACAGCGAACGCGGCGTCAGCGCAGGCGGGATGTTGCCAAAGGTGGACGTGACAGCCGGCAACGGTTCCGAACGGCGAACCACTGCCGCTACAGTCGGCACCCGTTTCGACAGAAATTCTGCTTCCCTGACGATTACGCAGCTTCTGTATGACGGGTTTGCCACGCGTAACGACATCAAGCGGCTTGACCATGCCCGGCTTGTGCGTCTGTTCGAGTTTTTTGATACCTCGGAGAGTGTGGCGCTGGAAGCGGTACGCGCCTATTACGATGTTTTGCGCTACCGGGATCTGGTGCGTCTGGCCGAAGAGAATTTTGTCCAGCATCGTTCGGTTTTCAACCAGACGGAGCGCCGGGTCAAGGCCCGGGTGGCGCGTGCAGTTGACCTTGAACAGATTTCTGCGCGCCTGGCACTGGCCGAGGCCAACCTGCTGACTGAAACCTCCAATTTGCATGACACGACAGCGCGCTTCCAGCGCATCGTGGGCCTGATGCCCTCAGCGGAAATGCCAGTGCCGGCGGCGCTGATCCAGGATATCCCGGCTGACGCGACCGGTGCCATCCGGGAAGCACAGCAGCGCAATGGTGCCTTGCGCGCCGCGATTGAGAACGTACGCTCTTCCAACGCCGCACTGGCTTCCCGCAGTGGTGCTTACCAGCCGCGTTTCGATTTGCGCCTGCGCCGCGAACAGGGTAACAACCTGAACAATATTCCGGGCAATTCCGACACCACCGTTGCCGAGGTGGTCATGAGCTGGAACCTGTTCAATGGCTTCAGCGACCGGGCGCGCGAGCGCCAGTTTGCCGAGCAGCTCAATGTGGCCAAAGACCTGCGCGACAAGACCTGCCGCGACATCCGTCAAACGCTGCTGATTGCCTACAACGACGCGCGCAAGCTCAAGGAGCAGCTGGGTTACCTCGATCAGAACAAGGTATCCGTCGAGAAGGCCCGCAATGCCTACCGCCAGCAGTTTGACATCGGCCAGCGCACCTTGCTGGACTTGCTGGACACGGAAAACGAGCTGTTTCAGGCCAGGCGGGCGGTGGCCAATGCCGAGCAGGACCTGAACATCGCTTACGCCAGGACGCACGCCGGCCTGGGCACCCTGCTCGCCGCGCTGGACCTGTCCAAAATTGAGACAGATGCGGTTCCCGGGCTGGACCAGTGGAACGAAGGCGAAGACGCGTCGCAGCACTGCCCGGCCGAACCCGTGTCGGTATACATCGTGGACAAGGACGCGCTGATCCTGCGGGCGGAAGAATTGGTGAAGCAGAACGCCTTGCTCAACGCGAGGGAGCGTGCCGTGCAAGAGGTGCTGGTGCCGGGAGCGACGCCTTTGCCTCCGCAAGGCAGCACCACGCCGACGCCTGCACCAGCGCCAGCGCCGGCCACGCCATCCGGAAGCTCGAGCAGCAGCCAATCCCAGCAGACACTTGAGAGGCAGACGGCTCTGGCCAATGCCCGCGAACGCGAGACACGGCAGGCGCAGGCAACGGTCTCACCTGGGGCCCAGGCGGCGTCTCCACCACGTGCGGCATCTGTAATACCCGCACCCGCGCCAGGCACGTTGCCTGAGTCGGCCAATAACGATGAGATCAACCGGGCGCTGGAGGGCTGGCGCGCTGCCTGGTCCAGGCGGGATATAGACGCTTACCTAGGGTTTTATGCCCCCGGCTTCGCGCCTTCCACCGACGGCGACAGGAATGCCTGGAAGGAAAAACGCAAGGCGGTTCTGGGGCGCGCTGTCGATATAGCGGTTGAAGTGGCCGATGTTTCCGTGGCGATGCCCGATGGCACCCACGCAACCACTACCTTCAAGCAAACCTACCGCTCGGCAAGTTACCGGGACGTCGTGACCAAAACACTGCAATGGGTGCGGGTGGGCGACCGCTGGCTGATCCTGCGCGAAAGCTCTGCCACACCGGCATCGGGTATTCAGTAAGTTTCGGCATCGTTTGCGGCTGGCGCGCAGCGGAGGCGCAGATTTCCACGCGGGCGCAGTGGCTGGCCAGTCAGGCCGGGCGTTCGTTCAGCGCAAGTCGCCGCTGGCGGCCACCCGGTCAAGTTCGTCAAACACCTTGTCAAAGTCCACCGGCTTGGTCCAGTAGCCGGCAAACCCGGCCTGTTCGGCAAGTATCTTGTGCTCGGGCAGGGTGTCGGCCGAACACATGAAGGCCGGCGTAGACTCGAGGCCCGGTATGCCGCGCATGCGCTTGAGAAGATCAATACCATGGGTGTCCGGCAACCGGCCATCCAGCACCAGCACGTCGGGCAGCCAGCTGCCCGCCACCTCAAAACCCTGGGCGCCGTTCTGGGCCATGCGCACGTCAACATCGTCGCGTGTCCGCATCACATCGTCGAACAGCATGAGGTTGTACATGTTGTCTTCCACATACAGTACGCGCATTTTCCGCTGCGGGCCATTGGCCTTGGGAGCTGCAAGCGGGGCCGGCTGGCTGTTTGCCGGGCTGGTGCCCTGCGCGGTAGCCGTCTGCTCCCAGTAACCGTCGGTGGAAACTTGGTCCAGCACCCGGCACAGGCGGGCGGACCGGATCAGGGCGTCCTCCATGCGTTTGCGCTCGGTGACGTCCAGGCACATCTCGACGTAGGCGAGCGGACGACCTTGGGCATCGGTTTCTGCATAGAGCAGCGCATGCACGTCCACCAGGCCGCCATCGGGGCGGATGATGCGGTAGTCCAGTTCAATCGCGCCCGGCGCCTTGCGCAGCTGGTCGCGGGCTCGGACCAGCAGGTCCAGGTCGTCCGGATAAACCAGACCCATGGCCATTTCCAGGGTCATGGGTGATCCGGCAGGGCTGACGCCAAACATCTGGTAGGCGCGGGTGTTCCAGCTCAACTGCTGCGTTTCCAGGTGGAAGACCGACTGGGCTACCCCAGTCGTTTCCATCAGCTCTTGTTGCATTCTTCGCTGGGCCTGCGCCAGTCCGAATTCCGGATCCGGCGCGGCCTGCCTGAAACCGGACGTGTTGTCAGCCATGAGATGCAAGCCTGAGGGGAAGGGGTTGGGTAAAGGGCATGGAAATCTCCAAATACGTCGCGCCGGAATTCAAAGTCATCTTAAGCGAGAAAAGACCTGAATGGTCTATCGTGCGTGCCTGAACCCGTCCGCGGCCCGAGCCGTGCAGGGTGCCACCGGGGCATCAATCCGGCAAGACCGCCGTGACTTCAATCTCGATGCGGGCACGCTCCTCCACCAAGGCGGCGACTTCCACACAAGTCATCGCCGGAAAGTTCTTGCCCATGACCTCGCGGTAAACCGCGCCCAGCTCCTTCAGGCGTGCGATGTATTCCACGCGGTCCACCACATACCAGGTCATGCGTGCCATGTGCTGCGGTCCCGCGCCGCCGGCCTGCAGCACGGCCAGGATGTTCTGCAGCGCCTGGCGGGTCTGGGCGATGAAGTCGTCGCTTTCAAACTGCTGCTGCGCATTCCAGCCAATTTGCCCACCAACAAAAATCATGGTGCCGCGCGCCATCACGCCGTTGGCGTAGCCTTTGGGCGCAGCCCACCCTGCAGGTTGCAATAGTTTCATCATGGTTTGTTTTCCGTTGTTGTTTGCAGGTAGGGCAGCAGCGCCTCGTGCAGTCCGTCCGGGAGGCTCCGCACTTTTCCGTGCGGCACTTCAGAACATACGATCACCGTTCTTGCGACCAATTTAAGGCTCGAGACCATATCTGGCGGGCGCGGACAGCTATGAATTTCATAGTGCATGCCAATGCTGGCATTGCCGACACGGGTCAGGCCCAGGCTGATGCGAATCTCGTCGCCATAACGGCACATGCCGAGAAATTCCGTTTTCAGGTCCACGATAGGCACACCCAGCCCGGAGGCAATCAGCTCGTGTTCGGGGTAACCGATGTGGGCCAGGAAATCTTCCTGGGCTTCATGCAACAGGTAGAAGTATTGCGGATAAAAAACAATGCCGGCCGGGTCACACTGGTGAAACCGGATCTGTTTTTTTGCTTCGAACCTCATGGCTGGCGCAGCTTGAAGCGCTGCAGTTTGCCTGTTTCCGTGCGCGGCAGGCTGCTCACGAATTCAATCCGGCGCGGGTACTTGAACGGCGCCAGCATGGTTTTTACATGGTCCTGCAGCAGCCGGGTCATGGCTTCGCCCGGCTCCTGGCCGGGCTTGAGCACCACGAAGGCCTTGACGATCATGCCGCGCTCCTCGTCGGGCTCGCCGATCACGCCGCATTCGGCAACTGCCGGGTGCTTGAGCAGCGCGTCTTCCACTTCAGGGCCGCCTACGTTGTAGCCCGAAGTGATGATCATGTCGTCGGCCCGGGCCTGATAGAAAAAGTAGCCGTCGTCGTCCTGCAGGAAGGCGTCGCCCGGGTAATTCCAGCCCCCCTGGACGTATCTGGTCTGGCGCTCGTCGTCTAGGTAACGGCAGCCGGTCGGCCCGATGACCGCCAGCTTGCCGATGGTGCCGCGCGGCACTTCCCGGCCTTCGTCATCCACCACCTTCGCGGTGTAACCGGGCACCACCTTGCCGATGGCGCCGCGACGCACATCGGCCGGCGCGGCCGAGATGAAGATATGGAACATTTCCGTTGCGCCAATGCCGTCGGTCATCTCGATGCCGGTGGCTTCCTTCCACAGCTGGCGCGTCGCATCGGGCAGGCCCTCGCCGGCGCTGACGCAGGTGCGCAGGGTCGGCACGCGGTGCTGTTTTGCAAATGCGGCCATCTGGCGGTAAAACGTGGGCGCGGTGTAGCAGATGGTGGCGCCCACCTCGTTGATCAGCTTGACCATGGCTTCGGGTGTGTAGGGAATGCCCGGGTAATACACCGAGGCACCTGCCCACATCGGGAAAATCAGCATGCCGCCCAGGCCGAAGGTGAAGGCCAGCGGCGGCGAGCCCATCACGATGTCGTCGGTTGTGGCCTTGAGTACATGGCGTGGCCAGGCCTCGCAGGCGGCGAGTACGTCGCGGTGCGTGTGCACGGCGGCTTTCGGCGTGCCGGTGGTGCCCGATGTAAAGGCCATCATGGCTATGTCATCAGCCGAGGTGAGGCAGGGTTCGCATTCGCCGTCCTTGCCGGCCGCGAGAACGGCCAGGGTGCCCGCCTCGTTCAGGTTGAAGGGGACGATTGTTTTTAGCGTCGGGTTGAGCTGCTGGGCGGCCTGCAATTCTGCCAGCAGGCTGGCATCACACAGCGCAAGCGCTGCCTGCGATTTGGCGATGATTTCACCGAGTTCCTTGGCACGCAGCAGCGGCATGGTAGCCACCACCACGAGGCCGGCCTTGACCACACCCAGCCAGGCCAACGCCATGCCGATGGTGTTGCCGCCGCGCAGCAACACGCGGTTGCCGGGAACCAGCTGCAGGTCCTGCGTGAGCACCTGGGCGATGCGCTTGACGCGTTCGTGGGCGTCTGCATAACTCAGCGTGATCTTGTCGGAGCGTAAAAAAGGCCGGTCCGACAGGCCGCGTTCTTCAATGCGCCCGAACAGCACATCAACCAGGTTGGCCTGCGCGGGTATCTGCAGTTCAGGCAGGTCGTAACGCATGTCCGGCCACTGCTCCCGGGGCGGCAGGCGATCATGCACAAACCGGTCGGTTTGCACAGAAGAGGGGTTGGATGGGTTCATGATTGCAAAACGGCTTTGCCGATGATCAGTTGCTGGACTTCGGTCGCACCTTCGTAGATGCGCAGCGAGCGGATGTCGCGGTACAGGCTTTCCACCTTGGTGCCGACCTTGACGCCCAGGCCGCCGTGCATCTGCAGCGCCATGTCGATCACCCGCTGCGCGTTTTCAGTGGCAGTCATCTTGGCCATGGCAGCCTCGGCGGTGACGCGTTTTCCGGCACCGCTGGCTTCGCTGTCATCGCGCAGCCAGGCTGCGCGGTAGGTCAGCAGCGCCGCGGCATCGATCAGCGCCGCCATCTCACCGATCTTCGCTTGTGTCAGCTGGAAATCGGCCAGGGTCTGGCCGAACATCTTGCGCTCGCGCGAAAACCGCACCGCCTCGAACAATGCGCGGCGCGCCATACCCAGCGCCGCCGCCGCGACCGAGGCACGGAAGATGTCCAGCGTCTGCATCGCCAGCTTGAAGCCGCCGTTGAGGGCACCGAGTTGCGCCTCGCCGGACAGCTTGCAATGGGCAAATTTCAGCGTGGCCAGCGGGTGCGGTGCCATCACCGCGATGTGTTCGCTGCTGTCCAGTCCCGGATTGGCGGCGTCGACGATGAAGGCGGTGATGCCGTGTGTGCCAGCCTCGCGGTCGGTCTTGGCGAAGGTCACGTAAAAATCGGCGATGTCGCCGTTGCTGATCCAGGTCTTGCTGCCATTGAGTGCCCAGCCATCCTCGGAAGCATCCGCACTGGTCGTCATGGCGCCGGCGTCGGAGCCGGCATCAGGCTCGCTCAGAGCAAAGGCGGCAATCCTGTCGCCGCGAGCGACGGCGGGCAGGTAGGCGGCCTGCTGTGCCGGCGTGCCGGCCAGGGTGATAGCGCCGCTGCCCAGGCCCTGCATGGCAAACGCAAAGTCGGCCAGCGGCGAATGAAAGGCCAAAGTTTCGCGCAGGATCACCAGCGCGCGCGAGTCGAGCTTGTCCATCGCCCCGCCGGCACTGGCGGGCACGCAGTAGCGCAGCCAGCCGGCGTCGCCGAGCAGGCGCACCCACTCCTTGCAGGCGCGCCGGTCGTCGCTTTCGTCAACCTGCTGTGCGGGCGCCCAGCTCGCCAGCTGTTCGCCAAGTGAACGATGCGCATCGTCAAAAAAAGGCAGCGCCAGGTGTGCAGTGGAGGCTTTCACATCAGTCTCCCAGGAACACCGGTTTCTGTTTGCCGGCAAAGGCTTCATACGCACGTGTGAAATCTTTCGTCTGCATGCAGATGGCCTGCGCCTGGGCTTCGGCTTCGATCGCCTGGTCCAGGGTCATGGCCCATTCCTGGTGCAGCATGGTTTTGGTCATGCCGTGCGCAAAGGTCGGGCCGGCGGCCAGATCGGCGGCCAGTGCCTGCGCCTTGCCCAGCAGCTCGGCCGGCTCGTGCAGTGCATTGAAAAACCCCCACTGCAGGCCTTCTTGCGCCGTCATCGCGCGACCGGTGAACAGCAGCTCGGACGCACGGCCCTGGCCGATCAGGCGCGGCAGCAGCGCGCAGGCGCCCATGTCGGCGCCGGCCAGTCCCACGCGCGTGAACAGGAAAGCGGTTTTGGCTTGCGCCGTGCCCAGGCGCATGTCGGCCGCCAGCGCCATCATGGCGCCGGCACCGGCGCAGATGCCGTCGATGGCGGCAATGATGGGTTGCGGGCACAGGCGCATGGCCTTGACCAGGTCGCCGGTCATGCGCGTGAATTCCAGCAGCTCGGGCATGGCCATTCTGGTGAGGGGGCCGATGATTTCATGCACATCACCGCCCGAGCAGAAGTTGCCGCCGGCGCCTGTCAGCACGATCACCTTGACGTCGGTGGCACTGTTCAGTGCGCGAAACAGGTCGCGCAGCTCGGCGTAAGAGTCGAAGGTCAGCGGGTTTTTTCGCTCCGGCCGGTTCAGGCTCAGGGTGGCCACGCCGCCATCGAAGGCATACGAAAAATGGCGCGCCTGGTAGCCTGCGAACGCATTGAACTGCGCATGCATGGGATTGGTGGGGCCTATGTAGTGTTTCATGCGTTTTCCGTTTCCTGGTTCAGGTCGTTCAGGTCAATCTGGTGCTGCTTGACCTTGCCCAGCAGCTTGTGCAGGGTTTCCAGTTCACGCGGTGACAGGCCGCCGAAGGCCTGGACAATCCAGCTCTCGTGCTGGCGCGCCATTTCGTCAAAGGTTTTGCGGCCACGCGACGTCAGGCGCACGCGGTAGGCACGGCGGTCGCCTTCGACATCCATGCGCTCGACCAGGCCCTCTGCCACCAGCTGGTCGGTGATGCCGGTGACATTGCCGCCGGTGACCATCATCCGGCGCGACAGCTCGTTCATCTTCAGCCCGTCGGGGTTGCGCTCGAGCTGGGCCATCAGATCGAAGCGCGGCAAGGTGGTGTCGAACTGTTCGCGCAATTGGCCGCGCACCTGCTTTTCAATCAGCTGCGTGCAGGTCAGCAGGCGCAGCCACAGGCGTAGCGCTTCGGGGTGCTCGCGATGGCCTCGTGCTTCCATGTCCATGGTTTTCTCCGGTTTTACTACTGATTTGATAGCTGCTTGCGCCCGTTCTATAAGGGTTCAGGCCTGTTTTTGCTTTGAAAGTTCGCGGTACAGCTGGTCCCGGCCGCTGAGGTATTGCCGGGGCCAGTCCACCGCCCGGCTTTGCAGTTTGGCCGCTTCGTGCAGCGTCCAGGCCGGGTCGGCCAGGTGCGGGCGCGCGATCGCGCACAGGTCGGCGCGTCCGGCCGCGATGATGCTGTTGACATGGTCCACCTCGGAGATCGCGCCCACGGCAATCGTCTGGATGCCGACCTCGTTGCGGATGCGGTCGGCAAACGGCGTCTGGTACATGCGGCCGTAGACGGGCTTGGCGGCGCGGGTGGTTTGGCCCGAGGAAACGTCGATGAAGTCGCAGCCCGCCGCCTTGAACAGGCGCGCGATGGCCACCGCATCGTCGGCCGTGTTGCCGCCCGGCGCCCAGTCATGGGCCGAGATGCGCACGCTCATGGGCAGGTGCGCGGGCCAGACGGCACGCATGGCCGCAAAAACTTCCAGCGGGTAGCGGCAGCGGTTTTCCAGCGAACCGCCGTACTCGTCGCTGCGCTGGTTGGTCAGCGGAGTGATGAAACTCGACAGCAGGTAGCCGTGCGCGCAATGCAGCTCCAGCCAGTCGAAACCGGCCTGCGCGGCATAACGGGTGGACTGCACAAACTGCGCCTTGATGCGGTCCATGTCTTCGCGTGTCATCGCCTTCGGCACCGCGTTGGTCGGTCCGTAAGAGACCGCGCTGGCCGCCTGCAGCGGCCAATTGCCCGCGGGCAGTGGCTCGTCGGGGGCTTCCCAGCCCAGCTGCGTCGAACCTTTGGGGCCGCTGTGGCCCAGCTGCATGCCCATGGCCACGCCTTCGCCCGAGCGGTGCGCGAAATCGACAATACGTTTCCATGCCAGCATCTGCTCTTCATTCCACAGGCCCGGGCAGCCCGGTGTGATGCGGCCTTCCGGACAGGGCGCGGTCATCTCGGCAAACACCATGGCCGCGCCGCCCAGCGCGCGCGCGCCCAGATGCACCAGGTGGAAGTCCTGGGGCATGCCGTCCACCGCGCTGTAGGTGGCCATGGGAGAGACCACGATGCGGTTTTTGAGTTTGAGCTCGCGCACTTTCAGCGGCAACAGCATGGGCGGTGGCGCGGGCTGGCCGGCGCTTTTAGCCAGCCACTGCTCGTAGCCCTGTAGCCAGGACGCGTCGCGCACGCGCAGGTTCTCGTGGCTGATGCGCTGCGAACGTGTCAGCAGCGAATAGAAAAATTGTTCAGCATCCAGCCCGCTGTAGCGGTCCACATTTTCAAACCACTCGGTCGAGTTGCGTGCGGCATTCTGGATTTTCAGCACTTCCACCGAACGCAGCGCTTCATAGGTTTCCAGCGCCTTTGCCGGCTCGGGCGTCTGCGCAAAACACTGGGTCAACTCGATGGCATCTTCCAGCGCCAGCTTGGTGCCACTGCCGATGGAAAAATGCGCGGTATGGGCCGCGTCGCCCATCAGCACGATGGGCACATCTTTACCGCCGATGTTTTCATGGTGGACCCAGCGCTCGCAGACCACGCGCGGAAAACGGATCCAGATCGCCGAGCCGCGCACATGGGTGGCGTTGTTCATCAGCGTATTGCCGTCCAGGTATTTGGCGAACAGTTTTTCGCAGAAGGCGATGCCTTCTTCCTGGCTCATCAGGTCCAGGCCGTGGGCTTTCCAGACGGCTTCCGGGGTCTCGACAATGAAGGTCGAGGTGTTGTCGTCGAACTTGTAGGCGTGGGCCGCAAACCAGCCGTGTTCTGTCTGCTCGAACGCAAAGGTGAAGGCGTCGAAAGTCTTGTGGGTGCCCAACCAGACAAAGCGGCAGGCGCGCAGGTCGATGTCGGGCTTGAAGGTGTCGGCGTAACGGTTGCGGATGCGGCTGTTCAGGCCGTCGCTGGCAATCACGATGTCAGCCTGGTACTTCGCCGCCATGGCCTGATCATCCTGCACGTCGGTTTCAAACACCAGTTCAACACCGAGGGCGATGCAGCGGTCCTGCAGGATGTTCAGCAGGCGTTTGCGGCCTATGCCGCAAAAACCGTGGCCGCCCGAACGCACCGAGCGGCCCTTGAAAAACACCTCCACGTCATCCCAGTGGTTGAAGGCATCACCGATCAGTTGCGCGCTCACCGGGTCGGCGGCCCGCAGGTTGTCCAGTGTCTGGTCGGACAGCACCAC
>CAZIYA010000022.1:0-21610 GCA_964543355.1 uncultured Polaromonas sp.
GTGGCGGCGTTCTCGCTCTTGGGCCTGGCCTTCTACCAGGGCGCGTTGGCGCGCGCCGAGTCCACGTCCTGGCTCAAGTATTTCCTGTCCAGCCAGTCTGCCATCCTGTGGATGAGTGTGCTGTTTTTCATGAGCACCGCGTTTTACTGGCTTGGCATGTTTGCCCGGGGGGAGAGCGGCACGATGGAGTTACTGGGCTCGCGGATCGCCTGGGTGGCTGTCGGCATGGCACTGGTCGGCACCATGGTGCGCTGGTATGAAAGTTACCTCATCGGTTCCGATGTCGGGCACATTCCGGTCAGCAACCTGTACGAGGTGTTCGTGCTGTTCAGCTGGATGACCGCAGCGTTCTACCTTTACTTTGAGGCGCAGTACAAGACCCGCGCCATGGGTGCATTTGTGATGCTGGTGGTCAGTGCCGCCGTGGGCTTCCTGCTCTGGTACACCGTGGTCCGCGAGGCGCATGAAATCCAGCCGCTGGTGCCGGCCCTCAAGAGCTGGTGGATGAAGCTGCATGTGCCCGCCAACTTCATCGGTTACGGCATGTTTTCGCTAGCCGCCATGGTGTCCCTGGCCTACCTGATCAAGCAGCAGGCGCTGGAAACACGCTGGTACAAGCTGACGCCGCTGTGGCTGCTGGGTGTCGTGCTGTGTTTTGTGCCGGTTGTTTTCCGCAAGTCATCCGAAGTGGGGGGCGGCAATTACTGGCTTGGCTACCTGCTGGTTTCCGGCCTGATCGCAGCGGGCATTTTGCTGGGCCGCCAGCGGATTGCCGTCCGCCTGCCGAGTGCCGAAGTGCTCGATGACGTGATGTACAAAGCCATCGCCGTTGGGTTTGCTTTTTTCACCATCGCCACCGTGCTCGGTGCCCTGTGGGCTGCAGAAGCCTGGGGCGGTTACTGGAGCTGGGACCCCAAGGAAACCTGGGCGCTGATTGTATGGCTCAACTACGCGGCATGGCTGCACATGCGGTTGATGAAGGGTTTGCGTGGCACGGTGGCGGCCTGGTGGGCTCTCGTCGGGCTGGCCGTGACCACGTTTGCCTTTCTGGGTGTGAACATGTTCCTTTCGGGCCTGCACAGCTACGGAGAGCTGTAGCCGCAGGTTCCAGGTTGAATCCTTGTAAGAAATGGCTGCGTACCCAGACTAATCTCCAACCATTCACGACAACAAGGACACACCATGCTGATCAAAACCCATGCCAGCGGCTTTAGTCATCCTGTCTCCAGCGATATCACGCCGCGAGATGTCTACCAGCAACGGCGGGATCTGATCAAGCTCTTGGCCACTGGCGCAGCCGGTGCGGCCATGGCCTCCTGGGCTGGCCGTGAGGCTCTCGCGCAGGCTGTGACCAAACCCGGGAAGCTGGCAGCTTTGCCTGGCGGCAAGTCAGCGGTGGCCGGTGCGGTCACCATGGAGAAAGTCACGGACTACAAGGACGTGACGAGTTACAACAACTTCTACGAATTCGGTACCGACAAGGCAGATCCGGCCAAAAATGCCCACACGCTGGTGACCAAGCCCTGGACGGTGGCCGTTGAAGGCCTGGTCAAGCAGCCCAGAACTTATGCGATCGAAGACCTGATCAAGCTCAGTGCCCAGGAAGAGCGCATCTACCGTCTGCGCTGCGTGGAAGGCTGGTCCATGGTGATCCCCTGGGTCGGTTATTCCCTGGCGGAACTGATCAAGAAGGTCGAGCCGCTAGGCAATGCCAGATATGTCGAGTTCATCACCCAGGCCGAACCCAAAACCATGCCTTTTGTCGGCTCACGCGTGCTCGACTGGCCCTATGTCGAGGCACTGCGCATGGATGAGGCCATGCACCCGCTGACCTTGCTCACGTTTGGAATGTACGGCGAAGTGCTGCCTAACCAGAGCGGCGCGCCCGTGCGCCTGGTGGTGCCGTGGAAATACGGCTTCAAAAGCGGCAAGAGCATCGTCAAGATCCGTTTCACCGACAAGGAGCCGCGCACCGCCTGGAACAAGGCCGCGGCCAATGAATACGGGTTTTACTCCAATGTGAACCCGAACGTGGACCATCCGCGCTGGAGCCAGGCCACGGAACGCCGTATCGGTGAGGATGGTCTGTTTGCCAAAAAGCGCAAAACGCTGATGTTCAATGGTTACGAAGCGCAGGTCGGGCAGTTGTACGCCGGCATGGACCTGAAGAAATTTTATTGATGCACGGTGACGGCCGGGGTGCAAGGCCTTGCCTTGTGCCTGGCAGACATGCCGGGCTGCAGCCATGAAAAAACTTCTTCTCCATCCTGCTGCCAAGCCGGCTGTATTCATTGCCTGCCTGTTGCCCTTCGCCTGGCTGTTTTACAGCGCGCTGACCAACCAGCTGGGCGCGAACCCCGCAGAGGCGCTGATACGTGCAACAGGCGACTGGACATTGCGCTTCCTGTGCATCGTGCTGGCCGTCACGCCCTTGCGTGTCATCAGCAACACACCGGCACTGGCGCGCTTTCGCCGCATGCTGGGACTTTTCGTCTATTTTTACGTGCTCGTTCACCTGCTCAGCTACAGCTGGTTCGACATGGGTTTTGATTTGTCCGATATCGTCAAGGACATCATCAAGCGCCCCTTTATCCTGGTGGGTTTCAGTGCTTTCCTGCTGCTGACACCGTTGGCGGCGACCTCTTTCAACGCTGCCATACGCAAGCTGGGTGCGAAGCGCTGGCAAGTGCTGCACAAGCTGGTGTACCTGATCGCAGGCTTGGGTCTCCTGCATTTTTTCTGGATGCGTTCAGGAAAGAACGACTTTGCCGAGGTGTTTGTTTATGCCGGGATCATCGCCGTCCTGTTGGGGTGGCGCCTCTGGCAGAGGTGGGGGCGGCGCCAGCCCCGCGCTGTGTCACAAAACACGGCTACCCCGCAGTGAGGGTAGAGAAGCGCTATCAAATAAGGAGCTTTATGCGCACAACCCATAAGGGCTGAAGCCTGTTTTTGCTTGATGTCAACCGTTCACCGCACGCAGCGCCGGGCGGATCTGACGGGCGATCGGATCAATGCTCGTCGTGGGCAACTGATAAGCACGATCATCAAACAGGTCGATGCCGCACATCAGGTTTTCAATCCAGTCGAAGAATTCGTTCACGGCCTGTTTGCCCACAATGGGCGCGCCATGCTGCGGCACCAGCATGGCGATGTCCAGCGGACGAACCATGCTGACCCAAAGCCGCAGGATTTTGTTGGACACCATATAGCGCCGGTGAAAACCTTCCATCAAGGGGATGTGGGGCTTGAGGCTGGTGACGGGTTGGCGTGCCTGCGCGCCGGACATCATGGATACGCCCAGATCGCCTGTGAACAGGATGCGGCTCACCGGATCGTAAAAATGGAAATTGCCTTCGGAATGCATG
The DNA here is from genome assembly GCA_964543355.1 of uncultured Polaromonas sp. Taxonomy (GTDB): domain Bacteria; phylum Pseudomonadota; class Gammaproteobacteria; order Burkholderiales; family Burkholderiaceae_C; genus Polaromonas. The sequence continues at coordinate 3,366 of CAZIYA010000022.1, forward strand.
AAGTGGGCCGGTATGAGCCAGAGTTCGTTGTTTCCCAAGGGCAGACGCCCACCGGCATCGGGAACGCCAATCACCCGCTTGTCGGTTTTGCCGACCTTGGTGAAATGCGGAACAAAACGCTCCCAAACCCGTGAAATCACCAGCAGGGCCTGGGTGCTGCTCATCCAGCGGTCCAGCGAGGCGATGATGTCGGGATCCGCGTGCGAAGCAATCACATAGGACAGCTTGTGCGGCGGAAAGTGCTGCGTCATGCCCATGAAGAGCTCGTTGTACGCCAGGTTACCGCCGGGATCGATGATGGCGCCGGTGCCGTTGTCAACGATGAGGAACTGGTTGGCCTGAACGGCCTGCCCGTCTTCATCGATGAGGTCGGTGAACATCAGGCAGATGTGATTTTTGTCGCGGTAAAGTTCCTAGGGCATGGTGATTGTGCCGTCGCATTGCTGAAAGCCCCACTGTAGGCTTGCCTTCGCAGGCAGCCTTTGATGAACATCAAGGGCTGATGGCTTCAGGGCAGCAATTTTTCACCGCGGAAGGTGTCGGCGGCGGTTTCGCGGGCACGTATGAGGTGCGCCTGGGTGCCATCGACCAGAATCTCGGCGGCGCGGCCGCGGGTGTTGTAGTTGCTGGCCATGCTCATGCAGTACGCGCCTGCCGACAGCACTGCAAGGCGGTCGCCGGCGGCAACGGTCAATGCGCGGTCGCGGCCGATCCAGTCACCGCTTTCGCAGACCGGGCCGACCACATCGTAGATGGTGTCTGAGGTGTCATGACGCTGCACGACAGGCACGACAGGCACGACAGGCACGATGGCATGAAAAGCCTGGTACATGGCCGGCCGCGGCAGGTCGTTCATCGCGGCGTCAATGATGCAGAAGTTCTTCTCTTCGCCGGGTTTGAGGTAAAGCACCTCGGTCAGGCAGACACCGGCATTGCCTACCAATGAGCGGCCAGGTTCGACCATCAGCTTTTTGCCGCCATAACCGCGGGCATCGAGTTTGCCGAGCAGTTCCTGCCAGAGCGCATCTGCTGCGGGCGGCGCGTCCTGGTTGTAGTTGATACCGAGGCCGCCGCCAAAATCAATGTGCTCAATCGGAATTCCCGATGCTTCCATGCCCTGGACCAGATCCAGCACCCGGTCCATCGCGTCCAGGTAAGGAGTGGCCTCGGTAATCTGCGAGCCGATATGGCAGTCGATGCCGACCACCTGCAGCCCCTTGAGCGAGGCTGCATGCCGGTAAATCCGCAAGGCGTCTTCGTGGGCCACGCCGAACTTGTTGCCCTTGAGACCCGTCGAGATGTAGGGGTGGGTTTTCGGATCGACATTGGGATTCACACGGATGCTGACCGGTGCGACGCGGTGCATGGCCAGCGCTACGCTGGACAGCACATCCAGTTCGGCCTCGCTTTCGACGTTGAAGCAGCCAATGCCGGCCTCCAGCGCCTGCTGCATTTCGGGGCGGGTTTTGCCGACACCGGAGAAGATGACCTTGCGCATATCTCCGCCGGCTGCCCGCACACGTTCAAGTTCGCCACCGGAGACGATGTCAAAGCCGCAGCCAGCGCGGGCGAAAACCTGCAGCACACCCAGCGATGAGTTGGCTTTCATGGCATAACAGATCTGCGCGTTGCGGCCGGCAAAGCCCCGCTGGTAGGCGGACAGTGCGGCCAGCATGGCTGCCTTGGAATACACGAACAACGGGGTGCCATGCTGGCTGGCCAGTGCGTCCAGGCGAACGTCTTCCATGTACAGGCCGTCCTGCCGGTAGGCCAGCTGTGGTGCGCCTGGAAGGACGTCCGATGACGCGGCGGGTTGGGCGGGTGCTTTCATCGCGATGGCAGAAGAGCGGGGCCGGACGCGGGTGGCGCAGCTGGAAGATCCGTCGTCGCATTGGCTGTACCTGCCGGGGCGCTGGCTGAAGCGGCAGGGATGGGTGCTGTGGACGGGGAGACGCTTGCCGGAAGCACTTTGGGCGGAGGAGGCATGAACAGCGGGCCTTTCTGGCCGCAAGCCACGAGGCAGGCCGCGCAAGTCACCGCCAATGCGATTCTTGAAAAGCCATGAGCCCGGGAGGCAAGGGCGCCGCGGCCTAAAATTTGAATTTGAAATCTTGCAAACATGATGGGATTGTAATGACCGACCTTGACTATCTTGACCATGCCGAGGCTGCTCTCAAGGCCATCGAAATGGCGTGTGACCGGATCAACGATGAAACGGATGCTGACATCGACAACCTGAGGACGGGAGGCATGATCACGCTGACTTTTTCCAACCGCAGCCAGATCGTGATCAATCTGCAAAAGCCGCTGCAGGAAATATGGATGGCTGCCCGCGCCGGCGGATTTCACTACAGGTTGAACGAGGACCGATGGATAGACACCAAGGACGGCAGCGAACTGTTTGCGGGCTTGTCGCGCTATGCCAGTGAGCAGGCCGGGCAGCCGCTGGTGTTCAGCGCACCGCCCGGTGTTGCTGCGCAACGCTAGTTTTTGAACAGATCCAGAATCCGACGCCGTTCGTCGCTCGGTGGCGGGGTCTGGATGGCGGCTCCCGGTGGAACAGGCTGGCCAGTGACCGGAACGTCTGGACTTGCTCCTGAATCTGCGGCGGGGCGGTCGCCTAGACCCACGCTGCTGACACCAGAGCCTTTGGCGTATTCTTCATAAAACCATTCGCCACCGATATTGACCACCCCCTGAGGTGCTGAAAATTCAGTGACGGGTACCCCTTTGAGCGCATATTCCATGAAATTGATCCAGACTGGCAGGCTCAATCCCCCCCCGGTTTCCCGGTCGCCGAGCTTTTTCGGGTTGTCATAACCCATCCACACAGCTGCCGTGAGTGTGGGCTGAAAGCCGACAAACCAGGTGTCAATCGAGTCGTTGGTTGTGCCTGTCTTGCCATAGAGATCTGGCCGCTTCAAGGTGGCCTGGGCTCGGGCAGCGGTGCCTGAGCGGGCGACTTCCTGCAATAGGCTGGACATGATGAAAGCGTTTCGTGCCTCGATGCCGCGTACAGAGTCATCAAGAACCGGCGCCGGGCTGTCTACCACCACCTTGCCTTTCTGATCGGTGATCTTGGTAATCAGATAGGGGTTGATGCGGTAGCCCCCATTGGCAAACACCGAGTACCCGATGGCCATTTGCAGAGGTGTCACCGAACCAGCGCCCAGTGCCATGGTCAGATAGGCCGGGTGTTTGTCGGCGTCAAAACCAAAACGTGTGATCCATTCCTGGGCATATTTGGGGCCCACCGCTTGCAGTATCCGGATGGAGATCATGTTTTTTGATTTGGCCAGGCCGCGGCGCAGGCTCATGGGGCCGTCGAAGGTGCCATCGTAGTTCTTGGGCTCCCAAGGTTGGCCGCCAGTGACGCCGGCATCAAAAAACAGGGGGGCATCGTTCACAACTGTGGCTGGCGTGAATCCCTTTTCAAGTGCGGAGGAATAGATGAAAGGCTTGAAGCTGGAGCCGGGTTGCCGCCAGGCTTGTGTCACATGGTTGAATTTGTTTTTTTCGTAGTCAAACCCGCCGACCATCGCCCGGACCGCTCCGTTGCGCGGATCCAGCGCAACAAAAGCTCCTTCGACCTCGGGTAGCTGCGTAATTTCCCAGGTGTTTTTGGGCGTTCTGGTTACGCGGATCAAAGCGCCCGGACGGATTCTGATGTTGGGCGCCGCCTTCTCGGACAAGCCCGATTGGGCAGGCCTGAGTCCTTCACCAGTGATTTCGATAGTCTCGCTGTTTTGGCGGACCGCCACGATTTTTTTGGGCCCGGCTTCCATTACCACCGCCGACATCACGTCATCATTGTCCGGACTCTCGACCAATGCATCGTCAATGGCCTCTTCTACCTCTTGGGGGTCTTTGGGCAAGGCGATGAATTTCTCCGGGCCGCGGTAAATCTGCCGCCTTTCATAGTCCATGATGCCTTTGCGCAAGGCCTTGTAAGCCATGGTCTGGTCTGCAGCACGCAAGGTCGTAAATACATTCAGGCCGCGCGTGTAGGTTTCGTCACCATACTGGCTGTAAACCAGCTGGCGCACTGTTTCGGCCACAAATTCAGCATGCACCCGTCCTGCATCGGGCCCCGACCTGACTTTGAGTTCCTGGTTTTTGGCTGCCGCGGCCTGCTCCGGCGTGATAAAGCCGTTTTCTTCCATCCGTTCAATGATGTAACGCTGGCGTGCCTTGGCCCGTCTGGGGTTGCTGATCGGGTTGTAGGCTGACGGAGCTTTGGGTAGCCCCGCCAGCATGGCAGCTTCGGCAATACTGATGTCCTTCAGGGGTTTACCGAAGTAGGTTTCGGAGGCCGCCGCAAAGCCATAGGCACGCTGCCCCAGAAAGATCTGATTCATATAGATCTCCAGGATCTGGTCCTTGCTCAGGAGATGCTCCAGCTTGAAGGTCAACAGGATCTCGTAAATCTTGCGGGTATAACTTTTTTCTGTGGACAGGTAGACATTGCGGGCAACCTGCATGGTGATGGTGGAGGCTCCCTGGCTTTTGGCGCGCCCCACGTTGGCGAGGCCAGCACGGATCACGCCGATGTAATCGACGCCGCCGTGGGAGAAAAACCGCGCGTCTTCGATCGCCAGCACCGCATCTTTCATCACCTTGGGGATCTCGCCGATCGGCGTGAGGTTGCGCCGTTCTTCCCCGAACTCGCCAATCAGCACGGCATCCGCCGAATAAACGCGCAGAGGCAGCTTGGGGCGATAGTCCAGCAGATCGGACACATCGGGCAGGTTGGGATAGGCCACTGCCAGCGCGACAGCAATGATCATCAGCAGCGACACCAACCCGGCGAGTGCAACTCCCGCCGTCCAGGCAAAAACTTTGAGCAGCCCTGGCAACCACGTGAATTGGCTGGCGGGGGAGGGGCGGGATTCAGAAGTCGAAGAGTTTGACGGCATGAGGTTGAGCGTAAGTTCGCACCAGCATTATAAAAATCGCCTGTTCAGGAAGATTTTTCAGCTGGCCGGAGATTTCATCTTTTGCAATTATTGACTGATCATCGACCTGGTCTTAATCCGGCCAGAGCGTTAAAAGCGTCGGCTTTTGACAACGGTGATGGTAAGCCAAAACCGGAAAATCCTTTGTTGTACAAGGATCTTACTGATAGCATTCAAGTGATTTCTTAAGTTTGCAGGGCTACACATTAGCCGTCATCTGGGGACCGTCTTGATCTCTTTGGGATCGTTATTCAACCGTCAATCGTCTGCCCTCCTGGGCCTGGACATCAGTTCCTCCAGTGTCAAGCTGGTTGAGCTGAGCCGCGACAAGGCGGGCAATCTGGTGCTTGACCGTTGTGCCATTGAGCCTCTGGAAAGAGGCTGGATCACCGACGGTAATGTGGAAAAGTTCGATGAAGTGGCCGAGGCGGTGCGCCGTCTTGTCAAAAAAAGCGGCACCCGCACCAAAAATGTGGCCATGGCCTTGCCGGCTTCGGCGGTGATCACCAAGAAGATCATTCTGCCCGGTGGAATGAGCGAGCAGGAGCTGGAAATCCAGGTGGAAGCCGAGGCGAACCAGTACATTCCCTTTTCGCTGGATGAGGTCAGCCTTGATTTTTGTGTGGTTGGTCCCAGTGCCAGTTCAGCAGGTGATGTGGAGGTGTTGATCGCTGCTTCCCGCAAGGAAAAAGTCAACGACCGGCAGGGATTGGCCGAGGCAGCAGGACTCAAACCGGTTGTGGTGGATGTGGAGTCGTATGCTTCGCGCCTGGCCACTGCAAGGCTGATCGAAAACCTGCCGAACAAGGGCCTGGACACCCTGGTTGCCTTGTTTGAAGTAGGTGCCCTGACGACCAGCATGCAGGTCATCAAGAACGACGAGGTTCTTTATGAGCGGGATCAGGCCTTTGGTGGCGCGCAGCTCACCCAGCTGATTGTCCGCCAGTATGGTTTCTCGCCTGAGGAAGCGGAAAGCAAGAAACGCAGCGGCGAACTGCCGGACGATTACGACGCGAGCGTGCTTAAGCCCTTTGTAGACAGCATGGCACAGGAAATCGGCCGTGCCCTCCAGTTCTTTTTCACCAGCACGCCGCACAACAAGGTGGATTACGTGATGCTGGCGGGGGGATCTTCGGCCCTGCCGGGGTTGACTGATGCGGTGACCCAGCAAACTTCATTTGCCTGCATGGTGGCCAATCCTTTTGAGGGCATGACTCTCGGTAGCAACGTTCGGGAGAAGAAGATGAAGCGTGAGGCGGCGTCTTACCTGACCTCCTGCGGTCTGGCTTTGCGGAGGTTTTTCCAGTGATTCTGGTCAATTTGCTCCCCCACCGCGAAGCAGCGCGCAAGCACCGGCGCGAGGCTTTTTTTGCCGCCCTCGGTATTGCTGCCCTGATGGGGGGGCTGCTCTGTGGTGCGGTGTATTCCTGGTACCAAGCCCAAATCTCAGCGCAGCAGGGAAAAAATACTTTCCTTAAAACGGAAATCACTCGCCTCGAAAACCAGATCAAGGAGATTGCAGGTCTGCAGCAGGAAATTGCTGCTCTGCGTGCCCGGCAAATGGCGGTGGAAGATCTGCAGGGCAACCGCAATCTTCCGGTTTACCTGCTGGACGAACTGGTCAAGCAACTGCCTGATGGTGTGTACATCACCAGCATGAAGCAGGAGAACCAGGTGGTGGTGTTGAGCGGAGTGGCTCAGTCCAACGAGCGGGTCTCCGAACTGCTGCGCAATCTCGGCAACAACAGTCCTTGGTTGACCCGTCCTGAGCTCATTGAAATTACAGGGAAGTCGATTACCTTGGGCGCGCGTGATCAGCGCCGTGTGGCGAATTTTTCCATGCGGGTGGGGCTCCGGCGGGCAACTGATGTGCAGAAGGCTGCTGCTGCGTCAGCGGCGGCTTCGGCCGGTGCCGCTGTGACCAAGCCTGCTCAAGCCAGCCCTGCTCCTGCTGCGGCCAAGATCTGATAACCCGGTCTGGAACAGGCACTGACTATGGCAACTACCCCTAAATTGAATGTGAATTTTGCCGCGCTCCAGGATGGTCTGAAGGCACAATTTGTTGGCCTCAATCCGAATGACCCGCCTTCCTGGCCGGCATTGCCGCGGTTTCTTTTATATGTGTTTGTGACCGTTGCCGTGGTGGTTGCACTTTGGTTTGCATGGCTCAGTACTTCTGATGAGGAGCTCCAGGCAGAACAGGCCAAAGAAGTGCAATTGCGGGAAGACTTTAAAAAGAAGTTGGCCCAGGCCGTGAATCTGGAGGCTTTGAAAAAGCAGCGTGAGCAAGTGCAGCAGTATGTGACGCAGCTGGAAAAACAACTTCCAAGCAAGGCCGAAATGGATGCCCTGCTGTCGGACATCAACCAGGCGGGCTTGGGGCGCAGTTTGCAGTTTGAGCTGTTTAGGCCCGGGCAGGTCAGTGTCAAAGAATACTATGCGGAGTTGCCGATTGCAATCAAGGTGTCGGGGCGATATCACGACATTGGGGCTTTTGCAGCTGATATTGCCAATCTGTCGCGGATCGTGACCCTCAACAATATGACGATTTTGCCGCTCAAGGACGGGATGATGAGCATGGACAGCACGGCCAAGACTTTCCGTTATCTGGATCCCGAGGAAGTCGCTTTGCAGCGTAAAACGGCGCCCGCGAAAGGTGCCAAATGAAGCGAGCCCGTATTCAAAAGGCACTGATCCTTGCGCCCGCCATGATGATTTGCCTAGGCCTGACAGCCTGTAGCTCATCCGAACAGGAAGAGCTTCAGCAGTGGATGACCGAGCAACGTAATCTGACGAAGCCCAAAATTGAACCGTTGCCGGAGCCCACGAAATTTTCGCCCCAGGCCTATACCCAAGAAGCCGCTATTGAACCTTTCAGCAGCCAAAAATTGACACAGGCGTTGAACAGGGATTCCAACCAGGCGACTTCTAATGCCGCGCTTATCGCGCCTGAACTGAGCCGGCGCAAGGAACCGCTGGAAGCGATGCCTCTCGATGCGGTGGCCATGGTTGGCAGTTTGATCAAAGTGGGGCAACCAGTGGCGCTGGTGCGGGTAGACAACCTTCTTTATCAGGTGCGGGTGGGCAACTATTTGGGTCAGAACTACGGGCGCATCACGAAAATTTCCGAGACTGAAGTTGGCCTGCGAGAAATTGTGCAGGACGCTGCAGGTGAATGGATAGAGCGGACGGCGACTTTACAGCTTCAAGAGGGGTCAAAATGAACAAAAATGCATCGACGATGCATGCCGTCCTGCAGCAGCAGGGCACATGGTCGCGGATATCGGGTCGCTTTGCCATCCATGCGGTGTTGCTGCTGGCTTCGTTGACAGCGCCTGCTTGGGCGCAGGCACCCAATGCCATCGAAGCGGTCTCTGGCTCCGTTCAAGGAGGCGCAGAGGTCATTCGCATCGACTTGACAGAGGCTTTGACTGTCGTTCCGACCGGGTTCACGATTCAAACCCCTGCCCGGATTGCGCTTGATTTTCCTGGTGTCGGCAACTCAATGGGACGCTCCGCAGTTGACTTGAACCTTGGTAACCTGCGGTCTGCCAACGTAGTTCAGGCGGGAGAGCGTACCCGCGTTGTTCTCAATCTCAAAGCATCCACAGCCTACACCGCACAAATCCAGGGCAAATCCCTGCTGATCACGCTCGAACCGGTGTCCGTTGCTGCGCCATCGTCCGCCGCCGCACCTGTTTTTGCGGAGAATCGGAACCGCGATACCCTGCCGCTGAAAGACATAGATTTTCGGCGGGGAACCGATGCTTCGGGCCGGATAGTGGTTGATCTGGCCAACAACCAGGTGGGCGTTGACATCCGCCAGCAGGGGCAGACTCTGGTGGTGGAATTCCTGAAGACCGCTTTGCCCGAAGGATTGCGCCGCCGGCTGGATGTGTCCGACTTCGGCACACCGGTCCAGAGCGTGACCACTTCGCAGTTGGGTGACAAGGTACGTATGGTTGTGGAACCCAAGGGGTCTTGGGAACACAGCGCGTATCAAAGCGACAACCAGTTTGTGCTGGAAGTACGCCAGCAGAAAGTGGACGAGTCCAAGCTGTCACAGGGACCAGGCTACACCGGTGAAAAGCTTTCATTGAATTTCCAGAACATTGAAACGCGCTCACTGCTGCAGGTTATTGCCGATTTCACCAATTTCAACATCGTCACCTCCGATAGCGTATCGGGTGCTGTTACCCTGCGCCTGAAAGATGTGCCTTGGGACCAGGCGCTCGACATCATTCTTCAGGCCAAGGGCTTGGGCATGCGGAAAACCGGCAATGTCCTGCTCATTGCTCCCAAGGATGAGCTGGCTGCCAAGGACAAACTCGACCTGGAATCGCGCAATGCGATTCAAACCCTGGAATCGGTGCGTACCCAGGCTTTTCAGATCAATTATGCGAAAGCTGCTGACATTGGCGCTCAAATTACGGCCGGAGGTACTGGCCCGAACAGCGCTAGGATTTTATCCAACCGCGGTAGCGCCATTGCCGAAGCCAGAACAAACCAGCTGTTTGTCACTGATATTCCTTCCAAGCTCGAACAGGTCCAAAGTTTCATCGCAAAAATAGACATTCCTGTGCGTCAGGTCTTGATTGAAGCGCGTATTGTGGAAGCTTCTGACACCTTCGGGAAATCATTGGGCGTCCGGCTTGGGGGGCGGCCATTTACCTTGAACGGGAATCAAAACACTTCTTTTGGCTCTACATATACCACTGGGTCAACCGGGACAACGGCTGGTGACTTTATCAATCTCCCTGGTGTTGGTCAGAATGGCTTCCAAGCGGGGACTTTTGCCATTTCCTTATTCGAATCCAGCTTGACTCGATTCATCAATCTGGAAATTTCAGCCATGGAAGCCGATGGCAAAGGCAAAATTGTGTCGAGCCCACGTATCGTAACGGCTGATCAGGTCAAGGCCTTGATTGAGCAAGGTACCGAGTTGCCCTACCAGCAAGCCACCTCCAGCGGGGCAACATCGATTGCCTTTCGCAAGGCCAACCTGAAGCTGGAAGTAACACCACAAATCACGCCTGAAGGAAACATCATTCTGAATGTTGACGTGAATAAGGACAGTGTGGGTCGATCTACAACCAATGGATTCGCGATCGATACGAAACACGTCCAGACCCAGGTGCTGGTTGAAAATGGTGGCACCGTGGTAATTGGCGGTATCTTTGAGCAGAATGACCGCGAAGATGTGACCAAGGTGCCGTTGTTGGGAGATATTCCGGGAGTGGGAAATTTATTCAAAACCAGGACGCGGACGGCAAACAAATCGGAATTGCTGGTTTTTATCTCGCCCAGAATGATCTCTAATGGCGCGGCACTGCGCTGAAGTTGTATGGCTGTGTAGCGCGTAGCCGTACACTCAAGCTGGCTCCTTTTTCAGCTTGCAGATCCAGGGGGTGAGTGAAGCCCCGAAGCGTCTTGTTTTCGCAGGCTTTCGGAGATGCTGCTTAAACAGGTTTTGGTTCCTTTTCCTACCTTTCCGACTGGAGACACCGTTGACCAAGCCGTCCTACGTGGCCTTGGTCGGCCTTCCCGGCTCCGGGAAGTCCACGATCGGCCGTCAGCTCGCCCGCCGTCTGGGTCGCCAATTTCTCGATACCGACCAGGTCATTGAAACGCGAGTGGGTCTGTCCATCCGCGAGTTTTTTGAGCGGGAGGGCGAGGAACCTTTTCGTGACCTTGAGCAAGACGTCATCGATGAACTGACTCAAGGCGAGTCCTGTGTCCTGTCGACGGGCGGCGGGGCGGTATTGCGACCGATTAATCGCCAGCACCTGAAGCAGCGCACCCAGGCGATATACCTGCATTCCGCACCCGAAGAAGTCTTTCGCCGCTTGCGCCATGACCGGAACCGGCCGCTGCTCCAGGTGGTTGACCCGCTTGCGCGGTTGCGCGAACTGTACACGTTGCGTGACCCGCTGTATCGCGAAAGCGCCCGCTTTGTCGTGGAAACCGGAAGGCCTTCGGTGGCTGCGCTGGTCAACACGATCGTGATGCAGCTTGAATTGGCCGGAGTTCTACCTGCCCCTGAAGTCTGACACGGTGCGCTGCGGTGGCCGTTTCCGGGGCGCCGCGGCACGCCATCAAGGCGTGATAACCCCGCGTACCGGTTGAGGCCGGGACTTTCAGAGCCTCTACACTTGAGTTATGCACACCCATTTCTCTCCCGCCAAGCAGCAGGTTGTCATTGACCTGGGCGAGCGCAGCTACCCCATCTTCATTGGCGCCGGCCTGTTGGGCGACCCTGCGACCTACCAAGACCTGCCAGCCTCAAATACAGCGCTGATTGTGTCGAACGACACGGTGGCGCCCCTTTATGCACAGTCGTTGCAGCGTGCGCTGCAGGGCCAGTACAGCAGGGTGCTGCAGGTGACCTTGCCCGACGGCGAGGTCCACAAGGACTGGCCTACCCTGCAACTCATCTTCGACGCCTTGCTGGCCAACGGCTGTGATCGCAAGACCGTGCTTTTTGCGTTGGGCGGAGGTGTGGTCGGTGACATGACGGGCTTTGCGGCAGCGTGTTACATGCGTGGCGTGCCTTTTGTACAGGTGCCAACGACCCTGCTCGCGCAAGTGGACTCTTCGGTCGGTGGAAAAACAGCCATCAATCACCCCTTGGGCAAGAACATGGTGGGTGCGTTTTACCAGCCAGAACGAGTGATCTGTGACCTTGACGTGCTCCAGAGCCTGCCCTCCCGCGAGCTGAGCGCCGGACTGGCGGAAATCATCAAGTACGGGCCGATTGCCGACATGGCTTTCCTGGACTGGATCGAAGTAAACATCGAGACTTTGCTTGCGCGGGAGCCGGCAGCACTGGCACACGCCATCCAGCGCAGCTGCGAGATCAAGGCCGCCGTGGTGGGCCAGGACGAGCGCGAAGCCGGTCTCCGTGCCATTTTGAATTTTGGACATACCTTTGGCCATGCCATCGAGTCGGGACTGGGTTATGGACGGTGGCTGCATGGTGAAGGCGTGGGTTGCGGGATGGTGATGGCGGCCCAGCTGTCGCACAGGCTGGGCCTCATCGATAAGGCTTTTGTCGATCGCTTGCGCACGCTTGTCCAGCGCGCCGGGCTGCCGGTCGTTGGCCCCTGGCTGTCTGCCGCTGACAATGCAGGGCGCTACCTGGAGCTGATGCGGGTGGACAAAAAGGCGGAAGCGGGAGAGATCCGGTTTGTGGTGATCGACGGCCCCGGCCGTGCGGCCGTGCGAGGGGCCCCAGACGCGCTGGTCCGTGAAGTGATTGAGGCCTGCTGCAGTGAATGATCTTCCGCTCGAGATTTGCTATGCTAAAGATAGCATATCGCGCCCGTATTTAAAGGGCTAGAGCCCGATTTGACATCAATATCATGACGATGTTGGCACCCTACGCCTGCGACCCTGATGCTTCGCGCGGTCGTCGTCACCCGGAGCCGGCTGCACCGACCCGCTCGGCCTTCCAGCGGGATCGCGACCGCATCGTTCATTCCACCGCGTTTCGGCGGCTGGTTTACAAGACCCAGGTATTTCTGAACCACGAAGGGGACCTGTTTCGCACCCGCTTGACTCATTCTCTCGAAGTTGCACAACTCGGCCGTTCCATCGCCCGCACGCTGCGTCTGAACGAAGACCTGGTTGAGGCCGTCGCCTTGGCTCATGACCTGGGTCATACGCCTTTCGGCCATGCCGGGCAGGACGCATTGAACGCCTGCCTGAAAAGCCACAACCCAGACAGTGCCGGTTTTGAGCACAACCTGCAAAGCCTGCGTGTCGTGGACACGCTGGAGGAGCGGTACCCGGACTACGACGGCCTGAACCTGTCGTTTGAAACCCGGGAAGGCATTCTCAAACATTGTTCGCGCCGCAACGCCAGGCGGATTGAAGCACGCGAACCGGAGGGCGTCGCACATCGCTTCCTGGAGCCATCCGGCGCCACCCCGCACGCCCGGCAACCCGGCCTTGAGGCCCAGCTTGCCAATCTGGCCGATGAGATTGCCTACAACGCCCACGATATCGACGATGGCGTGCGTTCCGGCCTGCTCAGCCTGGAACAGCTCAAGGAAGTCGAGTTGTTCGACCAGTACAGCCGCGAAACCCTGTCCAGGCACCCTGCGTTGCAGGGACGCCGCCTGCTCTTTGAAACCATACGCCGCATGCTCAGTGCGCAGGTCTACGATGTGATCGATGCAACGCACGTGGCCCTGGAAAACGCAGCCCCGGACAGTGTCCAGGCCGTGCGCCAGCACCCGCCACTGGTCTGCTTTAGTGATGAAATGGCCTTGAAGTCCTCGTCCCTCAAGCGTTTCCTGCTACAAAATTTATACCGGCACCCGCAGGTGGTCGAGACCACCCAAACCGCGCAGCAGGTCGTTCGCGACCTGTTCGCTGCTTACATGGCCGATCCTGCGCAGATGCCACAGGCGCACAGTGACCGGTTTGACCAGCTGGAAAGCAGCCCGTCCGCAGGCGCAAACCGCCCGATCAAGCCCGAGCGGGTGGTGGCCGATTACATAGCCGGCATGACAGATCGGTTTGCGGCCAGGGAGCACGAGCGTCTGAATGGCCGCGTGGCGTTTCCTGCTTGAAAGCCGATCACGCCGCTGGTCTGGTGATCGCCGCCGGCGTGGTGGCTGCGATGCATGTGGGCAAGTTGCCGCCAGCCTTGCCTGCACTCCAGCAGGTGCTGGGGGTGTCGCTGGTGCAGGCCGGCTTTTTGCTGGCGCTGGTTCAGCTCGCGGGGATGACGCTGGGCCTGCCTGCCGGTCTGCTGATCCAGCACTACGGCCCGCGACGCAGCATGCTTGCCGGTTTGCTGGTACTCAGCCTGGCCAGTGCGCTGGGCGGCGCGGCCCAGGGCGCGCCGGGCCTGCTTGTCAGCCGTGTGCTGGAGGGGCTGGGATTTCTGTGCGTGGTCCTGCCTGCGCCAGGCTTGCTGCGGGGGATGGTGGCGCCCGAACGTCTGAGCCGCGCGCTGGGTTCGTGGGGCGCCTACATGCCCCTGGGTGCAGCATTGGCCATGCTGCTGGGACCCTGGGTGATGATGCAGGCGGAGCCAACTTGGGGCTGGCGTATCTGGTGGTGGGCCTTGTCCGCATTGGCTGCCTTGCTGGCAGCGCTGGTCTTTCGTGGTGTCCCCGCCGACCGGTCCGCACCAGCGTTGGGAGGATCTTCCGTCTTGACCGGAGTGGGGGCGTCTTCTCCTGAGGAGCCTGGCCTGTTGCGGCTGACGCTGCAATCACGCGGGGTCTGGCTGGTCGCTGTGTGCTTTGCCATGTATTCGGGCCAATGGCTGGCCGTTGTGGGATTTCTGCCTTCGATTTATGCCCAGGCCGGGTTGGCCGCTGGCGCCACAGCCTGGCTCACAGCGCTGGTGGCCGCCGTCAACATCATCGGCAACCTGGCGGCCGGCCGCTTGCTGCATTGGGGAGCGGCCCCGTTGGCTTTGCTGATGGCAGGGTTTGTTGCGATGGGTGGAGGCGCTGTGCTGGCTTTTGGGATGGATGGCAGTTCCTGGCTCCGGTATCTGGCGGTGCTGGCGTTTTCGATGGTGGGTGGTTTGATCCCGGCAACGCTGTTCAGCCTGGCCGTTCGGCTGGCGCCGAGTGCTGCCACGGTACCCGCCACGGTGGGCTGGATGCAGCAATGGTCTGCCTTTGGCCAGTTTTGCGGACCACCGCTTGTAGCCTGGGTTGCTGCTCAAATGGGGCATTGGCAGCTGACTTGGGCGGTCACAGGCGCATGTTCGCTGGCCGGCATTCTGCTGGCCTGGAAACTCCAGGGCTTGTTGAGCCGCGATCACTAGCCTGATGTCATGCCCGCTCGGCCCGGCCGACTGGATCGGCTGGTTGGCCGCGCATAGCCTTATGACGTGTTGGCATCCACAGGTCTTCCTTTTAGCGGTTTGACCGACTAACCTGCAGGAAGTGTGCAATTTGTTACAAGCTGCGCCGTAAAGACTGAACTCCCGGCGCCCAGGCATCCATCGTGCTTGGTGGTATTGGCATTTCAAAGGTATGACATGAAACTGAATCGACGTGTACTCGTTGTGGGCGGAATTTCGGCTGGCGTGGCCACCTTCAGTCCTCTGGCTTGGTCGCAGGTGGGCAAGGGGGCCCGCAAACTTGTGATTGGGCAGTCGGTACCCCTGACCGGGGCGGCCGATCAGATTGGTCTGGCTTATCTCAATGGGGCCAAGCTCTACTTTGATGCGATCAACGCCAAAAACGGTGCAGCAGGTTACAAGATTGAAGTCAAGGTGCTGGACGATGGCTACAGCCCGGTCAAAGCGGCAACCAACGCCAGGCAACTAATGGACGAGGGGGTGGACGCCCTCTTCGGTTTCGTAGGAACTGCCAGCTGCGACGCCGCTTTTGCCGCAGCCAAGCCGACCAATACCCTGTTTTTTGCACCCTTCGCTGCTTCGGACGGGTTGCGGGAGGCCGCCCTGAGCAATGCATTTCACATCCGTCCGGCATTGGCCGACGAGGCCTACAAAATGGTGCGCCATTGCGCCACACTGAGCCAGGATCGCATTGCTGTTTTTGCGGAAGACGATGCCATGGGGCGCGCCGGGCTGGCCGCTGTCAAGCAGGCGTTGGTGGATCTGAAACTTCCGCCCCTGGTAGCGAACGCCTTCGCGCCGGTCAACAGCGACAAAGTCGAATCTGCGGTGGCGCAGCTGACCAAGGCCCAGCCACAAGCCATCATTCAGGTCAGCCTGTTCAACACCTCCGCTGCATTCATTCGCGCCATGCGCAAAACAGGTTTTGCAGGCCAGTTCCTGAACTTCTCCGTGGTTGGAATTGACCCGCTGTTCACGGCGTTAGGCAAGGAAATCGGCGGGGTGATCATTTCACAGGTGGTGCCTTCGCCGCGCAGCGCCGGAACCCCCATCGTCAAGGAATACCTGGATGTGCTGAACCTGACGGACCAGATTCCCAGTTACGAGAGCATCGAAGGGTATATTGCGGCACGCACTTTTGCGGAGGGCGTACGGCGCAGCGCGGCCGGCAGCGGGAAACCTGATCGTGCCGGCCTTCAGAAGGCCTTCGAATCCATGACTGACTACGATGTGGGCGGTTTTCGCGTGAATCTTCGCGCCAAAAAATACGAGTCGGTTCGTCTTGTCGATCTGGTCACCATCACACCGGATGGCAAGGTCGTTCGCTGAAGCTGATCAGGCAAACTAATGGGGGTCGGATTCCCCTATGATGCGCTGAACCACAGCGCACCTTTGTCATGGCACGTCTTTCCCGTCTGAGCCTTCCCGGTTACCCGCATCACATCATCCAGCGCGGCAACAACCGGCAAGCCATTTTTTCGTCCCCTGCCGACTATCAGGTCCTGTTGGATCTGGTCGAGGAGAATGCAAAAAAATCCGGTGTTGCCATTCACGCCTATGTGTTGATGGTTAACCACTTTCATTTGCTGGTCACCCCGGAAACGGCGGATTCGTTGCCACGGATGATGCAGGCGGTGGGCAGGCGGTATGTGCGCTATTTCAACGACAGCCAGGGGCGTTCGGGCACCTTGTGGGAGGGGCGTTACCGCTCGACGCTGATTCAGGCTGAGGCCTGCCTACTGGCCTGCATGGCCTACATGGACCTCAATCCGGTACGTGCCGGCCTGGTTTCCGAGGCGCGCGATTATCCCTGGTCCAGCCACGGCCACTATGTCGGACTACGCAACGACAAGCTGGTGACGCCGCACCCCCTGTTCTGGGGACTGGGCAATACACCTTTTGCCCGTGAAGCCATCTATGCGGACATCGTGCGCGCCGGAGTGCCCGTCGAACAGCAAGTCGCATTGACGGAATCGACGCTGGGTGGGTGGGCCTTGGGAGATGCTTCCTTTGTAACGGATCTTCAGAAGCGTATAGAACGCAGAGTTGTTAAGGCACAGGTTGGACGCCCTCCGCGAAAGCCGACAGGGGTCTGAGCACGTCGCATCATCAGGGCCGATGTCGTGCTTTTTAATATGTCCCCAATTTGTCTCATTTTTTATCATCTCGGATTTAATTAACACCTGACCCTAATTTTTCTCCTTGGCATTGTTGTTGCACTGCACTATGCTGTCTTTCCCGCGAAATTTTACGAAAACTCGGCAGGACAGTCATGAACGCGAAGTGCGTATTTCAGTTGTCCCGCCCACTGACCAGGAGTGCGCCATGACCACGGTTGCTGAAATCAAACATTTTGAACAAAACGGCCTGTACAGCCCGGCGAATGAGCATGACGCGTGTGGCGTTGGGTTTGTTGCGCACATCAAGGGTCATAAAAGCCACGCCATCGTGCAGCAAGGTTTGAAGATCCTCGAAAACCTCGATCACCGGGGTGCGGTTGGTGCCGACAAATTGATGGGCGACGGTGCCGGCATTCTGATCCAGCTGCCTGATGCGCTTTACCGTGAAGAAATGGCCAAGCAGGGCGTCAGCCTGCCGCCGCCGGGGGAATACGGCGTGGGTATGGTCTTTCTGCCCAAGGAGCATGCCTCCCGCCTGGCTTGTGAGCAGGCGCTTGAGCGTGCCGTGCGCGCGGAAGGCCAGGTTCTGCTGGGATGGCGCGATGTGCCGGTCAATCGCGACATGCCGATGTCACCAACGGTGCGCAAGAAGGAACCCATCCTGCGGCAGATTTTCATTGGCCGTGGCAACGATGTCATCGTGCAGGACGCCCTGGAACGCAAGCTGTATGTGATCCGCAAAACTGCCAGCGCCGCCATCCAGCGGCTCAAGCTCACGCACAGCAAGGAATATTATGTTCCCAGCATGTCCAGCCGCACCGTGGTTTACAAGGGCCTGCTGCTTGCTGACCAGGTAGGCACCTATTACCTGGACCTGCAGGACCCCCGCTGCATTTCGGCGCTGGGCCTGGTGCACCAGCGTTTTTCCACCAACACCTTTCCCGAGTGGCCATTGGCCCATCCCTACCGTTATGTGGCCCACAACGGCGAGATCAACACCGTCAAGGGAAATTACAACTGGATGAAAGCCCGCGAAGGTGTCATGTCTTCGCCGGTGCTGGGGGCAGATCTGCAAAAGCTCTATCCGATCAGCTTTGCCGACCAGTCTGATACGGCAACCTTCGACAACTGCCTCGAGTTGCTGACCATGGCCGGCTACCCGATCAGCCAGGCCGTGATGATGATGATTCCCGAGCCGTGGGAGCAGCACACCACCATGGACGAGCGCCGCAAGGCTTTCTACGAGTACCACGCGGCCATGTTGGAGCCATGGGATGGCCCGGCCTCCATCGTATTCACCGATGGCCGCCAGATCGGCGCCACGCTGGACCGCAACGG
>CAZIYA010000023.1:0-21498 GCA_964543355.1 uncultured Polaromonas sp.
CTGACAGTGGTACAGGTCCATCTGCACCTTGAGGTTGGGCGCACCGACCTCGATCACGATCTCATGCGCGTGGTCCTGCCGGTTCAGAAAGAAGCGCGGAACATCGCGCGTGTTGATCGGTTCGATCAGTACATCCCGTCCATGTTTAGCCGCTTCAGCCGCGGCCCAGCGCAGGTTCGCGACATACAGTGGCCGTAGCGCCTCGCGTTCAGTCCCCGGCTCCAGCAAACCGGCCATCAGGTGAATGCGCGGGCAATCAAGTGCTTCCGCATACGCCAGGGCCAGCAGCACGCCGGTGCGAAACTCCGCTTCGCGGCCCGGCACCGCGGCGGTGCCCCGAACGCCGGCCGGGTCCCAGGCCTGGGCGATGGACGCCGCATCGGTGCCGCCGGGCGGTGCGTTGAACAAGACCTGCTGCAGGCCGTTGCCCTTCAAACGCGCGGCCAACTCCGGCTTGCCAAACGCATAGGGAAAAAGAAACTCCACGGCCTTGAAGCCGTCTTTCGCTGCCGCCTCGAAGCGGTCCAGAAAGGGCAGCTCGGGGTACATCATGGACAGGTTGGCTGCGAATTTCGGCATGATCGTGTTTTTGAAATACTATGAAATAAATAGCTGCGGACGCTTATAAATAAAGGGCTAGAGGCCGATTCGACTCTAAAAATCTTACCAGCGGGCGCCGAAGGTCTGGCGCAGCTCTTCGATCTGCGCAGCGGTCAAAGGCTGGACCGGGGCGTCGCCCAGGCACAGCAGCCGGGCGGTTTCCTCGAGTTCTTCCAGCACGGCCATGGCCGCGGCCGGGCTGTGGTGCCACACATTGGGACCCAGGCGTGCGAGCATGACCGCGCGTATCGGCGTGCCTCTTTGGCCGTAACGTGTGATGGCCTCGCCCACCCGCGATGCGGCGGCGGGATCGCCCGGACGGTGGTAATCAATCACCGGCACGTGGCCGACCTTCATCACGAAATAAGGCGTGAGCGCCGGCAACAGTTCCTCGCCGGTGGCGCGCAGGCTGAGCGCCACGCAATGGGTGCTGTGGGTGTGGATCACGCAGCGCGTCGCCGGATCAAACGCGGAAGCTGCCGCATAAATGCCGGCATGCAGCGCGATGGTCTTGCTCGCGGTATCACCGCTGAGCTGCTTCGCTTCGGCGTCGAGCCGGGCCAGCCGCGCCGGGTCCAGGAAACCCAGGCAGGCGTCGGTCGGCGTGATCAGGAAACCGCCGCCCGCCGAGGCGTCGAGCCGCACGCTGATGTTGCCGGCTGTCGCATGCACATAACCGCGGTCGAACAGGCTTTTGCCGACGCGGCAGATTTCTTCCCTGGCCTGGTTTTCGGTGAGTGCAGTCATGCCGCCCGCCGGGCCGCCCCAAGGGAGGCATTGGCCCCCTCGGGGGGCAGTGCAGCCGCAGCGCGGCAAACGTGGGGGTGGTAGTTCATGCCAGCATCGTAAAGGCTTTGGTGAAGAAGTCGTCGGTGCCGAAGTTGCCTGATTTCAGGGTCAGATGCAAACCATCGTTGCCGGCAATTTCAGGCAGGGCATGACACCAGGGCACACCTGGGTCGATTTGCGGGCCGATCTGCATCTGCGTGATACCCAGCGCCTGCACGCAGGCGCCCGAGGTCTCGCCGCCGGCCACCGCCAGTTGCCGCACACCCAGTTGCACCAGGCCGCGCGCCACGGCGGCCAGTGTGCGCTCGACCATCGCGCCCGCTTCTTCCACCCCGAGGCGGCCCTGCACGGATTTCACGTCGCCGCTGTCGGCGGTGGAATACACCAGCACCGGGCCCTGCGCCAGCAGCGGCCTGGCCCAGGCCAGCACCTCGGCCACCACATCGGCGCCCGACGCAATGCGCAAGGGGTCGATCGCCAGCGCCGGATGTCCCTGCTTCATGAAGTCCAGCACCTGCCGGTTGGTCGCCAGCGAGCAGCTGCCGGACACCACCGCCTGCAGTCCGCCGGCGGCCGGCAGGCGGCTGGCCTGGTCCGAAGGCGTGATGCCGAAGTTGGCGGGCAGGCCGATGGCGACGCCGGAACCAGCCGTCACCAGCGGCATGTCCTTGAGCGCAGGGCCCAGGCGCAGCAGGTCCTCGTTGGACACCGCGTCCACGATGGCCACACCCACCCCGTCGGCCTGCAGCTGCGCCATGCGTTCACGCACCGCAGCCGCGCCGCGCGCAACCACGCTGTGGTCGATCAGCCCGACGCGCCGCTTCGTCTGCGACTGCAACACCCGCACCAGGTTGGCGTCCACCATCGGTGTCAACGGGTGGTTCTGCATGCCGCTTTCGTTGAGCAGCACATCGCCAACGAACAAATAACCCTTGAACACCGTGCGCTGGTTGTCGGGAAAAGCCGGCGTGGCAATCGTGAAATCAGTTTGCAGCGCATCCATCAATGCCTCGGTCACCGGGCCGATGTTGCCGCGGGCCGTGCTGTCGAAAGTCGAGCAGTACTTGAAATAGATCTGCTGCGCGCCCCGGGCCTGCAGCCAGGCCAATGCGGCCAGCGACTCGGCCACGGCCTGATCCGGCGGCACGGTGCGCGATTTGAGCGCGACCACCACCGCGTCGACCTCGGCATCTAGTGGCCCGGCTGGCACGCCAATGGTCTGCACCACACGCATACCGGCACGCACGAGGTTGTTCGCCAGATCGGTGGCGCCGGTAAAATCGTCCGCAATACAACCTAGACATAGAGCCCCCACGCTTGTCGCTTCGCGTACTGCGCTGCCCCCCGAGGGGGCGCTGCGCCTGCGGGCCGGCAAAGCCGGACCCGCGGCCCCTGTTGGTGAAGATGAGGCCCCCACGCTCGCCACTGCGTGTGCTTCGCTGCCCCCCGAGGGGGCGCTGCGCCTGCGGGCCGGCAAAGCCGGACCCGCCGCCCCGGCTGGTGAAGATGGGGACGCGGCGCTCATGGTTTGCGGGGTAACTCAATGCCCGGGAAAATTTTTATCACCGCACTGTCGTCCTCTTTCGCAAAGCCGGCGGTTGAGGCCTGCATGAACATCTGGTGCGCTGTTGATGACAGCGGCAGCGGAAACTTGCTGGCACGTGCCATGTCGAGCACGATGCCGAGGTCTTTCACGAAGATGTCCACCGCCGAGAGCGGCGTGTAGTCGGCGGCCAGCACATGCGCCATGCGGTTTTCAAACATCCAGCTGTTGCCTGCGCTGTGCGTGATGACCTCGTAAAGCGCCGCCGGGTCCACGCTCTCGCGCAGGCCCAACGCCATGGCTTCAGCAGCGGCGGCGATGTGCACGCCGGCCAGCAGCTGGTTGATGATCTTGACCTTGCTGCCGGCACCCGCCGCCTCGCCCAGCTTGTAGACCTTGGCAGCCATGGCCTGGAGTACGGGCTCGGCTTTCGCATACGCAGCCGGCGCACCGGAGGTCATCATGGTCATCTCGCCGCTGGCGGCTTTGGCCGCGCCACCGGAAATCGGTGCGTCAATGTAGAGCAGGCCGAGATCGGCCAGGCGCTTTTCCAGCGCCATCGACCAGTTCGGATCGACGGTGGAGCACATCACAAACACGCTGCCGGGTTTCATGGCCGCCGCGCAACCACCGGGGCCGAACAGCACGGCCTCGGTCTGCGCCGCATTGACGACGACCGACACCACCACGTCACAGGCGGCAGCGAGTTGCGCCAGCGAGGCACAGGCCACGCCGCCGCCTTCTGCGAAAGCCTGCGCCGCCTCCGGCCGCACATCAAACACGTGCACCTGGTAGCCGGCGCGGCGCAGCGATTGCGCCATGCCGTTGCCCATGGCACCGAGGCCGATCACTCCTGCAAGCTGGCTCATTGACTCACTCCTTCAGCCGGGACATGCCCGATTTGTTTTATTCATATTGTTATCATACAAATTATAGCGAGCGGCACGGCGAATTCCTCCGAGGCCGCACCGCAGAAAGACGGCCGGTGCTCAGTGCACGTCGGCGTGGGGAAGCAACGCGCTGGCCAGCTGCACGCCTTCCTGCTGCCAGAAAGCCGGATCGGCCTGCTCGATGCGCCGGATCGCATTGTCCATGTGGCGGGCCGCAGCCTGTCGCGCCTTCAAGGCATCGCCGGCCTCAATGGCCTGGGCGATCGCTTCATGCTCTTCGCGCACCTGCCCGGCAAAGTCGGCCCGGCGCGCCTCGTTGGCCCGGGTCACACGCGTGACGCCGCGCAGGAACTGGCGCAGGTAGTCCAGTGTGCTGATGAGAAACGGGTTTTGCGCCGCGTCGGCTATCGCTCGGTGGTAATTCACGTCTTCCTCGGCACCGTCGCCGCCGGCCTTGACGGCCTTGTCGAGCGCCGCCATCGCCTGGCGGATGCGCTTGACGTCGGCGGCCGTGCGGCGCTGCGCGGCGAGCGCGGCCACCTCGGCCTCCAGCGCACGGCGTACCTCCACCATCTGGATGACGGCCTGCTTTGACGCAGCGGAGCGCGTGTCGAAATTCAGCGGTGCAAACGCGGCGCGCCGCACAAACACCCCGCTGCCCTGGCGCGATTCCACCAGGCCCAGCGACTTCAGGCGCGAGACCGCCTCGCGCACCACCGTGCGGCTGACGGCGAACTGCTCGACCAGCGCCGCTTCGGTCGGCAGCTTGTCGCCCGCCGCCGGCCGGCCGGCGCGGATTTCGGCCGACAGGGCCTCGGCCACCTGTTCCGAGAGGTGAACACCGGGCGTGATGGACTGGAAACGGTGAGTCATGGGCGCCTGAAATTTGTCGTACAACTCTACAACACCCAACCCAGGACACTGTGGGGGTTCACCCCGGTTGCTTAAAACACCAGCGTCTTGACGCCGGATTCCGTGCCCAGCAGGCAGACATGCGCCTTCTGGAAAGCAAACACCCCGACCGTCACCACCCCGGGCCACTGGTTGACCCGGGACTCGAAGGCCAGCGGCTCGCTGATCTTCAGGCCGGTCACATCCAGAATGTGCTGGCCGTTGTCGGTGACCAGCGGCGCACCGTTTTTCAGGCGCAGGGTGGCCGTACCGCCAAGCGCTTCAAACTGCCGGCGGATGCGCTGCGCTGCCATGGGAATCACTTCCACCGGCAAGGAGAACTGGCCCAGCGTCTGCACCAGCTTGGACTCATCGGCAATGCAGACAAACTTGCGCGACTGGGCGGCCACGATTTTTTCGCGTGTCAGCGCCGCGCCCCCGCCCTTGATCATGTAGCCCGCATGGTCGATCTCGTCCGCACCATCGATGTAGACCGCCAGTTCCTCGACATCAGCCGCCTCAAAGACCTTGATGCCCAGCGCTTTCAGGCGTTCGGTGGATGCCACCGAGCTGGAGACTGCGCCGGCAATCGTGTCCTTGATGCCGGCCAGCGCATCGATGAACTTGTTGACGGTGGAGCCGGTGCCGACACCGACAATGCTGCCGGGCTCGACATAGGCCAGGGCGGCCTGGCCGACCAGTGTTTTGAGTTCGTCTTGGGTCATGGTGAGGAGGGTTGTGAGGTTTGCGACAATGGCTAAGCGCACCGCACTATCGCCAAGAACAACCCAAATTATCCAATGTCCCTGCTGCCTTACGCCCTTGCCCGCCCCTTTTTATTTGGCCTCGACGCAGAAACTGCCCACGAACTGACCATGGCCTCGCTGGCCCGTACCCAGGGCACACCGCTGGCATGGGCCTACTGCTCGAGCCGTGTTGACGACCCGGTCGAGCTGGCCGGGCTGAAGTTCGCCAACCGCGTGGGCCTGGCCGCCGGACTGGACAAAAATGCTCGCTGCATCGATGGCCTGGCCGCCATGGGTTTCGGATTTGTCGAGGTCGGCACCGTGACCCCGAAAGCGCAGCCGGGCAACCCCAAGCCCCGCATGTTCCGCCTGCCGCAGGCCAACGCCCTGATCAACCGGCTCGGCTTCAACAACGACGGGCTGGACGCCTTTATCGCCAACGTACAGAAGTCCGGTTTTCGAAAGCAACCCGTCAAACACCCGTTGCTGCTGGGCCTGAACATCGGCAAAAACGCGGCGACGCCGATTGAAAACGCGGTCGATGACTACCTGCTCTGCCTGAACGGCGTCTACCAGCACGCCGACTATGTGACCGTCAACATCTCCAGCCCCAACACCAAAAACCTGCGTGCGCTGCAAAGCGATGCGGCGCTGGATGCCCTGCTGGGCCGTATTGCCGAACGGCGCGAAGTACTGGCAACGCAGCACGGCAAACGCGTACCGGTTTTTGTGAAAATTGCGCCCGACCTCGACGAGGCCCAGGTCGAAGTGATTGCCGCAACGCTCAAGCGCCACAACATGGACGGCGTGGTCGCCACCAACACGACGCTGAGCCGCGACGCGGTGAAAGGTATGGCGCACGCAGAGGAAGCCGGAGGCCTGAGCGGCGCGCCGGTGCTGGCAGCCAGCAACCGCGTGATCAGCCAGCTGCGCGCAGCGCTCGGCAAAAGTTTTCCCATCATCGGCGTGGGTGGCATCATGAGTGGCGCGGACGCCGTCTCCAAAATCCAGGCCGGCGCCGATGTGGTGCAGATCTACACCGGGCTGATCTACAAGGGGCCGGAGCTGGTCACCGAAGCCGCACTTGCGATCAAAAAGAGCCGTTAGCCCAACAGGCATAGGCGAAAGCAGCTATTGAATCGATAGCATATTTACAGGTCATCCTTGAAAATCAGTTTTGCCCATCCGGCCTCCGTGCTGGTGCTGTCGTTTCTGGCGGTGATTGCCCTCGGCACCGCCCTGCTGATGCTGCCGCTGTCGCATGCCGGCGGCGAGGTCGCGCCGCTGATGACGGCGCTGTTCACGGCCACCTCGGCGGTCTGCGTGACCGGCCTGGTCGTGGTCGATACCGGCACCTACTGGAGCAGCACCGGGCAGGTGATCATCATGGGCCTGTTTCAGCTGGGGGGCTTCGGCATGATGACCTCGGCCACCCTGATGGGCCTGCTCATCAGCGGGCAGATGCGGCTGCGCACCCGGCTTTTACTGCAGGCGGAAACCCATTCGCTGGCACTGGGCGACGTCAGGAGCGTGGCCAAACTCGTGCTGTGGGTCACCCTGGCCATGGAACTGGCCGCTACCACCGCGCTGACCCTGCGTTTCGCGCTGGGCTACGGCATGCCCTGGGCCGAAGCGGCCTGGCACGGCCTGTTCCACGCGGTTTCCGCATTCAACAACGCCGGCTTTTCCACCTGGGGCGACAGCGTGATGCGTTTTGTGGGCGACGCCTTCGTCCTCGGGCCGCTGATGGTTGCGATCATCGTGGGCGGCCTGGGCTTCCCGGTCCTGCACGAACTGATGGTCGAACGCGGCAGCCGCCGGCCCCTGTGGTCCATGCATGCCGTCCTGACCGTCTGGGGCTCCATCGCGCTGATCGTGGCCGGGACGCTGATCATCTTCCTCGCCGAAATGAACAACCCGAAAACACTGGCACCGCTGGGCTGGGCCGACAAGGGCCTGGCGGCACTCTTTACCTCGGTGTCCGCGCGCACCGCGGGTTTCAATGCCATCGATATCGGCGGCTTGAGCACCGAATCACTGGCGCTGCACTACACGCTCATGTTCATCGGCGGCGGCAGCGCAGGGACGGCGGGCGGCGTCAAGGTCACCACCTTTTTCGTGCTGGTGCTGGTCGTCTGGAACGAAATCCGCGGCCATCGCGATGTCGAGTTTCGCGGCAGGCGCATTGCCACCCCGGTGCAGCGCCAGGCGCTGACCGTCCTGACCCTCAGCGCCGCGATGGTCAGCCTGGCCGTGCTGCTCATCCTGCCGCTGACGCCGCTACCTTATGAAAAAGTGCTGTTCGAGGTGATTTCAGCCTTCGGCACCGTGGGCCTGTCCACCGGCATCACCGCTGACCTGGTGCCCGGCGCCCAGGCCATCATCATCGCGCTGATGTTCATAGGACGCGTGGGCGTGGTCACCCTGGCCGTGGCCCTCGCGACCAACCAGATGCGGCGCAATTATCGTTACCCAGAGGAGACACCCATTGTTGGATAAACAGAAGAAAACTGCTTCGGGCAGTGTTGCAGTGATCGGGCTGGGCCGGTTCGGAACCGGCGTGGCCAAATCACTGGTGGCGCTGGGCCACGATGTCCTGGCCATCGAACACGATGCCGACACGGTCCAGACGCTTTCCGATGTCCTGCCGCACGTGGTCCAGGCGGACGCCACCGATGTGGAAACCTTGAGGCAACTGGGTGTTCAGGATTTTTCGCATGCCGTGGTGAGCATCGGCGACAACCTGGAGGCCAGCGTGCTGACGGTTCTCAACCTCAGCCAGCTGGGCGTCAAGGACATCTGGTGCAAGGCGAACAACCCGCAGCACGGCCGGATCGCGGAACGTGTGGGTGCCCACCATGTGGTTTACCCCGAGGCGGACATGGGTGAACGGGTGGCCCACCTGGTGACCGGCAAGATGATCGACTTCATCGAGTTCGACGATGGTTTCGCCATTGCCAAAACCCGCGCCCCCATGGAAACGCACGGCAAAACCCTGGCGCAGTCCGAGGTGCGCAAGCGCCACGGCATCACCGTGGTCGGCATCAAGCGCCGCCACGAGGATTTTGTCTATGCCAAGGCAGACACGGGCATCAAGCCGGGCGACCACCTGATCGTAGCAGGCCCGACACGCATGGTGGAGCGTTTCGCCGCGCTGTACTGACCAGCCGCAAAGGGCCAAAAAGGGAAAGGAAACCGCCGGACCCGGTGCTTGTTCAGCCCGGCTATTCAGCCAGCAGCTTCGCCGCTTGCTGCTTGCCCATCTTCCTCAGGCTCGCAATCGCCGGCAGTTGGCTGGCCCGGGGGCGGGTCTTGCCGTCTTCCCATTTGTAGACGGACTGCGCCGACACGTTGAGAATTTTCGCAACAGCCGCGGCTGTCAGGCCGAGCCGGCGCCTCTGGGCGGCAAATCCTTTGGCGCTGAAACGCAGGCCGCTGCCGGATTTTTCTTCCGGTGCAGCGGAAGCCTGCCCCCTTTTCCCCGATTTGAGCAAACGGCTGAGCTGTTTTTCGAGGTCCAGCACGCGCCTTTTCAGGGCGGCGATATCTGTACGGTATTGCGACGACGCTTTTTTGAGCGGCTGGGTTTCGGCGCGTGCATCCTTGCGTGCGACGCGGGAAATTTCTGCCTTCAGAACGGTAGCGATATTGGGCACGTCAATAAACTCCTGATTGAATGGGCCATGGCTTCTCCTCCAATTGTAGGAGGCGCGAATCGTGGGCAGCATAGCAGGCCACCCTCCCGCAGCGCCGGCACCGGCGGCCTGCAAGCTGCGGGCCAGATGCTGCGCAGCGGGGCCAAGCGGCACCGGACGCTACTTATATGATAGCTACCTGCGCCCGCAACTATTGGGCTGCAAGCCAATTTCCTCATTGTCAGTCGGGCACAAAGCGTTCCTTGAACCTCAGCTCGTCTTTAGGCAGCTCCAGCGTGACGAGTTGTCCCATCTTGTTGTCGGCCAGCCGGCAGGCCGCGAACAGGCTGTACTTGCCCTTCAGGTTGTAGCTGTCCATGTCAATCAGCATGTAGGGGTAAGGCACAAACACGCGGTGCAGGAAAATGGTGCGGTGCCGGTTGCGCGGTGACGGGAACAGCTTGTAGTCGTCGGTGGTGATGCTTTGTGCGGTGGCCATGCGGTGTAGTGAGTATGGAAAGCGCAAACGCTCAATAGTGCGGTGGAAGGTCGTCGGCGCTGCGGCCCGGCTGGCGGGTGCCGGCTTCAGGAAGCTGCTGGCGCAGTTCGCTGACCTCCCGGAGCAGCAAATCGATCTGTTGCTGCTGGCGAACGATGACCTGGTTCAGCTGGTCCAGCAGGTCTTCGCTGAAGCTGGCCTTGATTTCCAGCTCGGTCAGGCGTTTGTCAATTTCTTGTTCGGCATCCATGGTCTCTATTGGACACGAGTTTCGCCGGCGCCCTGCCGCTTTCCTACACGCGGACACGACGGTGTCCTCCGCTGTCGACCAGTGCCGCGCAGCATCATCAAGTCCTTTCATCATCAACAGGACAAAGCTCATGGGTATTCTCTGGACCATTCTGATCGGCTTCATCGTCGGCCTGATCGCCAAGTTCCTGATGCCGGGGCGCGACCCCGCGGGCTTCATCATCACGGTATTGATCGGCATTGTCGGATCGGTCATCGCCACTTACCTGGGCCGCGGCCTGGGCTGGTACCAGGTCGGTGAATCGGCGGGCTTCATTGCGGCCGTGCTGGGCGCCATGATCCTGCTTTTCATCTATCGCCTGGTGACCGGCAAACGCGGCTAGGGCCTGCGTCGTTTCCCGGCCGGCGGGTCCAGCGCCACCCATACCGGGGCGTGGTCGCTCGCGTGCTCCTCTCCGCGCACCCAGCTGTCCACACCGGCCGACTGCAGGCGGGGCGCGAGTTCGGCGTTGAGCAGGACATGGTCGATGCGCAGCCCGGCATTGCGCTTCCAGTGCTGACGGAAATAGTCCCAGAAGGTGTAGATGCGTTCGTCGGGATGCAGGTGGCGCAGGCTGTCCACCCAGCCCTGGCCCAGCAGTTCCTCATAGGCAGCCCGGCTTTCGGGCTGGAGCAGCGCGTCCTTGTGCCAGGACTTCGGATCGTAGATATCGACGTCGGTCGGCACCACATTGAAGTCGCCGGCCAGCACCACCGGGTGGCCTGAACCGTAGAGCGCTTGCACATGCTGCTGCAGGCGCTTGAACCAGGCCAGCTTGTAGTCGAACTTCGGGCCCGGCTGCGGATTGCCATTGGGCAGGTAAAGGCAGGCGACGATGATGCCGTCCACCGCCGCCTCGAGGTAGCGGCTCTGCTCGTCCTGCAGGTCACCCGGCAGCTCGCGCCGTATCTCGACCGGCTCCGCGCCCTTCGAAAGAATGGCCACGCCGTTCCACGAACGCTGGCCCTTCCACAAGGCGTGGTAACCGGCCTCGCGCAGCTCTGCCTGGGGAAAGACGCCGTCCAGCGCCTTGAGCTCCTGCAGGCAAACCACGTCGGGCTCGGCCCGGTGCAGCCATGCCAGCAGATTGGGCAGACGCGCCTTGATGCCGTTGACGTTGAAGGTGGCCAGCTTCATCGGCGGGGACTGGTGTTGCGGTTGGGCATGGCTGTTCCTTCCCTCGATGTGTGTTCGGTGTGCGTCACTGCCCGAAACCTTAAGCCCGGCACCAGGGCCGGCTTGTCGGACAAGGCCGCAAGCTGCCGGCCCCGACCTTGCAGCCCGGATCACCTCAAAACAGCATAAAACACCCACAAGCCCTTATGCAGCGGGCGCAGGCAGCTATGTTTTTTGCAGCATGTCGCTGACATGGCGACCTATCGCCAATGAGCTCGTCAGGCCCGGCGACTCGATGCCGAACAGGTTGACCAGCCCCGGCACACCATGCACGGCCGGGCCCTGGATCAGGAAGTCCCTGGCCGGCTCGGTGGACGACTGGATCTTCGGGCGGATGCCGGCATAACCGGGAATCAGCGCGCCATCGGGCAGGTCCGGCCAGTACTTGCGCACCTCGGCATAAAACGCATCGCCACGCCGCGGGTCGACCACCAGGTCGTCGGGCGAATCCACCCACTGCACGTCGGGGCCGAACTTGGCCTGGCCGCCCAGGTCGATGGTCAGGTGCACGCCCAGCCCCGCCGCCTCGGGCACCGGATAGATCAGCCGGCTGAAGGGCGAGCGTCCGGACAGCGTGAAGTAGTTGCCCTTGGCGTAATGGCTGGGCGGCACATGCTGCACATCCAGCCCCGCAAAGCGACTGGCCAGCGCCTGCGCATGCAGGCCGGCGGCGTTGACCACGGTTTGGGCCGCCAGTTCGGTGCCGTCTTCCGCTACCAGAACAATAGCTGATGGCGCACAGTGCGCCTGGGCCAGCGGCGAATTGAGCACCACCATGCCGCCGGCGTTCTCGAGGTCACCCTGCAGCGCCAGCATCAGGGCATGACTGTCCACAATGCCGGTGCTCGGCGACAACACCGCCGCCACGCAGTCCAGCGCAGGCTCCTGCGCCTGCGCCTGCTCGCGCGTGAGCAGCACGAGGTCGTGCACGCCATTGGCTGCCGCCTTGCCGATGATGGCCTGCAGTTGGGAAATCTGCGATTCGTGGGTGGCCACGATCAGCTTGCCGCAGCGGCTGTGGCCGATGCCGCGCTCCGCGCAATAGGCATACAGCAAGCCCTTGCCCTCCACACACAGCCGCGCCTTCAGCGAGCCCTGCGGGTAATAGATGCCGGCGTGGATCACCTCGCTATTGCGCGAGCTGGTGCCTGTGCCTATGCCGTCTGCGCTTTCCAGCACCATCACCTCGCGACCCTGCAGCGCCAGCGCGCGCGCCACCGCCAGCCCGACGACACCTGCACCTATCACCACCACATCCACGCTGTCCATCAATGCTTCTCTTCAAAACCGTCGATGACCTGGACCGCATTGCTGCCCAGCGCCTCGGCCGCATAACCGCCCTCGAGCACAAACACCGCCGGCAGTCCAAGCGCAGCCAGGCGCCGGCCCAGCCGGCGGAAGTCGGCCGGCTGCAGCGCAAAGGTGGAAATCGGGTCGCCTTCGAAGGTGTCCAGCCCCAGCGACACCACCAGCGCCTGCGCGCCGTGTGTCGCGATGCGCAGGCAGCCTTGCTCCAGCGCATCAAACCACGCACCCACCGACGAGCCGGCCGGCAGCGGCAGGTTGAAGTTGAAGCCCTGCCCGGCGCCCTCGCCTGTTTCGTCGGCATGGCCCAGGTAGAAGGGATATTCGGTGCGCGGGTCGCCATGCAGGCTGACAAACAGCACGTCGGCACGGTCGAAAAAAATGCTCTGCGTGCCGTTGCCGTGGTGGTAGTCCACGTCGAGCACGGCCACGCGCTGCGCACCACCATTGCGCAGCGCCTGTGCCGCCACGGCAGCGTTGTTCAGAAAGCAGTAGCCCCCCATGAAGTCGGCCCCCGCATGGTGGCCGGGTGGCCGGCTGCAGCAGAAAACCGCGCGTGCGCCCTCACCGATCAGTGCCGCTGCACTGGCGGCGGCATCCGCCCCGGCCTTGGCGGCCGCCCAGGTGCCGGCCGACAGCGGCGAGCCGTTGTCCATGGAATACAGCCCCAGGCGTGCGGTGAAATTGGCGGGCTCCACGTCGCTGCGCAGGGTGCGCACCGGCCAGACCGAAGGAAAAGGCTGGCGTGTCGCATTGGCGGCATCCTGTGCCAGCCAGTCGCCCCAGGCGTTTTCCAGAAAGGCCAGGTAACGCGCGCTGTGCACCTGGCCCAGCAGCGCGCGGCTGTCGGCATGCGGCTCGCGCAGCTCATGGCCGCCCTGCAGCAGGCGCTCCCTGACAAACGCGGCGCGCGCCGGCGTTTCAAAACAGGGCACACGTTCACCGCGGAAAAACTCGAACGCCGGCGCGTGCAGCGCGTGGCGCTCGCTGAAGATGGTGATCATCGCCGGGATTATCCGTGAGCCCCGCCACGCATCAGGACTGGAGTTTGCGCGGGTCGGTTTGCAGCAGTAGTTGCACCAGCGACTGCAGGCTGGCTTTCAGGAGCACAGCCCCCTCGTGCATGGCCAGCGTCTGCTCGTCCATGTAGAGCTTGCGGTTGATCTCGATCTGGATGCTGTGGCGCTGCTGCAGCGGCTCGCCATAACGGCGCACCAGCTCCACACCCTTGTAGGGGTGGTTGAACGAAACGCTGTAGCCCCGGCTTTCAAGGTGCGTGCACACCAGCCGGGCCAGCGGCCCGCTGGAGGTGGATCCGTCGCGGTTGCCGATCACGAAGTCGGCATGCACCTCACCCGGAAATTCGGTGGCGTGGCTGGACGCAACAGCAGGCATGGAATGGCAATTGAGGTGGATGCTGTAGCCGTTCCGCTGGTGCGCGCTGTCAATGGCCTGCGCCACGGCCGCGTGATAGGGCTCCCAGCAGCGCGCAATACGCGCCTGCACTTCGGCCACGCCGAGCTTGCGCTGGTAGATCGGCACGCCGTCGTCGGTGGTGCGCCAGACCAGCCCTTTGCCGAGCCGCACCTTGCCCATCACTTTGGCATCGGTGGCCACGGCTTCGGGCCAGGGTTCGTCAAACAGGCTGACGTCGATCTCCGTGGTATCGCGGTTGGCGTCAAGGTAGCTGCGCGGAAAAAAAGCCTCGACCCAGCTTGCGCCCAGCGCGGGCGCGAAGTCGTACAGCTTCTCGACATGCGTGTCTTCCGCGCGACGCAGGGTCTGCAGTTCGCAGGCATAGGCAAAGTCGTCCGGGTAAGCAGTCCCGCTGTGGGGGGAATCGAGCACCAGAGGCGTGGTGCCGGGCAGGTAGCGGAGAAATGGGGTCATGGTTTTGATTGTGATCGGGTCGGCACCCCCGCGTCGGCCATCTGGGCCAAGGCCACGTTGCGGCCGGGGTGCATGGAGCCGGCCGCACCGCGATGGCGGGTGCGGACCGGCCGGGTATCGGCTCAGAGGCTGGGAGTTTTTTGGGCGTGTCCGAGCAACGCCCCAAAACGTGCCCGGCCAAGGCGCAAAGCACAGCCGTAGCTCGGGCTACGGCGCGCATTTGCAACGCCGGGCGGGTGCGTTTTGGGGTGGTGAGCGGGCATGAGCGAAAGACTCTCAGCCTCTCAGTCCAGGCTGATTTTTGCGAACTTCGCAATGCGCTGCATCTTGTCGATTTCCTTGCGTATCTGGGCCGCAAATGCAGCCGGCGACGACCCGGAGGCAAACAGGCCCTGGGCCGACAGCTTGGCGCTGACCCCCGGCTCCTGCAGCGCCTTGACCACTGCCTGCTGCAGGCGGCTGACCACGGCCGGTGCGGTGCCGGCGGGCGCGACCAGGCCGAACCAGGAGGGGTCGTTGCTGGACAGCAGGGAGAGTTCGGCATAGGTCGGCGTGTTCGGCAGGACCTCCAGGCGCTTGTCCCAGGACACCGCGATCGCGCGCAGCTTGCCGGACTGGAT
This sequence comes from uncultured Polaromonas sp., assembly GCA_964543355.1. Lineage (GTDB taxonomy): Bacteria > Pseudomonadota > Gammaproteobacteria > Burkholderiales > Burkholderiaceae_C > Polaromonas. The sequence goes on from CAZIYA010000023.1 coordinate 14,874, forward strand.
GAAAGGCAGCGAGGCCGCCACCTGGTCGAAGTACACCATCACCTGCCCGCCGACCACGTCGTTGAGGGCCGGGCCGGCGCCGCGGTAGGGAATGTGCACCATGAAGGTGTTGGTCGCGCTTTTGAACAGCTCGCCCCACATGTGGCCGATGGTGCCGTTGCCGGGCGAGGCGTAGCTGAGCTTGCCGGGGTTGGCCTTGAGGTAGGCGATCAGTTCGGCGTAGTTTTTGACCGGCAAGGCGGCGTTGACCACCACCACGCCGGGCGCCTTGACGAGTTCGGTGACGGCAACAAAGTCCCTGATCGGGTCATAGGGCAGTTTCCGGTAGACGGCGGGATTGACGCCGTGCGTCGACAGCGTGGCCACGCCGAGTGTCAGGCCGTCAGGTGCGGACCGGGCCACTTCGGCCATGCCGATGGAGCCGCCGGCGCCGCCGCGGTTTTCAACAATGACCGGCTGGCCCAGAACCCGCGCCAGCGGCTCGGACAGCACCCGGGCCGTGATGTCGGTGGCGCCGCCCGGCGGAAAAGGCACGACCAGCCGCAGTGGTTTGTTCGATTGCGCCCAACTCATTCCGGGAAGTAATGAAGTAGCGGTTAAAGCGATCAGGTGACGTCGTAGCATGAGGGCTCCATGAAAATGAATTTGTGAATTGATTGTGTCGCATGAATGATGCCAAACGCCCGCCATGACTGTGAAGTCTTCGACTTGGATGATTCCATAATGGAATTATCTTCATTTAAAATGTGGACATGAAACGCCTCCAGCCCCCCATCCACCTGCTGCGGGCTTTCACGACCACGGCGCGTTTCGGCAGCGTCTCGCGCGCCTGCGAAGCGCTGCACCTGACCCAGAGCGCGGTCAGCAAACAGATCAGCGAACTGGAGCAGATGACCGGCGTGCTGCTGTTCGAACGCATACGTCAGCGCCTCACACTGACACCGGCCGGCGTGCGTTATGACGCGGCCATCCGGCCCCTGCTCGCGCAATTGGAGGCCGCGACGCTGGACCTCATCACCAGCGGCGACGGCGGCGGCGCGCTGCACCTCTCGACGCTGCCCACCTTCGGCGCCAAATGGCTGATTCCGCGCCTGCCCGAATTCCAGAAGGCGCAGCCGCGCATCGCGCTGCACTTTGTGCCCTACCTGCAGGGTTATGACTTCCAGCGCGCCGACCTGGACTGCTCCATCCTGTTCGGCAACGGCAACTGGCCGGGCACGGTGGCCGACTACCTGACGGGCCGCGACGTCGTGCTGATTGCACCGCCCGCCGCGCCCGGCCAGCCGCGCCTGCGCAAGGCGCAGGACATTGCGGCTTTCACGCTGCTTCAGCACGTCAGCGTTCCGCACGCCTGGTCGCACTGGTGTGTGGCGCACGGGGTGAGCGACGTCAACGCGCTGATGGGCCCGCAGCTGGACCAGTTCCACAGCCTGATCCGCGCGGTGATGGCGGGCATGGGCCTGGCGCTGGTGCCGCATTGTCTGGTCCAGGACGACATCGCCGCCGGGCTGGTGTCAGCCCCGCTCAAGGACGGCTACATGGACGGCATGGGTTATTACCTGTGCTACCCGGAATCACGCAGTCACCTCAAACCGCTGATCAGCTTCCGGCAATGGCTGCTGGATGTGGTGGGCCGTGAACAGCCCTCAGTCGCTACCAAATAGATAGCTGCCTGCGCCCGCCCCCAAAGGGCTGGCGTCGTATTTTCCTTACAAACTGCGCTCCGGCAGCAATTCACTGGTGTGCGCCACTTCAAAACGCCCGGCGTCGCCCGCCGCGCGGTAATCCCAGCGCTCGAGCAGGCACTGCCCCGGCGTGGCGGCGGGATCATGCAGCAGCAGGTTGACCGAATTGGGCGCCTCGCGCCGCACGCGCGAGGACAGTGCCGTGCCCGCCTGCACACACCACAGGCGCCGCACCAGCCCCGGGACCAGGGACGACAGCTCGCAGACATAAGGCAGGTGAATGTGGCCACCCATGACGACGTCCGCGCCGGCGGCCGCCCAGGCGCGCACGGCCGGCTCCCAGCCGCGCAGGCGGTCGTGCTCGTCCCCCGCGCGCAGCACATACACCGGCTGGTGCACCACCACCACGCGCAGTTGCCCGGCCGACGCCTGCTGCAGGCGCATCGCCACGCTGTCAATCTGGCGCGCCGACACCTCGCCATTCTTATGACGCCAGTGACGCGTGGTGTTCACCCCCGTCAGCTGCAGCCAGGGCGTTTGCAGCACCGGCTCCAGTTCCGGCCCGAAGGCCTGCAGGTAACGCGCATAAGGCTGCACAAAACGCTGCCACGGGTTGAACAGCGGAATGTCGTGGTTGCCCGGCAGGGCCAGCATCTGCGGAATGCCCAGGCGCCCGCAAAAGGCTTTTGCTTCGCTAAATTGCGCCACCGTCGCGCGCTGCGTGATGTCGCCCGAGAGCACCAGCACATCGGGGCGCTGTTCGCGCACCAGCACTTCCAGCGCCCGCAGCACCGGTGGCTGCACCGTGCCGAAATGCGGGTCGGAGATCTGCAGCAGCTTGTTCATGGCAGGCTCATGCCACCTCGGCGCGATCGGCCGCCGCCGGAACCAGCAACAGCAGGGCTTCGGAGGCCAGCTCAAACACCAGCGGCGTTTCCATCCAGTGGATCTCCCCGTCGGTGGCAACCTTGATGCGCCGCCGGCGGCCCCGCGGCGTCACCGTCAGGCGGCGAAACGAAAAGCTGTGGATGTTTTCCGCCTCGCCCAGCCGCCCCATCAAACCGCGCAGCAGCAGGCCCAACAGCGCCAGTGTGCCGATGGGGCGCACCACAATCGCCGCCAGCTGGCCCTGCTCCACCGCATTGGCATCTTTCTGCGCAATGCCGACCCGCGTGAGCTGCAGATGGTTGTTGCCGACAAACAGCGTCGGCGTGCGCAGGGCCGCCATCTGCCCGGCCGATTCGATCTGCAACTGCAGTTGCCGGTGCGTCTGCAGCAGGGTCGCGATGCCCGAGGCCAGGGCCACCACACGGCTGCGCCCGAACTGCTGCTTCCAGGCTTCGCGGTCCTCCAGCAACTGCGGATACAGCCCGACACTGGCATTCACCAGAAACAGCCGTTCATTGACTTTGCCGACCTGGACGGGTGAAACGCTGGCGCCCAGCATCGCCCTGGCAGCGGCTTCAGTGTCCTGGGGGATCGCATGGACACGCCCAAAATAATTGAAGGTTCCCTGCGGAATGACACCAAAGGGGCAGCCGCTGCCCAGCACGGCGCTGGCCACGGCATTGATGGTGCCGTCACCGCCGGCCGCGACCACCACGCCGCCGCGCGCCCTGGCCTGGCGCACGGCGCTGCGCGCCAGCGTATGGATCTGCCCGGGGTCCCTGATCTGCAGAAACTCGAATTCGCGCCCGGCCCCGGTGAACACGCTGGCCATGAGCGACTGCTCGGCAGCGGTGTCGTGCCGGCCGGACCCCGCATTGATCACCACAAACAAGGGTCCGCGGTGCGCGGCGTCCTGCGCCGAAACATGAAAATTCATGCCTGAAGCTTAGGCGCCGGCGTTCGCTCCGTCTGTCAGGCAAACACCTTTTTTCAGGCTTACTTCATCTGCACCGAACCCGACACATTGACCAGCACCGTGCTTTTGCCGGCTTCCACCGGGATGGAGGCATCCGACATGGCGGACTTGGCTTCCATCGCCATCATGCGTGGCCGGATCGGACCCTGGTCATTGGCATTGACGGACACCTCGCGCAACGTGTAGCTGGAAAAACCGAAGCCCCGCGCAATCTCCGAGGCCTTGGCCTTGAAACGCTCGATCGCCTGGGCCTGTGCATCACCCTCGACAAGCGCACGCTGCTCGCGGCTCAACGCAAAACCGACATTGCCCATGGTCAGCGTCTGGATCCTGCCGGCCGCCGCCGTGATGCGCGGAAAGTCCTTGCCCTCCAGCACCAGTTCCGTGCTGCCCTGCCAGCCATTGATCTTGCCGTCCTTGCCGTGGCGCGGGTACAGGCTGAAGTTGCCGGTACGCACATCCATCAGGCCGGGTTGCGCGGTTTTTTTGGCCTCTGCCAGCGCGGCTTCGAGTGCCTGCCTGAGCTGGTTCTGCACTGCCGCGGCATCGGTGCCGTCGCGCGTGGTGCTCATCGCAATCGACAGCAAGTCCTGCTGCACCTCGACTGCCGCACTGGCCGACAGTTGCGCGACGTTTTGCAGCGGCGCGTAGGGCATGGGCATCTGGTTCTGGGCGAACAGCCCCGTGCTGCCGGCCAGCAGCGCACAAGCAGCGATGAGTTGGATGGATTTTTTCAAGAAGTGGCTTTCGGTTGAATAAAGGGAAAAAAGGGAATGCCGTGCCGGACAGCCCGCAAGGCAGGCGAGACGATAGGCGCTTTTCCCGGTACGTCGTGTCAGCATTGGTCGCCAATTGTTGTCATCCGCTGAGCCGAGCATGGCATTGGTGCGCATCTGCTTGTTATCCCGCTTGCCCCAGCCTGCAACTTCTGTAACAGTATGTCAAAGTAACCAAAAAAACTGGATTCTGCTTTTTTAGCCCTCAAAATCGGCTCTGTTACAAATTACGATGGCCTTATGACACAAGCTAGCAATTCAACCCGAGCTGACAAGATTCTGATTCTGGACGATGACGCCCGCATCCGCGACCTGTTGCGCCGCTACCTCACGCAGGAAGGTTTCGAAGTCATCCTCGCCGAAGACAGCAAGGCGCTGAACCGCATCATGATGCGCGATGCCGTGGACCTGATTGTGCTGGACCTGATGATGCCCGGCGAAGACGGCCTGTCCATCTGCCGGCGCCTGCGTGCCGCCAACGACCGCACCCCCATCATCATGCTGACCGCCAAGGGCGAGGACGTGGACCGCATCGTCGGCCTGGAAGTCGGCGCCGACGATTACCTGGCCAAACCCTTCAACCCGCGCGAACTGCTGGCCCGCATCCATGCGGTATTGCGCCGCCGGCCTGCGGTGGAGGTGCCGGGCGCGCCTTCAAGCGAACAGGAAGTCGTCAATTTCGGCCCCTTCAGCTTCGACATGGGCCTGCGCACCCTGCAGAAAAACGGCGAGGAACTACCGCTGACCACCGGCGAATTCGCCATGCTCAAGACGCTGGTGCGGCACCCGCGCCAGCCGCTGTCCCGTGAAAAGCTGGCGCAATTGGCGCGCGGCCGCGAATTTGAGCCCTTCGACCGCAGCCTGGACGTGCAGGTCTCGCGCCTGCGCAAGCTCATTGAGGTGGACGCTGCCGCACCGCGCTACATCCAGACCGTCTGGGGCATAGGCTACGTCTTCGTGCCGGACGGAACAAGCTGAAGCGCCACTTGCTGCCGGACACCAGATTCCCCCCAGGCTGACCGGGCCGACCCACCTTTCCCGTCCCCGAGCCCCGAATGCAAGGCACACGCGCCGTCCACCTGGAAACTGCCCCCGCCGCGCTCGAAACCGCGCCGGCTCCCCTGGAGATGCGGCCACGCGTCGGCCTGAGCCTGTTCTGGCGCACCTTCCTGTTCCTGTCGATCCTGCTGATCGGCTGCATCGTCGCCTGGCTGCAGACCTTCCGGGCACTGGAATTCGAGCCGCGCGCCGTGCAGAGCGCCAGGCAGCTCGCCTCGCTGGTCAACCTGAGCCGCGCCGCGCTGAAATATTCCGACTCCATCACGCGGGTCTGGCTGATCAAGACGCTGGCCGAGGAAGAAGGCGTGCGCATTTCACCGCGGGAGCCGCGCGACAAATATGAGCACTTTGTCAACGACCCTTTCAGCGAACGCATCGGCGAGGAACTGACCGCGCGCATGGGCGAAGGCACGGTGGTGGCCAAGTCCGTCAACGGCACGCCCGGCCTGTGGGTCGGATTCAACATCGACGGCGATTCGTACTGGCTGCTGACCGACCCTTCGCGCCTCGGGCCCTTGCAGGGCGGCACCTGGCTGATCTGGCTGATCACCGCCGCCATCCTGTCGCTGGTGGGCGCCGCACTGATTGCCCGGCTCATCAACCGCCCGCTCAAGCAGCTGTCTTTTGCTGCCAGCCGCATGCGCGACGGCGATTTCGATGCCAGCCTGCTCGACGAACAGGTGGCGACCAGCGAGATCCGCGAAGTCAACATCGGCTTCAACCGCATGGCCGAACAGCTTTCCAAAATCGAGGAAGACCGCGTCATCATGCTGGCCGGCATCTCGCATGACCTGCGCACCCCGCTGGCGCGCCTGCGCCTGGAAACCGAAATGAGTGTGTCCGACGCGGAAGCCCGGGCCCACATGGCCGCCGACATCACGCAGCTTGACGCCATCATCGACAAATTCCTCGACTACGCCCGGCCCGACCCACCGCAGCTGGCGCCGGTGTCCCTCAATGCCATCATCAACGCGGCCGTGTATTCGGTGGCCGAATACACCGACATGCGCGTGAACGTGGCGCTGCCGGGCCAGATCACCGTGCTGGCCGACGAGGTGGAACTGTCCCGCGTGATTGCCAACCTGCTGGAGAACGCGCGGCGTTACGGCAAGACACCGGAGACCGGCATGGCCACGGTGGACATTGCGGCCAAGGAACGCGACCAGTGGGTGCTGATCAAGGTGCGCGACCACGGCACCGGCGTCGCGCCGCAGGCGCTGAACAACCTGACCAAGCCCTTT
>CAZIYA010000024.1:0-20892 GCA_964543355.1 uncultured Polaromonas sp.
GAACACCGCGCCGACCAGCGCCTACCGCGGCGCGGGACGGCCCGAAGCCATCTTCATCATGGAGCGGCTGATGGACGAAGCCGCGCGCCAGACCGGCATCGACCGCATCGCACTGCGCCGCCGCAACTTCATCCAGCCGGCGCAGATGCCTTACAAAAACCCCATGGGGCAGGTCTATGACAGCGGCCGCTTTGAGGCGGTGATGGACCAGGCACTGGTGCTGGCCGACTGGCAGGGTTTCGAAGCGCGCGCCGCGGCTTCAAAACAGCGCGGCCTGCTGCGCGGGCTCGGCGTCGCGACCTTTCTCGAATGGACCGGCGGCAATGCCCTCGAAGAACGTGTGACCTTGTCTGTGCGTGCGGATGACGGCGTGATCGAGGTGTTCTCGGCCGTCAACGCCATGGGGCAGGGCATCCTGACTTCACTGACCCAACTGGTAGTGGATGCCTTCGGCGTGCCGCCTGAGAAAGTCCGTGTTGTGCTGGGCGACACCGACCGCGGCGACGGTTTCGGCAGCGCCGGTTCACGCTCGCTGTTCACCGGCGGTTCCGCCGTGCGCATAGGTGCAGAACGCACGATTGACAAAGCCCGGCAGCTTGCAGCCAAGGAGTTCGAGGCCGCCGAGCAGGACATCACCTACGCCGAAGGCCGGTTCACAGTGGCGGGTACCGACCTGGCCATCGACCTGTTTGCGCTGGCGGCGCGCCAGGAAGACCAGCGCATCTTCATGGACTCGACCACCGCCGTGGCCGGGCCCTCCTGGCCCAACGGCTGCCACATCAGCGAAGTCGAGATTGATCCGCTGACCGGCCATGTGGCGGTGGTGGCTTATGCCTCCGTCAACGACGTCGGGCGCGTCGTCAACCCGATGATTGTTCGCGGCCAGCTCGACGGCGGCGCCGTGCAGGGCATAGGTCAGGCCCTGTGCGAACACCTGGTGTATGACCGGGAAACCGGCCAGCCTGTCACCGGCAGCCTGATGGACTATGCTGCGCCGCGCGCCGATAACGCGCCACCGTTCAAGACAGAAATGGACCAGACCACCCCGTGCCTGAACAATCCGTTGGGTGTCAAGGGCGTGGGGGAGTTGGGCACCATAGGCGCCGGGCCGACGGTGGTCAATGCCGTGGCCGATGCGCTGGCACGGCACGGCCTGGCTGCCCAAGCCAGCCGACTGCAGATGCCGCTGTCGCCCGCCAGGCTCTGGCACTGGATGCAGGGCTGAGACCGGACTTCGTCGGGTTGAGTCTGAAATCGGCCACCGGCCCTTATGTGACGGGCGCAACTAGCTATCAATAAAGTAGCGTCTGGCGCATGTATCAGCGGTGACCGGCGGCTTCCCTGGCGCGCATCTTGGCGCCTATGTATTCACCATGCGTGACGTGCAGCAGTCCGGCGATCTTGCTGATCAGGTGGTTCTCGTGCGCGTCGAGGTGGGCGTCTGAATACGCCACCTGCCACATGTGTTCAACCACGCGGATCTTCTGCGCATGGGTGAAATGTTCGTTCAGGCTGGAGGTGAAGCGGTGGTAGTCGTAGCTGGTTTTCGCCGTGTCTTCGGCCAGTTCGATCAGCCGGGCCAGCTCGTCCTCGGCGAGCGAAAATTTTCCGCGCAGCGATTCCAGAACAGCCGATCTTTCGGCGGCGCCAATGTCGGGGTCGGCGCGCATGACTTCCACGAGCAGGACGGCCGTCGCCAGTTGCAGTGTGTGTTCGCGTTCGCGGGGTGAGCTGGCCTGGTCGGGTGCGGCCAAGGTGGCAAACAGGTCTTTGAGGTTTTTCAGCATGCAGCGTTCCTGGAGGCTTTGCGGTCATGACCGCAAAGCCTGATGGAGCTGCTGGGCCGCGATTGGTTCCCGCCGGCCGTGCGCCTCAGGCGGCTACTGCGCCCGCTCGAAATAGACAAAGGTGTTGCGCGGAAAAATGTGCCTGTAGACGGGACGGGCCAGAACGCGGAAAAGACTTCTGGGCTGCAGCAGGCCGGATGCGCCGTTGTAGAGTCGGTAAAAACTGGGCTTGATCGGCTGGAGGCCGGCGGCCTTGCCGAAAGCCACCAGCGACTGGTGGCTGAAGGCGTTGATGTGCTCGAGCGGTGCAATCGACATCTTGTCCCAGGCCGACAGCGCGCCGAAATTTTGGCCGCGCGTTATCTTTTTGAGTGAGGCCACGGCATCGGGCACGCTGATCTTGATGAGTCCACCGGGCGCCAGTGCGGCCACCAGGCGGTCCAGCACGGCGCGGGGTTCGGCCAGGTGTTCGAACACCTGCTCGGTATGGATGAAGTGAAACGTCCTGTCCGGCAGATCGTCGAGAGGGACAAGCTGAATGCCCATCGACCGGCCATGTTCTGCCCGTTCCTGCGACAGCTCCACACCGGACACGCGGCAGCCATACCCCATGGCCATTTTTGACCAATGCGCCCATCCGAAGCCGAAGTCCAGCATGTGCAGATCTCCCGGGGGCCGGTCCAGATGCTGGATGACGAACTGCACCTGCTCGGCCAGGTAACGGTATTCCTCCAGGCTGTAATTGCGGTGCTCGCGCTCGAAGTCGGTGCCCGGCACCCAGCTGTTGTAGATCTCGCCAAGAAAGGCGTCACCTGGAATGTATTTCTGGAAGTTCAGGCCACAGTGATCGCAGCGCGTCAGCACATAGAGGCAGTCATCCGCAGTGTGCGATGCCTTGCCCTCGTAGTGCGATCTCAGGTAGTTCTGTATGCCTTCGCCCGCATAAGGCTCTTCATAAACCTGCGTCAGCGATGTCGACAGGCATGCGGGACAGGAGGTTCTGTGCTTCATCACCGGGCTGTGAACCGTTTGCGCAGCTTGTATCGGCGGGGTGTGGCTGGTGCCGCTTCTGAAGGCGGGACCTGCAGACGGAGCATCGGCAGGATCAAGGTAATCGGCGGTGATGGTCATGGAGGCAGGTGGTTTAAACCGTGGATCCTTTCGGGTGCGTCAACCAGGACAACCTTAGCGGCTTGCGGGGCTTCCGCCGTAACGTCATGTAAGCCGGTGGGCCTGCTGCTTTTCTTCGCATCGAACCTGCGACAAGGCGGTCTCCCCAATGGAAAACCGGAAAAAACGAAGGCAAGCCCCTGTCTGTTGGGTGTATGGACGCGTCGGAACTGTAGCAATTGAATGGACAGGCCGGCGCCTGGGGCAGCTGGCCAGCTGTCACAAGCGGCCCTTTGGGCTTGTCCTTGTTCCCGGCGAGACCGCGCCTGATCCCGGTGGGCGGTGTCGGCCTACACCGGTGGTCTGCCGGATGCTGCAAAGTAGTCTGGTAAAGGAGACTGCTTGTGAGCAAGTGGAACCACACCCTGGACAGGGCTGCTGCCGCCAGCGGCGTGCCGTCAGATGTTTGACCTCTCATTGCCCTGGTGGGAATTCATCGTGCGTGCCGCGGTGATCTACGTGGTGCTCCTGGCCATGGTCAGGATTTCCGGCAAACGCACCGTCGGCCAGTTCACGCCTTTTGACCTGATGGTGGTGGTGCTTCTGAGCGAGGGCGTGTCGAATTCGCTGTCCGGGGGCGACGAGTCGCTGCTGAGCGGCTTGATCATTGCATCCACGCTGATCACCATCAACCTCGCGGTGGCTTTTGTCACGGCGCGCAGCCGCACGGCACAGGGTATTGTGGAAGGCCGTCCTATCCTGATCGGCCGGGACGGGAAATTGTTCAAGGACACCTTGCAGGCAGAACATGTGTCGGTGGCCGAGTTCGAGCAGGCCCTGCGCGAAGCCGACTGCGAGTTGAAGGACATGCACTGCGCTTTTCTGGAAGCCGACGGGAAAATCAGCGTCCTGCGGAGACGGTCATGAAGCCCCGCTGTGACAGATACCCTGTCCAGGCCTTGGCGTGAAGCAACATTGAACGGGGCGCATTCTTCCAAATGAACTGGCTGAACAAACTTCCGGGCACACGGCGCACCGCCAGCGGGCTGGAGTGGAGACTTTGGCGCAAGCTGCCCCTCATCACCCTGGCCGGGACGCTGTTGCCCCTGCTGGTCCTCGGACTGGTGTACCTGCTGAATGATCCGCAGCTCAGTGCGGCCGATGCCCGCTGGAACCAGATGATGGGCTACATGGTGCTGGGCGCCATCCTTTTTCACTGGTCCATGGTCGGGACGGTGGCTTTGGGCTGCATCATCGTGATGCTCATGAAAGGCCCAGGCTACGTGGCCGACGGCTACCTCGTGTCGCACAGCGACCGGCCGCGCGAGGCCATGGAAAGCGACGAGGAGGCCAGGCACCGCCGGTGCCCCTAGTTGACGCGGGTAGCGCACAGGGGCGGCCGGAGGCCTGGTCGTGAGGCGACAATCGGGGGGCCATGAAAACCATCCTCCCCCTGCAGCTTCTGGTTGCCCCCGACAGGAACGACCCCCGGCCCCTGGTGCTTTATCACGGCCGCAATTGCCCCGACGGTTTTGCCGCTGCGCTGGCAGCCTGGCTTTATTACGGAGACCGGGCCGAGTACCTGGGGCTGGACCATGGCGATATCCGCTCCATCGACGACCTGCCGGCCCTTGACGGCCGTGCGGTGTACATCCTTGATTTTTCCTTCTCCGCTGACATCCTGCGCGGCATTGAGGAGCGCGCCGCCAAACTCGTGATGCTGGACCACCACAAAAGCGCGGCGGAAAAGCTCACTGGTTTTTCCTGCCGCTGCGGTGTGGTGCACTTCGACATGGACAAGTGCGGCGCCCGGCTGGCCTGGGAGTTTTTTCACCCCGCCACGGCGCTGCCAGACCTTGTGCGCTACATCGAAGACCGCGACATCTGGGTCTGGCGCCATCCGGAAAGCCCGGGGTTTCTGGCCGCGCTCGACATGGAGCCAGTCAGTTTTTCCCGCTGGGCCGAGATTGCTTCCTTCAGCCCTGAAGAAGTGACCGCATTCATGGCGCGTGGTCAGGCCATGGACGAGAAATTCAGCAAGCTCGCCGCAGATATTGCAGAGGGTGCACAGCCTCTCATCTTCAACGGCCAGCAAGGCCTGATGGTCAACGCGCCCGGTGTGTTTCACAGCCTGGTGGGGCACATGCTTTCGAAGAAAAGCGGCACCTTTGCGCTGATGTGGACAGTGGCGCCGGGCGGTGTTGTCAAGGGCGGTCTGCGCTCCCAGCGCGGCTTTGACTGCATTGCCCTGGCCGAGAGCATGGGCGGCGGCGGCCATGCGCAGGCCTGCGGCTTCAAGATGGGCACCGAGCGCCTGCCCGAGTTGCTCAGCGGCGTGTTTGACGCGGTTCCCCGGGGCACGCCCGCAGGCGGGATAAGTTGAACTGGTGGACTTCAGGCTTTTTGCACCTTCTTCGCTTTTTGCCAGCGGCCGGCCCACAGCACCAGGGGTTCCATAGCGCCCAGCAGTTCGTCGCCCCAGCGCGTTAGTGCATAACCCTCGCCGCTGGCGTGGTCTACCAGGTTCGCTTCCCTGAGTTCAGCCAGGCGGACATTAAGCACGGACGAAGACACCTCGGCGCAGGCTGTCTGCAGCGCGCGGAAATTCACCGGGCCACCGCGCAGCTCCCACAGGATGCGCATGGTCCAGCGCCGGTGAAAAAGGTCAATCGCCGCATTGATGCCGTCCTTGTGCGGGTTGGTGTCTGCCTTTGCGCTGCGTGTACTCATCATCCCTCCTGCCACTGTTGATCGGTGTTTGCCGGTTGTCACCTGCATGACTGAATGCTTTGATTTTAGAAGCAAACGGGGCCAAAATCTGTTTGCTTCTTTTTCAGAAGCAATTAAATCACCCTGAAAGGAACCCCTATGCCCACCACCCGCATCCTTCCCGTGCCCGAGCCGCTCGAACCGCCCCTGGCCGGTCATATGGCCAGGCTGCTGCCAGCTGGCATGCCGGCGCCGCAACTTTTCCTGAGCGTGGCGCGCAACGCCGGTCTCTTCGGCTTTCTTGTCGACAGCGGCCTGATCGGCCCGACCGGCCTGCTGGACCGGCGCGTGCTGGCAAAGGACCTGCGCGAAACCATCATCCTGCGCACCTGCGTGGCAACGAACAATGACTACGAGTTCAACCTGCATGTGCAAACCATCTCTGCTCGCATGGGACTGAGCCCGGCGCAGATTGCCGACGTGCGTGCGGACCAGCCTTGCGCTGACCATTGGCCGCCGGACCTGCTCGCTGCCATGGCGCTGGTGGATGCCCTGGTGCACTGCCTGCAGCTCAGCGATGAAGAGTTCGCGCAGGCCCGCGCACACTTCAGCGAAGAGGCCTTGATAGAAATGACCCAGCTCACCGGCCTGTACACCGGCGTGGCGATGCTGGTCGCGCTGATCCGCCCGAAAATGGACAGCTATGGCCAGCCACGCAGGGCGGACACTTGAACTGTCTTCGCTCATGGTCCGGAAAAACTCCAGATGAAATGGTCATGCAGCCCTGGTGCTGCCTGCGGAATCTGCTCCTGAAAACATGGCAATTTCCCTGACCACGGACAGGCGCGGGAAGCGCATCTGGACACGATTGCAGTCCTGCGGTAAATCCCGGGTAAATCTACGTCTTCCTTACATGGCGTTCACAATGCCGCGCCAACAATGGCCGCACTGAATCAGGCAAGCCTTTATAAAAAGCAGCGATTCAGAAAGCAGCCCATCCAGCTGCTTGCCGACCCTGGAACCTGTTCCAGCCACCGCAAGTTGTTCATCGGGCTGCCGGTTATTCATCCGCAAAGCAGGAGAACCTCATGACATCGAAACTGTTGACCACTTCCTTGTTGGCATCTGCCCTGTTCGCCGGCCTGGGTTTCGCCCCGGTCATGGCACAACATGGCACCGGCACCCCGGGCATTGACCAGACGCAGCAGGCCATTGGCGCGCGTATCCAGCAGGGGCTGGCGTCGGGCCACATCACGCCGTCAGAGGCCCAGGTGCTCTACCGGCGTGACCACGAGATTGCCATGCGGGAGGCGCAGTTCAAGGCCAATGGCCATGTGAACCCGCAAGAGCGCCAGCAATTGCGCAACGACGTGGCCGCATTGGGCGACGAGGTAGAGCGCATGATGGCCAACCGCAACTACGTGGCGCAGCCGGCTCATGGTGGAAACACCCACGGTATCGACCGGATGGAATACCAGATCGGCCAGCGCATTGACGAAGGCATCCGTTCCGGCCACATCACCCACCGCGAAGCTCGCAGGCTGCGCGGCCGCGAGCGTGAGATTGAACGCCACGAGATCGCGTTCAGGGCTGACGGCATCGTCAGCCAGCGGGAGCGGCGCCAGCTGCGCAGCGAGCTGGTGGCGCTGCGTGACGATGTTGAGTACATGATGCGCAACGACCGCCGCAACGACCGCCGCAACGGCCGCGGTTAGGCCGGGCCAGCGCCTGCCATATCAGAAAAAAGCCAGGCAGACCGCCTGGCTTTTTTGCGGAGATGTTCAGTCCGTCTTGTCGATGCTTGCAGCTACTAAAAATAGCGATGGGTGTTCACCGTTGCACCTCGGGCTCAGGCAATGTATTTCTTCTCGCGCAACCACTCGGCCAGGCGTTCAGCAAAGACCCGGTAGCCTTCGCTGTTGGCATGCACCTGGTCCGAGCGCAGCTCGGGCCGCGACAGCACATGGGACCAGCCATCCGCAAACAGCGGCACGCCGGTTTCTGCGGCGATTTCGGCGTAGAGCTCATGGTCTTTCAGCGAGCCGGTGGCCAGTGCCATCAGCACCGGCCGGGGCTGGGCGATCAGCACCGTCTGGGTGTTTGCGTTCGCCATCTGCACGATCTGTTTCAGCGCGCTCCTGGTGCCTTCCAGCGGCATGTTGCGCAGGAAATCATTGCCGCCAATCGACACCAGCACCAGCCCCGGCGCGTTGCCCTGCAGCAGCCAGGGCAGCCGTGCCAGCGCGCCCGCCGTGGTGTCGCCGTTGATGCCGGCGTTCTGCACCACGTGGCCGGTGAGTTGCTCCAGCACTTGCGGATAGCTGGTTCCCGCTGCCGCCCCCAGGCCGAAGGTCAGTGAATCACCGAGGCAGAGCAGGGTGGCCTCCTTGGGCAATGTCTGTGCCGTGGGCTTGGCGGTTTTGGAGCAGGCCGTGGCCAGCAGGAGTGCAGAGCCGAGGCTGCCAAGCACAAGACGGCGGCGAAGCGGGCGGGGAAGAATGTCCATGATGAGTCGGGCTGTGAATGACGGTGCAACTTTAAGGGATGGCGGCGCTGCACGGTTTGTATCAATTGCCGCCTGTCTCTGGAGTCGCTACGCCGGTCGCTGTGGTACGCTGATTTCGCTGAACCTCGCAGGGTGCGACGGTGTCCCAGCCGGCCCCATGCAGGGCCGCTGCGACCAGATTTTGATGCTTGAAAAGGAGTGCCCGGCTGTGAAGCTGTCCTGGATGCCTTGGCGATCCCGCTGTTTGATGGCCTGCTGCGGCCTGCCGGTTTTGCTGGCGGGTTGCGCAGCGCCGCTCAAACAGTACCCGTTGCAGGAGAAATTCGGCTCAACCGCCACCTATTCGCGGCTCTTCGACGCCCCTGCCGCCAAAACATGCGAAGCCGCACGCCGTGCCCTGCTGAGCCAGGGCTACATCATCAACAGGGCTGCGGAAGACCTGGTGGAAGGCCAGAAAAGCTTCCAGCCCGAACCCGAAGCCCACTTGCAAATGGCGATCCGGGTGGTGTGTGCGCCCGAAAGTATGGACGGGCAGGTCAGCCTTGGTTTTGTCACCGCGCTGCAGGACAGCTACACCATCAAGAAGAGCAACAACTCCGCCAGCCTCGGCGTAGGCGCCATCGGCTCGGTCTCGCTGCCCTTCAGCTCGAGCAATGACGCCATGGTCAAGGTAGGCAGCCAGACCATCACGTCCGATATTTTTTACGACAGCTTCTTTGACCTGGTCAGGCGTTACCTGAGCTTGGGTGATGCACCGGACGCGCCTGATGCGCCGCCTTGAGCCTGGGTGGGCGGTGTTGAAGGGTCGCCGGGTGGCACGTCCATGGCAAGCGGATCGCCTTCGCGCCAGGTTCCCGGCGCCAGCGTGTCGAGGTGGCAAAGGCCGATGGCAGCGCGAATCAGGCGCAGGGTGGGAAACCCCACGGCCGCCGTCATGCGCCGCACCTGCCGGTTGCGCCCTTCGCGAATCACCAGCTCCAGCCATGCGGTGGGCTTGGCCTGGCGAACGCGAATGGGTGGCTCCCGTTCCCACAGACCCGGCGGTGGCGCCATCAGCCGGACCCGGGCCGGGCGCGTCAGGCCGTCCTTGAGCAGCACGCCCTGGCGCAGGGCCTGCAGCGCCGCCTCGTCGGGCACACCTTCCACCTGGGCCCAGTAGCTTTTCTCCATCTTGAAACGCGGGTCGGCAATACGAGCCTGCAACTGCCCGTCATTGGTCAGCAGCAGCAAGCCTTCACTGTCCGCATCAAGCCGGCCGGCCGCATAGAAGTCCGGCAGGGTGATGAATTCCCTGAGCCCGCGCCAGCGACCTTCGGGGGTGAACTGGCTCAGCACGCCGTAAGGCTTGTTAAAGCAGATCAGGCGCGAGGAAGAGGGCAGGGGAAGGTGGTTGGACGGCAAGCATGCCTTTGGTGGGGGGCGGATCTGACGGTGGTTCCAGTTCCATGCCGGGGTGCGGCGATGTCCGTGGAAGCGTGACTGTACCGCTTTTGGAGAGTCCAGACGGGCCACGACGGACTCGCGCTCGCCTCACGGCCGCCTGGTGCCAATTCAGCCGTGGGAAGCGCTGGCGGCTCTGTGAGCGCCAGGGCGCGCATTCTCCCTGGCATTTTCAGCACCATCTGGACTGCGGTATTCGCACCCATGAAGTGCAGACCATGCTCGGATCGCGAAAGTCGCCGTGTTCCAGCAGCGCGGGCGAGGCGCTTAATTTTTCCCCGAATGCTTCACAACATACTCAAGCACAACCATACCGCACTGGTAGCAAGTCGCACTCCGTGCCGTCAGCTCAGCCCGCGTTTGAATGTCCTTGAGCATCTTGCGGCCCTGGCCCAGGACCGTAGGGTTGATGTAGATATACATTTCGTCGATGAGCTGTGCATCCATGAGCGCCGACGCGAAAGCAGGACCGCCGTAGGCAAGAATGTCCTTGCCTGGTTCACGCTTCAAGCGAGCAATGCCCTCGGCCAGATCACCGCGAAACAATTCGGCATTCTTCCAGCGTGAGCTCGCAATGGTGCGTGTGACTACCAGCTTGGGAGTGGCAACAATTGCCGCGGCGAAAACGGACTGCGGGTTTTCGGCGTCGGAAGCGACGCGCTCCCAGTGGTCAAAAAAGCCTTCTTCCGCCATCCTTCCGCTGATCAGGATGCAATCGGATGTTGTCGTTAGCTTGTTGTGGTGCGCTCGCAGATCAGCGTCCCAGGGCCAATCCTCCGACCATGGCCAGACCATCCAGCTGACATCGCCATCCGCGCTGGCGGTGAACCCGTCGAGCGACACCTGCATTTCAAGTTTCAGTTTTCGCATGATTGCCTTTCGTTAAGTGTGGGACGAGGTATCCCAAAACAACGACGAACGAGGCAGGTTGAAATCGACAGTCTGAAGTTCGGAGAAACCCTTATTCAAAGGTGGAGGGTGGCATCGATCGAACGCGAACCTGCCTTTTGTCGCGCCCGATGATGAAAGGGGCTTCCCCGTCCGCAGCCTTGCGCTGTGGAGCAACTGCTGGCCGCGCCCATCGGCCCACCGTGCGCGGCGGGCGCGCGTTCGTACTCAATCTACTGCCGCAGGGTGAAATCCGGTTCACCGACCAGCCCACTCGCTGAGCAGTCACCTGCAGTCATGTCCAGCAGCGGGCAGGATTTGTGAGCGGGCCAGTATGAAAGGGTGGGGTTGGGCAGTCTCGGCATTGTTTTCACTTCCAGTGATCGAGAAGAATCTGGGTAGCGTGAACCCAGTTCGAAATCATCTGCTGCCGGCGCACGGGATTCCTGCGCAACACACCGGATAGCACGAAACCGCGCAGGAACTCTGTGGTCATGGCGATCACGGCATCATGGCCGGGTCGGTCAGCGACCGATGCAAACAGCGTACGCAGAACTCGCTCGCTCTCTTTGCGAGCGTCGCGCTCGACTTTGAGCAATGCTTCCCGAAGGCCTTCATCTGTACGAGCCAAGGTCCACAACTCAAGCTCGGCCATGAATGCGGGCTGGGCCATCATCAGGGCGAGCGCACGAATGGCCCGCTCCACGGCATCCGGCGCGTTCTGCAGCTTCTCCAGCATTTCAAACACACTTTTTTCGTTTCTGCGCACCAGGTCCATCACCGTGGCTGAAAGCAGGTCGGCGTGCGTAGGGAAGTGATGCAACAGGGCTCCCCGGCTGACCTCCGCCTTTCGCTGAACTTCCAGGGTGGTCGTGCGGGCAGCGCCTTGCTCAACAAGCGATTGAACGGCCGCCTCGAGGATGCGATCTCGGATCGAGCGCTCGGGGAAGGTGTCCCTGGATGCTCTTTTGTCTGGTTTGGCAATGGCGTGCATGGTCGTGAATGGTTAAACAGTCAGTATTGACTGTACGGTCTGATGTGCCTACAGTCAACACTGACTGTTGCGGCGTCAGTCCGCATTTTCACTGTATCAAAGGACCCAAGCCATGCCCAAGCTCACAACTCTCCAGATTGAAAAAGATCCCCAGAACCCCCGCATTGCACGTTTGCTTCTCAACCGGCCCGAGAAACTCAACGCCATCAGCGATGAGACGCCGCGCGAGATCAGGGCAGCGGTGGAATGGGCCAATGCGGACGACGAAGTGCATGTCATCGTCATCGAAGGCGCAGGCAAAGGCTTCTGTGGCGGCTACGACCTGTCCGGATATGCCGAGCAGCACATCGAGCACCCGTGCCAGCAGGAAAAAGCACCCTGGGACCCGATGGTCGACTACGCCTGCATGAAGCGAAACACCGAAGACTTCATGACCCTCTGGAAAAGCGCCAAACCTACCATCGCCAAGGTGCATGGCGCGGCAGCGGCCGGGGGCAGCGATATTGCCCTGTGCTGTGACCTGCTCATCATGGCTGACAACGCACGCATCGGCTACATGCCCACCAGGGTGTGGGGTTGCCCGACCACCGCCATGTGGACATTTCGGCTTGGCCCCATGCGTGCGAAGCAAATGATGTTCACCGGTGACCTGATTGACGGCAAAAAGGCTGCGGAATGGGGGCTGGCCACGATGGCCGTGCCACCCGAAGAGCTGGAGGCAGCGACCATGAAGCTTGCCAGCCGGATCGCGGGCGTCCCCCGGTCGCACCTTGCCATGCACAAGCTGGTGGTGAACCAGGTCATGCTGAACATGGGTATCGAGCAAACGCAGACGATGGCGACCCTGTTCGACGGCATCACGCGCCACAACCCCGAAGGCTTGTGGTTCCGTCGCCATGCCCAGGCGCATGGGTTCAAGGCTGCGATTGAATGGCGTGACAGCGGACGCCCCATTCCCGAGGGAGATGAGGCGAGGGCACTCATTCGGGAAATCGACGCTCGGGCGACCTGATTGCATAAGCGCCGAAGCGGCACGCTTGTGCTCCGGTCAAACACATGCGGCGAAACAGGCCGGATGAAAGATGGTGGAGAGGAGGAGGATCGAACTCCCGACCTCCGCATTGCGAACGCGGCGCTCTCCCAGCTGAGCTACCCCCCCACAGACCCACAATTCTAGCCACATGCCTTCGGGTTTTCCAGCGGGTTTCCGGGGAAGATCAGCCGGCACCCGGTGATTTGGATGCCATTTCGCAGAAGCTGCGTGCGAAGCCGGGCAAGATGCCGCGCTTTGCTGCACCAGGCGCTAAACTGGCTCCGGGTGTCACAGCAGCAGTTTGAACTTTCGGGCATTTGGTGAGGGCATGGTCTCGCGGCACTGAATGCGGGCCATGAAAAGAAAGAGCGATTTATGCAAGCTAGCTATCCGCGGGTTGCTTTGTCCGGGCCGGCCAGGCTGCCAGACGCGGCGCAGGCAGACTCCCTGGTGAGGGCCGGCGCGTGAACGACGCACACCAGCTTCGCCTGCTGACAGACGCGCTGCCCCAGATTGTCTGTATCGCGCAAGCCGATGGCGGGCATACCTGGTTCAACCAGCAGTGGCTTGACTATTCGGGCTTGTCCATGGAAGACAGCCTGGGCCATGGCTGGCGCAGTGCCATCCACCCCGACGACAGCCTGCGCGCCTCCAGGGCCTGGGAGCAGGCGTGCACCAGCGGCGAACCCTGTGAAACCGAATACCGGCTGCGCCGCACTGACGGCATGTACCGGTGGATGCTGGGCCGAGCCTTCCCGCAGCGGGACGCAGCGGGCCAGGTTACCCAATGGCTGGGCACCCTGACCGACATTGACGAGCTGAAACAGGCCGCTGAGCATCTGGAAAAAGACTTCGTCATGACCCGCATTGCCAGCCGCGTCGCGCACTTCGGCGGCTGGACGATTGAGCTGCCCGAGCGCGTGCTGACCTGGTCCGACGAGAACTGCCTGATCCACGATCTGCCGCCGGGCTACAGGCCAACGCTGGAAGAAGGCATCAGCTACTTTTTCCCCGAAGACCGGCCCGCCGTCCAGCGCCTGGTGGAGGCTTGCGCGCAGCACGGCACGCCTTACGAATTTGTGCTTCCCAAACGCACGGCCAAGGGCAGGCGCATCTGGGTGCGCTCGGTCGGCGAGGCGGTGCGCGACGCGGAAGGAAAAATTATCCGCCTTCAGGGCGCCTTCCAGGACATCACGGAACAGAAGGAAGCCGAAGCGCACACGCTGGCGCTGGAGACGCAGCTTCGCACCACGCTGGAAAGCATCACCGACGGTTTCTGCCTGGTCGACAGGGAATGGCGGCTCACCTTTGTGAACGGCCCGGCAGAGCGCATGCTCCGGCGCCGCCGCGAAGACGTGCTAGGAAAAAATATCTGGGAGGAGTTTCCCGAGACACTGGGTTCGCCCATGGAACGCGAATACCGCCTGGCCGTGCGGGAAAAACGCACCACGCACTTCGAGACTTTTTATCCGCCGCTGGATCTCTGGTTCGAGATCCGCGCCTATCCCACGGAAGCGGGGCTCGCCGTTTATTTCCAGGACATCACCCAGAGGCGCGCGGAACAGGCGCAACTGCACCTGCTGGAAAAAGCGGTGTCCCGCGTCAATGACATTGTGGTGATCACGGAGGTCGAACCCGTCGATGAGTCGGGGCCGCGCATTGTTTTTGTGAACGACGCCTTCGAGCGCCAGACCGGTTTCAGCCGGCAGGAGGTCATAGGAAGCACGCCCGGGATGTTCTGGGGACCCAAGACCCAGGTGGCAGAGCTGGACCGGATTCGCGCCGCCATGGAAAAGTGGAAAACCGTGCGCACGGAACTGATCGTGTACACCAAGGCCGGCAAAGAGCTCTGGCTGGAAATCGATATTGCACCCATCGCCGGCGAGTCCGGCCGGTTCACCCATTGGGTGGGGGTGGAGCGCGACATCACCGAGCGCAAGCAACAGCAGCAGGAAATTCTCAGCCTCAACGGTGAACTTGAAAAGCGGGTGCTGCTGCGCACCACCCAGCTGGCCACGGCGAACAAGGAGCTTGAGTCTTTTGCCTATTCCGTCTCCCACGACCTGCGCTCGCCCTTGAACACCATTCACGGCTTCAGCAAGTTGCTGGCGAAAATAGATGCAGAGAACATCAGCGACAAGGGCAAGCATTACCTCGCCCGCATCGGTGCCGGCGTCGAGCAGATGGGCGAGCTGATCGAGGGCCTGCTGACCCTGGCCCACATGTCCCGCGAGCAGCTCAAGTCAGAACCTGTAGACCTGTCGGCCCTGGCCCGCCTGATCGAACGCGACCACCGCGAGCGGGAGCCGCAGCGCCAGGTGCAGGTGCTGATTCAGGACGGCATGGGTGCGCATGGCGATCCGCGCCTGCTTTTGGCCGTGCTGCAAAACCTGCTGGGTAACGCCTGGAAATTCACCGCCAAAAAACCGCTGGCACGCATTGAAATGGGCGCCGAGCTGGGTGCCGACGGCGTGTCCCTCTTTTTTGTCAGGGACAACGGGGCCGGGTTTGACATGGCCTTCACCCACAAGCTGTTCGGCACGTTCGAGCGCCTGCACTCGCCCGGCGATTTTGCCGGCACCGGCATTGGCCTGGCCACGGTGAAGCGCATCATCGAGCGGCACGGCGGCCGGGTCTGGGCTGAAAGCAAGGTCAACGAAGGGGCGACCTTCTATTTCACCTTGAGCCGGCAGACGGAATGGGTGATCTGACGCCGCCGCCTGCAGGCATTCCGGGAAAATAAGATACAAATTAATGCAATAAAATGGTTGCATGAATTCTTCGATTTGTGAAGAATAAATGCAACAAGGAGATTGCATATGACTTCATCGACCGATCGTATTGAAAGAAGTGTTTTGATCCAGGCACCGCTTTCACGTGTCTGGCAGGCCCTGTCCAGCGCCGAAGAGTTTGGCAACTGGTTCGGCGTGGCGCTCAAGGGAAAAACCTTTGTGGCCGGCCAGCGCGTGCAGGGCAACATCACCATCGCCGGCTACGAACATGTGGTGTTTGACGTGCTGGTCGAACGCATGGAGCCGCAGAAGCTGTTTTCCTTCAGCTGGCATCCTTACGCCGTCGACCCGGCCGTCGATTATTCAAAAGAGCCGACCACCCTGGTGGTGTTTGAGCTGAAAGAGGCAGGCGGCGGCACGCTGCTCAGCGTCGTCGAGTCCGGTTTTGACAAGATCCCGGCCGGGCGCCGCGCCGAGGCCTTCCGCATGAACAGCGGCGGCTGGGAAGGGCAGATGAAGAACATCGAGAAGCATGTCACCGCGCGCTGACACGGCTCCGGCCGAAGCACCCCGGCCCGGCATGGCCTCGGTGTTTGCGGCGCTCGGCGACGAGACGCGCCTGCGCCTGGTGGCCGTGCTGTGCGTCGGCGGCGCCGTGTCGATTGCGCAGTTGACCGCCACCACCGACGTCACGCGCCAGGCGGTCACCCGGCACCTGCAGGTGCTGGCCGATGCGGGCCTGGTGCGCGACGTCAAGGTGGGGCGCGAGCGCCTGTGGCAGTTCGAACCCCTGCAGCTGGAAGAAGCGCGTCGCTCGCTTGACCTGATCGCGCAGCAGTGGGACGACGCGCTGGGCCGCCTGAAGCGGAGCCTGGAGGGCTGACGTCCGGGGCCGGACAACGGCCCCGTGTCACAAGAATGCTATCTGTTTGATAGCTGGTAGCGCCCGCCGCATAAGGGCTGTCGCTGCTTTTGGTTATAAAAAAGCGGGATCAGGCCGCTTTGGCGGTGCGCCGCTGGCTGAAAGCCGAGCTGCGTTTGGCCTTGACGGTCGTGACGTCATCGCCGGCGATCTTGTTGGCGAGTTCAGCGGTTTTCTGCTCGACCTGCGCCGCCAGCTTGCTCAGCACCAGCGCGCCGGGTGCGGTGGCCTGGGCCAGTGCCGTCAGTGTGTTCACACCGGTTTTTTCTTCGAACAGGGCGGCATTGGCAGCGGCGCGGTCCACGCCGGTTTCCAGCACTTTCACCAGCTGGCTCACCACTTGCTGGGCACCGCTGGTGGTCAGGCTCAAGCCCTTGCTGTAATAGGCGCTGAAGGCCAGCTGGGCGGCGGTTGCGTTCTTGGCGGTTTCTGCCGTCAACTCCGAGCGCGAGGCTTTCAGTGCGCGGTTCCAGCGCTCCTCAAGCACGCTGACCACGCGCTCGCCGCCGGCGCGGTAGGCATCAATCATGTTTTTGGCGGTGTTGCCATAAGACTCGATCAGGTCGCTGGCAACGGTGGAGAGGTTTTTGGCGGTCATGGTGTTTCCTTGGAGTGGGAGTTCAGTGATGTGTCTGATCATCAGGGTTTCCACTAGTGTTTGCGACCTAAAGGGCTAGGGGGAGGTGTCCAATGTCTCGCCGGGAGTCACTTGCCCAGCGCGTCTGCCACGGCCTGTGTGGCGGCAATCAGGTCGGTAACCAGCCGTTCGTCCACATCGAGCAAACCTTCGTATTCGCCCAGGTTGCGCGTGTTGTGGCATTTATCCAGCACCCGCCACACCTCTGGCCCCAGCGCCAGTGTGTGTGGCAGCACCTGAAACACGATGTACCGGTTGCCTGGGCGATAGCCCATGCGCCGCAGCGCGGCCAGACACAATGCATGCGCCGCGTTGTAGGCCAGGTCGAAGCGGCTTTCGAGTGCCAGCGTTGCATTGCGGGCGTCGATCAGCCGCGCAGCGCCGGTGCGCAGCAGGCCGGCAATCTCGTTCGTGTCGGGCGGTTCGGCTTTCAGCGGTTTGCCGGGGCCGCACAGATTGTCAAGCGGGCTGGGCATTGAACGGCTCCTCTTTTCCTACCAGCCATATTTTGGGCTGCTGCCACACGCGAGTGACAAAAGCGTTGTCCTGCTGGATTCGCTTGGCAACCTCGGCGGGTGTGTACAGCGTTGGGTTGATTTTTCGGCCCAGAGAAGTGGTGGCGCCTTCCAGCGCGCCAAACACGTCGGCATAACCGAGCGTCGGGCTCACCACCATCAAGTCAATGTCGCTTTGCGCGGTGTCCTGCTGTTTTGCCACCGACCCATAAACAAATGCAGCATCAATCTGTGATGCGAGCGGCGCCAATGCTGCGCGCAGTATGTCGGCCAGCCCTGTGGTCTTCATGACCAAACCGCGCAGCTCAGCAAAAACCGGGGCGGCTGCGTTGGCCTGGTAGTGCTTCTGATTGCCCTGTCGGGTGACGGTGAGCAGGCCCGCTTCGGACAACGCCGCCAGCTCGCGCTGTACAGCCCCGGTGCCGGACTGTGCGAGGGCAATGACCTCGTTCGCATAAAAGCTGCGGTCAGGGTTGCCAAACAGCACCGACAGCACACGTTGCCGACCCTTGGGGAACAGGGCGTCTGCCATGCGTGAAACTGCTGGTGAGTCGTCTTGATGAGTACCCATAATGGGTGTGATCATACCCGAAATGGGGTTTAAGTGGAGATCAAACGCAACCAGCCCGGTGGCGCGTACACTGCTACTCTTTCAGTAGCTGCTTGCGCCCGTGTCTATTGGGCTGGAGTCACTTTTTGCTTGTCATTTCTGCGCCTGAACAGCCTCGCCGCGCCCCTGTTTTGTCGTCGGCAGCGGCCTCTCGCGGGCCTCAGGCAGCCAGAAAAAGCGCCGGGTCCACCATAGTCCGGTTCAGCATCACGCCCCAGTGCAGGTGCGGGCCGGTCACGCGGCCGGTGGCGCCCACCGCGCCCAGGCGCTCGCCGGTTTTCAGCACGTCGCCTGTTTGAGCGTTGATGGCGCTCAGGTGGCAGTACATGCTCAGCAGCCCGCCGCCGTGGTCCAGCCAGACCGTGTGGCCGTTGAAAAAATAGTCGCCCGTGTCGATCACCCGGCCCGGCAGCGGCGCCAGCACGGGCGTGCCCGTGCCGGCCGCGATGTCCATGCCGCTGTGCGGGTTGCGCGCCTGCCCGTTGAACACGCGCCGCAGCCCGAAGGAGCTGGAGCGCCGCCCCGGCACCGGCACCTGCATGCGCAATGACGGCATGTCTGGCCAGGGTTCGCTGAAAGTTGCCATCACGGTTTCCAGGTGCGCGCGCTCGCCTTCGTAACGCGCCTGGTCTTCTGGCGACAGGTCCACCGTGCGCGGCGCCACCGTCAGGCGCTGCTCGCTGTAGCGTTTGGCTTCGATGAGGTAGGCCAGTTGCCGCTCGCCGCCTTCGGGTGCCTGCACGGTGATGCTCGCTTCGCCCGGCGCGGCCGAGAGGGGAATGCCCACCAGTGCCGTCCACTCGATCACGTCGCCCAGCACCAGCAAAGGCACCTTGCCTTGATGCGCCACCGGCCGTGTGGCCGAAGGGCCCAGCGGCAGCCGGGCAATGCCGCCGGGCACGTGCAGGGTTTTCGGCCAGACGCCGGAGGGCGCTGGCATGGCAGCCAGACCCGAAGCGGGAAGGGCCAGCAAGCCCAGGCCGCCCAGCAGGGCCGAGCGGCGGGTCAGAAAAGAGGCAGGGTGAATAGGGCCGGCGAGCATGCGGCTGATTATTCCTTGGCTTCCCAGGTGATCTTGCCGTCGCGCAGGTAATCATCAAACTGGGTGATCGGAATGGCAGCCACCGCGGCCACGCCGTCACCGGCATCCCAGCTCAGGGTGGCACTGTCAGGCTCCAGCCCGACTTCCACACGGCCTTCGGGAATTTGGATGGGCACACCGTCACCCGGTGTGAAGGTCACGTCACCAGTAACTGTGGCGAATCGGGGCATGGCTATCTCCTTGGTGGTTTGAACGGCCGTGTTCGGCTGCTTGGCCCATTAAGCATGAACCGTTCGCCGCCGCATGTCAGCAAAAAGCGCGTTTTTGACTTCTGGAGGCTTTTCAGGCGGCTTTTGGAGAGCGCGTTGAAACGGAAGTGATGCGCAGCTCAGCCGCAGGCGGCACCCGCTGCACGCGTGAAGGTTTGCCCTTGCGCCAATGCCATGTTGCCTTGTGCAGAGGTGATGCGCAAAGCGTCGTCACTGGCTTGTAGCACCAGCTCGCCGCTGCTTCCCGCAGGTGTACGCAACTCGGTGCCATTGATCGTGCCGGCCAGCTCACGCGTGCGCTCACGCCAGGCCAGCGTGCCTTCAAAAGCCTGGTACTTCTGCGTCAGCCTGATGCTGGCGCCGCGCAGCAGGCCGGCCGCACACCACAGGCCTTCCACCCGCGCGGGTACGGTCCACAAGTGCACCTTGCTCGACTTCTCGCGCCCCACCACCTTGTCCGGCACAGGCACAACGGTGGTGCGGTCAGGCGCCCAGTCGCCCATGTCCCAGTCGTGCGAGACGATGCGCGTACCGGGCTTGAGCGCGAGGAGGGAAGGGCGTAACTGCAGGTTCACTTCCTGCAGCAAATACATGGTGACCACGGTGGCTTGCGACAGGTCCGTCTTGAACAAATCCTCAACCCGAAACTCCACCTTGTCTGCCACACCGGCCGTACGCGCATTGACCTGGCTTCTTTTTACGAGCGTCGGGTCGATCTCCACACCCAAGCCGGTAGCTTCAAAACGCTTGGCCGCCAGAATCACGATGCGCCCGTCACCCGAACCCAGGTCAATCACATGGTCGCCGCGCTTGACGCCCGCGCTGCTCAGCATCTCGAGCGTGACGTTGTCGGGGGAGGTGATGAAGGGGACTTCTTCGAGGGGTTGGGCGTGAATATGGTTAACAAGGAGCATTGCCGAACAAGCTATTGAGAGGCATCCACAAGCCCTAAGGATTGGTAAATTTTGTCTTACTAAAAATTTTGGAAAATTAAGCATGAATGGGGCAAACCCTTGGGTACTGCAACATTTTGTTGCAGTAGATTTTTGATAGCTATAGACTGACTATTGAAAAGAATAACGGGGGGAAGGGTATGCCATCTGATTCAGCGCGCTTGCGTTCCGATCTGCTTGCGTGTTTTCCAAGCTTAGTAATAGACAGTGTCGCAAAAGAGTCCGGACAAAGGGTGGTCTACTTTGCCCACTTTGAAGATCATTTGATTCCGCCGGATGTGTCACCCGACATGGATTTCCTGCACGGATGGGGTCTGTGGGGGAAGGTGGTTGTTAAAGTTGTCTCCGATGCTAGCGTTACTGCGCACGAGATTGCAGGCCGAAGCGCGATTGTTAGAGGAATGTTGAATTCCGCTGAAGCCTGACCCGAGTTTTCCATCGAATCTTGACCCACACTCTTTGTGAGCAGAAGGTGCTCACGGTGTGGATAAGTTCTTGGTTTTCTCCTTTTTGGGTTGAGTCTTTGCAGAGCTGTTTTTGAATCGATAGCTGTCGTTTCCAGTCTCAAGGATATGACATCTGTGGGTGAGCCGATCCAGGAGAGCGGTCGTCATTTTTGCATCACCAAAGACACTGGCCCACTCTCCAAAGCTTAAATTGGTCGTAATTACGACACTGGTTCGTTCGTAGAGCTTTGAAAGTAAGTGAAAGATGTGTGGATCTGCCTCAAAGTGCGCCGCTGTTT
>CAZIYA010000025.1:0-19781 GCA_964543355.1 uncultured Polaromonas sp.
ACCGGCAGCCGGATGGACGAGGTGATTTTTGAAGAGTTCAAGGGCACCGGCAACTGCGAGATCCACCTGGACCGTCGCCTGTATGAAAAACGTGTGTTCCCGGCGATTCACCTCAACCGCAGCGGTACCCGCAAGGAAGAACTGCTGCTGGCCCCGGAAATCCTGCAAAAGTCGCGGATTTTGCGCCAGTTCATGTACAACATGGACGAAATCGAGTCCATGGAGCTGATGCTCAAGAACATGAAGGCCACGAAAAACAACCACGAGTTCTTCGACATGATGAGGCGAGGCGGCTAGTCATAGAGCCCCCACGTTCACTCACTGCGTGTAGCTCTCTGCCCCCCGAGGGGGCGCTGCGCCTGGGGACTGGCAAAGCCAGATCCGCGGCCCTGGCTGGTAAATACAGGCATAAATCTGCGCTAAGTGCTTGATTTCGTGGCATAATGCGAGGCTGTCCGGAAAGTGCTCAGAACGGTTTTGAGTGGCTCCCGAAACGAACAAGGAAAGATCATGAAAGAAGGCATTCACCCCAATTACCGCGAAGTTTGTTTCCTGGACATGTCCAACAACTTCAAGTTTGTGACCCGCTCCTGCGCCAACACCAAAGAAATGGTGAAAATGGAAGACGGTCGCGAACTGCCCCTGTACAAGCTTGATACGTCCAGCGAGTCGCACCCCTTCTACACCGGCACACAGAAATCCGTGGACAACATGGGTGGCCGCGTCGAGAAATTCCGCAACCGTTTTGGCAAGACACCTGCCAAGGACGCTGCGGCAGAAGCTACCAAGTAAGCTGCAACACCTTTCTCCGGCCCCATGAAAAAAGCAGCCTGACCCTCAGGCTGCTTTTTTTTGCCCCAAAATCGGGCATTCCGTTTTTCCAGCCATCCCTTGAACAAGCCCTCCCCAGCCATCATTGCCCAGTCAGCAGTTCGCCGCTTGCCCCGCCTTGCGCTGCTGCTGTTTTGCGTGGCCTATGTGCTGCCGGGCTTCCTGGGCCGCGGCCCCTGGAAAAATGCCGATGTCGCGGCCTTCGGCACCATGCAGGCCCTGACCTCGGGTGCCACCAGCTGGCTGCACCCGCAACTGCTGGGGCAAGCCGGTGAATTTGAAGCACTGCTGCCGTATTGGCTGGGCGCGCTGGCCATCAAGGCCATGCCTTTCTTCGACCCCGCTTTCGCGGCGCGCATCCCCTTCGCCCTGCTGCTGGCACTGACCCTGCTGACCACCTGGTATGCCGTCTATTACCTGGCACGCAGTCCGCAGGCCCAGCCGGTGGCTTTTGCCTTTGGCGGCGAAGCCAGCCCGGTCGACTACGCCCGCGCCATTGCGGATGCCTCCCTGCTGGCCCTGATCGCCAGCCTGGGGCTGGCCCAGCTTTCGCACGAAACCACACCTGCGCTGGCGCAGCTCGGCTTCACGGCCCTGGTTTTTTACGCCGTGGCCGCCAGTGCCTACCGCAGTGCCTGGAAAGTGATGGGGCCTGCACTGGGCCTCGCAACCGGATTGGCCGGACTGGCCCTGAGCGGCGCCCCCGCTGTGGCCACCTTGCTGGGTGCGGGCAGCACGCTGGTCGCACTTGGCAGCACCCGCCGCAGTCAGGGCGAGAAAGACACGGCCCATGTGTGGCGCTGGGTGCTCCTGACTGGAACACTGACCCTGGCCGTGGCGGGCCTGGCCCATGGGCTGGACCTGTGGCGCTGGCGCATTGAAATCCCCGGCCTGGAAAGTTCTGTGGACCGCAGGGAATGGCGCAGCATGGCGCGCCTGCTGGTCTGGTTCACCTGGCCGACCTGGCCGCTGGCCGCCTGGACCCTGTGGCGCTGGCGCCGGCAACTCACAAGCCGGCACGTCGCGCTACCCTTGTGGTTTGCGCTAGTGGCGCTCGCCGCCACGGTGACCACCACCGCCTCGGACCGCAGCCTGCTGCTAAGCCTGCCGCCGCTGGCCGCCCTCGCCGCTTTTGCCCTGCCCACCCTCAAGCGCAGCGTGGCCTCCCTGATCGACTGGTTCACGCTGCTGTTTTTCACCGGCTGCGCCATCATCATCTGGGTGATCTGGATCGCCATGCAGACCGGCATGCCCAGGCAGCCAGCGGCCAATGTGGCCAAGCTGGCACCTGGGTTTGAGCCCAGTTTTTCATGGCTGGCCTTTCTGGTCGCGGCGCTGGCCACCCTGGCCTGGGCCTGGCTGGTCAAATGGCGCGCCGGCCGCCAGCGCGCTGCGGTCTGGAAATCCATGGTGCTGCCTGCGGGCGGCGCCACCTTGTGCTGGCTGCTGCTCATGACCCTCTGGTTGCCCCTGCTGGACTACGCACGCAGCTATGCGCCCTTGTCGCGGCAGGTGGCAGCCCGGGTGGACACAGAGGCCTGTGTCGAAGTTTTTGGCCTGAACAGCGCCCAGGTGGCCGCTTTTCAATACCACGGGCACATGAACTTGCGGCAGGCTGGTGCCAGGGCAGCATGCCCCTACTTGGTGGTGGATGCCGATGCGCAGGACAAACTCAGCAGCACCGTCGATATGCCCGAATGGGCATTCCTGGCCACCCTGCGCCGGCCAACCGACAAGACCGAGAATGTGTTGCTGTTCAAACGCGTCAGCCGGCCCTGAGCGGTCGCGTCCGATTTTTTCCCTCCCGCCTCCTGGACGCCGCCTGCCCGCGGGCAGGCGAGCCTTTCCTGACTCCCAGCGAGCCACATGCCCAAACTCATCGTACGAAACACCACAATCCACGACATCGAGGCATTGGTACGCCTGCAGCGCGAGGTTTATCCCGGCATCCCGGCGTGGCAATACGACCGTGTGGCACACCAGATCGAATTGTTTCCCGAGGGCCAGTTCGTCGCCTTCTACGACGACAAGCTGGTCGGCTGCGCCAGTTCGCTGGTGATCCAGTGGGACGAATGGTCGGAACCCCACACCTGGGATGAAATCACTGCCAAGGGAACGTTTGACACCCATGATACCGCGGGCTACACGCTGTACGGAGCCGAGGTATTCGTCGCACCCCTGCTGCGCGGCAAGCGGCTGGGCCACGCGCTGTATGAAGCCCGGCGGCGTGTCTGCAAGACCTTGAACCTGCGCCGCGTCATTGCCTGCGGCCGGCTGCCGGGTTACCACAAGGTCGCGGACCAGATGCCGGTGGACCTGTACGCGCGCAAGGTTTTGTGGGGAGACATCACAGACCCGGTGCTGAGCTTTCAGCTGCGCGAAGGGTTCAGGTACTGTGGCATCATGAAAAACTACCTGGCCGATGATCAGGAATCGCGTGGCTATGCGTCGCTGATCGTCTGGCTCAATCCGGACTACGACGCCTCCAGGCCTTCGGGCCTGCAACTGGCGCAAGACGCCGCAAAGGACCTGCCACGATGACCACCACCAGCCCCGGCGTTCACGAACCCAAGCCCATCACCGTGCGCATCGCGGCGGTGCAATACCTGCTGCGCTCCATCCATGACTGGAACGGCTTTGAAAACCAGGTGCGTTTTGTCATGAAGGCCGCAGGCGACTACAAACCGCAATTTGTGCTGCTGCCCGAGATCTTCACCACGCAGTTGCTTTCGTTCATGGATACCAGCGACCTGCGTCAGGCCGTGCGCAACATGAACGACTACACCACGCGTTATATCGACCTGTTCAAGGAACTCGCCGCGCAGTGGAAGGTGCATGTGATAGGCGGCAGCCACCCGACCATACGCGACGGCCAGTTGCTGAACACCGCCTATCTTTTCACGCCTGAGGGAAAGGTCTTCACGCAGGACAAGATCCACCTGACGCGCTGGGAGAAGGAAAAATGGAAAGGCGACCCCGGCCATCACCTGCGGGTATTCGACACACCGCACGGCCGCATCGCGATCCTGATCTGCTACGACATCGAATTCCCCGAGCTCAGCCGCAAGGTCTGCGAAATGGGTGCCGACATCATTTTTGTGCCCTCATGCACTGACGACCGCCAGGGCTTCCTGCGCGTGCGCTATTGCTGCCACGCACGAGCCATTGAGAACCAGGTTTACGTAGCGGTGACCGGCACTGTGGGCAACCTCCCGGTGGAAGGGCTGGGCCTTCACTATGGCCAGGCAGCCATCATCACCCCGTCAGACTTCCCGTTTGCGCGTGATGGCATTGCCGCCGAGGGCGTGCCCAACATGGAGCAAATTGTCATCGCCGACGTCGACCTCGGCAAGCTGGTCATGAACCGCGTTGCCGGCACCACCATTCCGCTGTACGACAAACGCGTCGATGTTTACAGCAATGACGTGGAAATTGTGGCCACGGCCTGAAGCTGGCGCACCCGGGCGGCCGGAAAAATCATCGAAAACCGTGAGCCATGGCCCGGCTGGCTTTCGATGTGCAATTCGGCGCCGTGGCGCTGGGCCACGTGTTTGACAATCGCCAGGCCGAGGCCGGTACCGCCGGTCTCGCGTGAGCGGCTGCTGTCGACGCGGTAGAAGCGCTCGGTGAGGCGGGAAATATGTTCTGGCGCAATGCCCGGCCCGGAATCCCTGACAGAAAACTCGGCACGGCCGTCGGTCAGCCTTTCCCACCTGACCTCAATACGGCCGCCTGCAGGCGTGTAGCGAACGGCATTGTTCAGCAGGTTGGACATGGCGCTGAGCAATTCCGCCTGTGAACCGGCAATCTCCGCATCTTCTGCCTCTTCGACCTGGAGGTCATGCTTTTTCTCGCCCTGTTCGGTGAGCAGGGCCGACAAGGCACGCCCCTCCTGTTCGCAAAGCGCCAGCAGCGCATGCACGGACACCCATTCCCTGCCCCCCGGCGGCGGACTGCCCTCCAGCCGAGACAACGTCAACAGGTCATTGACCAATGTCTGCATGCGGCCCGCCTGGGTCGCCATCAGGCTGAGGTAGCGGGCGCGCTCCTCCTCATTGAGCGGCAGGGTCTGCAGTGTTTCCACAAACCCCGTGAGCACGGTCAGTGGCGTACGGATTTCGTGCGACACATTGGCCACAAAATCCCGCCGCATCGCCTCAGCCTGCTCCAGTGCCGTGACGTCGCGTGAGAGCAGCAGCTTGCGTCCTTCGCCGTAACGGTGCAGATGCACGGCCAGCCTGACAGGCCGGCTCGCCTTGCTGCGGGGGCCGAGGATGACGATTTCATGCAGGTAGTCCTCGCCTGCGAGGTAACCCGCAAAAAGCGGGTCACGCAGGAGGTTGCCAATGTGCTGCATCACATCCTTCTTCGGATCAAACCCGAAATGGACTGCGGCGGTTTCGTTGCACCATTCGATTCGGTGGTTCCCATCGAGCAGGATCACACCATTCGGCGAAGCCTGGATGGCTGCGAGGAATTCCTGCAGACGGGCTTCGCTGTCAGCGGCTTTCCGCTCCCTGGACTTCAGCAGGCGCCAGGCGCGGTCAGCCACTTCTTCCCACAGGCCATCAACATTTGCGGGAGTCTCCGTCTCGCCGCGTTTGAGCCAAAGCAGAAGCTTGGCGCCGCGCCGAAGGTCGATCAGCACCCACAGCAGGCTGGCCGCCAGCAACCCCAGGATGGCGCCCTGCTCAGGATTGCTGCCGCGAAGCAGAAACCGGCCCAACAAGGCACCGGCCAACTGGAACAGGAAAAAGCGGAAAAGGCGCCACGTCATGCGCGCATTGTGGAGGAAAAACCCTCCATCACTGCGACCGGGGATGGGCCGTCAGCCGATAACCCGCACCACGCACCGTTTCCACCAGGGACCCGGCAGGCCCCAGGGCTTCGCGCAGCCGCTTGACGTGGACATCCACCGTCCGCTCCTCAATGAACACGTGGTCACCCCACACCTTGTCGAGCAGTTGCCCCCGGCTGTGAACGCGCTCCACATGTTTCATCAGGTAGTGCAGCAGCTTGAACTCCGTCGGACCCAGCTTGAGCTCCTGGTTCTGGAACGAAATGCGGTGGGTGGCCGCATCAAGCACCAGGGCGCCGACCGCCACGCTGTCGTTCACCGTCTCGGGCGCCCGGCGCCTGAGAACGGCGCGAATGCGGGCCAGCAGCTCCTGGGTGGAAAAAGGCTTGGTGATGTAGTCGTCCGCACCGGCGTCGAGGCCGGCGATCTTGTCCGGCTCATCCCCCCTGGCGGTGATCATCAGGATGGGAATCGCCTTGGTGCGCGCATTGGCGCGCCATTTCTTGGCCAGTTGCAAACCGCTGTGGGCCGGCAGCATCCAGTCCAGCAGGATGACATCCGGCAACACCGCATCCAGCTCGCGCTGCGCGGCATCACCGTCGGCGGCCCAGATCGGCTGGAAGCCGTTGTGCCGGAGGTTGACGGCCACCAGCTCGGCGATCGAGGGTTCGTCTTCCACCACCAGAACGCGGGGTACTGTCTTCATAGGTTTCTATCCAGGGTCATCGGACCACGGACTCGATCGCCTCCATGGAAGTGTGGCGTACGTCCGCGCCCTTGACCACGTAAATGATGAATTCGGCGATATTTTTGGCGTGGTCCCCGATGCGCTCTATGGCCTTGGCCACGAACAGCAGGTCCAGGCTGGACGAAATCGTGCGCGGATCCTCCATCATGTAGGTGATCAGCTTTCGCACAAACCCGTCGAACTCCTTGTCGATGGCATCGTCCTCCTTGAGGATGGACACGGCCACGTTCACATCGAGCCGGGCAAATGCATCGAGCGCCTTGCGCAGCAGGCCGGAAGCCAGGTCGGCAGCGATGCGCAGCTCGGAAGAAGGCAAGGTGCGGGCAGCTCCGCTGTTGATGATGGACCTCACCATGCGTGCTATTTTTTCAGCTTCGTCGCCTGCACGTTCCAGGTTGGCCGTGGTCTTGGAAATCGCGATCAGCAGGCGCAGGTCGCGAGCCGTGGGCTGGCGGCGCGCAATGATGGAGGACAGTTCCTTGTCGATGTCCACTTCCATGGCATTGACACGGGTTTCCATGTCCGTGACCTCGGCCGCGGCTTCGGCGCTGAACTGGGCCAGCGCATAGACGGCGTTGCGGATCTGGGATTCCACCAGCCCGCCCATTTCCATGACCCGGGTGGAGACGCTGGTCAGCTCGCTGTCGAACTGGCTGGACAGATGTTTATCACTCATGATCAACCAAACCTTCCTGTGATGTAGTCTTCGGTTTCCTGCCGCTTGGGCTTGAGGAATATCTGATCGGTCGAGCCGAATTCGATCAGCTCGCCCAGGTACATGTAGGCGGTGTAATCGCTGCAGCGCGCTGCCTGCTGCATGTTGTGCGTGACGATGGCAATGGTGTAATCCTGCTTGAGCTCATGCACCAGTTCCTCCACCTTGCCGGTGGAGATCGGATCGAGCGCGGAGGTGGGCTCATCGAGCAACAGCACGGATGGCTTCACGGCCACGCTGCGCGCGATGCAAAGGCGCTGCTGCTGGCCTCCGGAGAGCGACAGGCCACTCTGGCTCAATTTGTCCTTCACCTCATTCCAGAGTGCGGCCTTGGATAGCGCCCACTCCACGCGATCGTCCATCTCGCCCCTGCTCAGGTTTTCATACAGCTTCACACCAAAGGCGATGTTGTCGTAGATCGACATCGGAAACGGTGTGGGCTTCTGGAACACCATGCCGATGCGCGCGCGCAGGAGGTTGATGTCCTGTTTGGCATCCAGGATGTTCTGGCCGTAGAAATTGATCTGGCCTTCGGCGCGTTGGCCGGGGTAAAGGCTGTACATGCGATTGAGCGTGCGCAGCAAGGTGGACTTGCCGCAACCCGATGGTCCGATAAAGGCGGTGACCTTGCGTTCCTCGATGTTCATGTTGACATTCTTGAGGCCCTGGAATTTGCCGTAAAAGAAGTACAGGTTGCGCAGCTCAAGCGCATTTTTGGCCTTGGCGGCGGTGTCAAAAGCGGTATCGGGCATGGTCTATTCCAGGTCTTGAAGGGGGCAGCGTTTGAATAACAGCATTTGAATAAATTGGAAGCTCTTTAACCCGGCGCCTTTTCGCGCAGGAACACCCGTGCGACAACGTTGAGGATCAGAACCGACAAGGTGATGAGCAATGCGCCCCCCCATGCCAGACGGATCCAGTTGTCGTAGGGGCTGAGTGCAAATTGAAAGATCACCACTGGCAGGTTGGCCATGGGGGCGCCCATGTCTGTGCTGAAAAACTGGTTGTTGAGCGCGGTGAACAGGAGCGGCGCCGTTTCGCCACTGATGCGGGCGACCGCCAGCAGCAGCCCGGTCAGCACACCGCTTCTGGCAGCGCGCAGCGTCACCAGGGTCGCCACCTTCCAGCGCGGCGCACCCAGTGCAAAGGCCGCTTCACGCAAGCTGCCCGGCACCAGGCGCAGCATGTTTTCGGTGGTGCGCACCACCACGGGCACAGCAATCAGCGACAACGCCAGGCTGCCGGCCCAGCCCGAGAAGTTGCCCACGGTGGCCACCGCGATGGCATACACAAACAGGCCCAGCACGATGGAAGGGGCTGACAGCATGATGTCCGTGACGAAGCGCGTCAGTTCGGCCGTTTTGCTCTGGTCTCCGTACTCTGCGAGATACACGCCGGCCAGCACGCCGACAGGTGTGGAAACCAGCACCGAAAAGCCAACCATCATCAGGCTTCCCACGATGGCATTCGCCAGACCACCGCCGTCGTTACCCGGAGCCGGCGTGGACTGGGTAAACATGTTCCAGTCAAGCGCGGAAAAACCATTGGCAAACAGCACGCTCAGAATCCAGAGCAGAACAATCAAACCGAGCACCATGGCCCCCATGGACAAGGACAGGCCAATCGCGTTGGAACGCTGGCGGCGTTTGTAGAGTTGCTGGTTGAATTCCATGTTGGCTTTCCTGTTGGGTTGGTGGGTCGAAAGCGGGCTCACAGGCCCTTGGCTTTCTCGGCGCGCAACATCAGTATCTTGGCAAGCGAAAGCACGATGAACGTGATGACAAAAAGCAGAAAGCCCAGTGCAAACAGCGTAGAGAGATGGAAGTCGGCCGCCTCGCCAAACTCGTTGGCCAGGGTGGAGGCAATCGAGGTTCCGGGTGAAAACAGCGACGTCGGCATGCGGTTGGCGTTGCCGATCACAAATGTCACCGCCATCGTTTCGCCCAAAGCCCGGCCCAGACCGAGCATGATCCCGCCCACCACGCCCTTTTGCGTGTAAGGCAGCACCACCCGGCGCACCACCTCCCAGGTGGTGCATCCCAGACCGTAGGCGGATTCACGCAGGATGGGCGGGACAATCTCGAACACGTCGCGCATCACCGCAGCAACAAAAGGCAACACCATGAAAGCCAACACGATGCCGGCTGCCAGGATGCCAAAGCCATTGGTACTGCCCCCAAAAAGAAAGCCGACCAGAGGCATGCCCCCCAGTACCTTCTGCACCGGCATCTGGAAATAATCGGCAAACAGGGGGGCAAAAACGAACAGGCCGAACATGCCGTAGATGATGGACGGCACCGCCGCCAGCAGCTCCACCGCGGTACCGAGCGGACGACGCAGCCATACGGGGCAGGTTTCGGTGAGAAACAGCGCAATGCCAAAGGCCAGAGGCACCGCAATCAGCATGGCAATGGCTGCGCTGGCGATGGTACCGACGATGGCAATGGCCGCACCAAATTCTTCGTTGATGATGTCCCACTCGACGCGCCAGATGAAGTTGAACCCGAACTTCTGGAAAGTGGGCCAGGCGTTGATGAAGAGGGAGACGATGATGCCCAGCAGCGCGACCAGCACGAGCAGCGAAAAACTCTGCGTGACGCGGTGGAACAGGATGTCCTGGAACCGCTGGCGGCTGGCAATCGACGCCATGTTGGGGTTGACTGCCTCGACCGGGACAGGTTGCGAATTCATGGTGATTCCCACGCTGCTCATATTGATTTCCATGTGGGTTCTTGCGACCCCATAAACCAACATTCGCCGGCCAGCACCTGCCAGCCAGCGAATGTCACTTCTGGAGCCGACTGACTTACTTGGCGATTTGCGACCAGACCTTGGAGCGGATCTGGGAAGTCAGCGCATCGGGCAGCGCCACATAATCGAGCTCGGAAGCCATGTCTTTGCCATTTTTGAAGGCCCAGTCGAAGAACTTTAGCACTTCGGCCGACTGCGCCTTGTCGGCGGGGTCCTTGTACATCAGGATGAAGGAGGCCGTGCTCACGGGCCAGCTTTCCGCACCCTTGGCGTTCACCATGGAGATGCCCATGCCTGGCACGCTGAACCAGTCGGCACCGGCCGCAGCGGACGCGAACGCAGAGTCGTCCGGGCTCACATACTTGCCGGCAGCGTTTTGCAGCTGCAGGAAGTTCATCTTGTTCTTCTTCACGTAAGCGTATTCCACATAACCCAGCGCACCCTTGACGCGGTTGACGTTGGCGGCCACGCCTTCGTTGCCCTTGCCGCCCACGGAGGAAGCTGCCGGCCACTTGACGGCGGCACCCTTGCCCACGGTATCAGCCCAGTCCTTGCTGACTGCCGTCAGGTAGTCGGTCCAGTTGTAGGTGGTGCCCGAACCATCGGCGCGGTGCACGACGGTGATGTTCTGGTCAGGCAGTGCCTTCCCCGGGTTCAGCGCGGCGAGCTTGGGGTCATTCCACTTGACAATCTTGCCGAGAAACATTTCGGCCAGCACGGGGCCGGTCACGCGCAGTTCGCCAGGCTTGAAACCGTCCAGATTGACCACGGGCACGGTGCCGCCGATGATGGCGGGAAACTGGACCATGCCATCCTTGTCCAGGTCCGCGCCGGGCACAGGAGCATCGGACGCACCGAAAGCCACGGTCTTGGCGCGGATCTGGCGAATGCCACCCGACGAGCCGATCGACTGGTAATTCAGGCCGACCCCGGTTGCCTTTTTGTAGGCTTCAGCCCATTTGGCATAGATGGGGAAAGGAAAGGTAGCGCCGGCGCCGGTGATGTCGGCGGCCATGGCGGAACCCATGCCCAAAGTGGCAAATGCGGCCACTGCCAAAGTCTTGAGGAAAATGCGTTTATCTTTCATGGGGCTCCTTACGGTTTAGGTGAACAGGTAACAGGCTGTACTTTAGAGACCGAATATGACGAAAGCGTGACAAACACGTGAAAAAATAGCCCCATGCCGACGTTGACAGGCTGCAACAGGACGGCGGGCAAATCCCTGCCAGGACAGTTTTTTCATACCCCGGTCACAGTGCGGCCGCAAGCTGGCCATTTCCCGCTCCGCCACGACAGGCGCGCGCTTCAACGACCTTCAACGACTGTACTTTCGGCCATGAGGATTCCGCGCGAATGCTATGCTGAGCCTCCTCTCAGACGTTCACACATGCAAAATGGAACCCGCCTGGCTGCCGTGGACCTCGGGTCCAACAGCTACCGCCTCGAAATAGGCCGCCTCGACCACGGCCAGATCCACCGTACCGAATACCTCAAGGAAACCGTGCGCCAGGGCAATGGCCTGGACACCGAGCGCAACCTCACACCGGAGGCCATGCAGCGCGGCTGGGACTGCCTGGCACGTTTCGGCGAACGCCTGGCCGGGTTCAAAAAAGGGGAAGTGCGCGCCGTCGCCACCCAGACGCTGCGCGAAGCCCGCAACCGCGACGTTTTCCTGCAGCGCGCCCACAAGATGCTCGGTTTTCCCATCGACGTGATCTCCGGCCGCGAAGAAGCCCGCCTGATCTACCAGGGCGTGGCGCATCTGCTGCCCCAGTCCGACGAGCGACGCCTGGTGGTCGATATCGGCGGCCGGTCCACTGAAATGATTCTGGGCAAAGGCCTGGATGCGGTAACCATGGAGTCCTACCGCGTCGGCAGCGTCGGCTGGTCGATGAAGTATTTTCCCGAGGGCCAGTTCAGCACCCGCGCTTTCCAGACCGCCGAAGTGGCCGCCAAGGCCGTGCTGGACGAAGCCCTCAATACCTACAGGAACGACAGCTGGGATGTGGCTTACGGCTCCTCGGGCACGGTGGGCGCCGTCAGCGACGTGTTATTTGCCGCCGGCTGGCCCCTGGGCCTGGTCACGCGCGACGGGCTGGACTGGCTGCTAGACCGCCTGCTCAAGGCCCAGAGTGCCGAACGGCTCAAGCTCGACGGCATGAAGGAAGATCGCCGCGCGGTGATTGGCGGCGGCGTCAGCGTGTTGCGCGCGGTTTTCGAGCTGATGGGCATCACGCAAATGCAGACCGCCCAGGGCGCCCTGCGCCATGGCGTGCTTTACGACCTGCTGGACCGCGAAGGAGAAACCACCGACCTGCGCTCGACCACGGTGCAGCGGCTGGCCCGCAAGTTCGATGTTGAGGCCGCCCAGGCCCAGCGCGTCAGCAAAGTCGCCCGCGCCCTCTTTGCGCAAGTCAGCAGCGGCCTGTCGACGGCGGAGCTGGGGCGGGTGCAGCGCAAGCTCGATTGGGCCGCCCAGTTGCATGAAATTGGCAGTCACATCTCGCACAGCGACTATCACAAACACGGCGCCTACATCCTGGACAACGCCGACGCGCCGGGCTTCTCCCTGCCGGAACTGCACCGCCTGAGCCTGCTGGTGCTGGGCCACCGCGGCAAGCTGCGCAAGCTCGAAGCCGACTTCGAAGACGAAATTTTTGTGCAGCAACTGCTCTGCCTGCGCCTGGCCGTGATCCTGTGCCACGCGCGCCGCGAGCCTGACTCCCGGGACCTGCGGATCAGCGAAAACGCCGGCAGCCACCAGTTTCTGCTCGGTTGCCGCCCTGGCTGGGCCGACACCTTTCCCCAGTCCGCCCACCTGCTGCGCGAAGAAGCGCTGGCCTGGCAGAAAACACCGTGGTCGCTTGTGCTGGGTGGCGTGTGAACGGTCAGATTTGACCGGCTGCGAGTGAACGGTATAAACTGTATATACCGTTTATTTGAAAGACTGGATCCATGACTACTGCAAAAAAATCCCCGACCACCTCGAAGGCAGGCACTCCTCCTAAAAAAGTGCCTTCCAGAAAAGTGGGCCCCTCTTCGACCTCCAAAGCCCTCCCTGCCAGGAAGCCGGGTGTCACAAAAAAAGCCGCAGTCAAAACCAGACCAGTGGCCGCGCCCCTGGCCGACAAAGCCGTGAAGCCCAAAAAACCAAAACTGGTGCGTGACAGTTTCACCATTCCCAAAGCCGAGTATCTGGTGCTTGACGAGCTCAAGCAGCGTGCTGCAGTGCTGGCACGTCCGGTGAAAAAAAGTGAACTGCTGCGCGCCGGCATCAAGGCCCTGGCCGCCATGCCCAATGCCGCATTTCTGGCAGCGCTGGCCGATGTTCCGGCCATCAAGACCGGCCGCCCGACGCAGTCAGCCTGAGCGCCTGCGTTCGGCCAGGGCCGGGCCGCTCAGAGCACTTCGGGCGACTGCACAGTCACCACCACGGTCTGCAAGCCGCCCTCGCGTTCGCGGGTGCGCAGCCACCAGAGCGCCCCTTTTTTCACGGGGCAGTCGGTTTCCTGCAGGCCCAGCAACTGCGCAATCGTTTGCCCCAAGGTGGGCTGGTGGCCTATCACCAGAATGGGCAGCTTGTTCACCGGCCATTGAACCAGTTCCAGCAGTTGCGACGGCGGTGCATCGGGGCCAAGCTCTGCCCGGACTTTGTACTTTCTCCCCAGGGCCAGCGCCGTCTGCTCGCAGCGGCGCGCCGGGCTCACAAGAATGCGCGCCCGCTCCGGCAACTGGCGGTCCAGCCAGCCGGCCATGCGTGCCGCCTGCTTTTCACCGCGCGAAGTCAGTGAACGTTCGAGGTCGCTGACGTCGTGCACATCGGCCGGCAACTCTTCGGCTTCCGCATGGCGCCAAAGAATCAGGTCCATCTCAGAGCTCCATCGCAGCACCGGCTGCCGAATAACGCGCCATCAGGGCAGCCTGCGCGCCGTGCCGCTCCTCCTGCCCGGCGGCTGCAACCCGCACATAACTACCGTCGGGCTGCAGGTCCCAGGCATCCTGGCTGTCATGCAGGTAGGCCACCAGGCATTCGTCGATGATGCGCTGGCGCAGCACCCGATCGGTCACCGACCACGCCAGCTCCACCCGCCGCAACATGTTCCGGTTCATCCAGTCGGCGCTGGAAAGGTAAAGTGTTTCCTCCCCGTCGCAGCGGAAATAAAACACGCGGGAATGCTCCAGGAAGCGGCCAATCACCGAGCGCACGCGGATGTTGTCCGTCACCCCCGGCACCCCGGCCGGCAGCATGCAGGCACCGCGCACCACCAGGTCAATTTTCACGCCGCTCTGCCCTGCCCTGACCAGGGCCAGCATCAGGCCTTCGTCGGTCAGTGCATTCATCTTGGCCACGATGCGTGCATCTTTGCCCAGCGCCGCTGCCTCGGCCAGCAGGTCCACTTTTTCAATCAGCTTGCGATGCAACTGGAACGGCGCCACCAGCAGGCGGTTCAGCCTGGGCAATTTACTCTGGCTGGCGAGGTGCACAAAGACGTTGTCGATGTCCGCCGTCAGGTCCGCGTCGGCGGTCAGGTAACTCACGTCGGTGTACAGGCGCGCGGTGGTCGGGTTGTAGTTGCCGGTGGACAGGTGGGCATAACGCACCAGTTCCCGACCCTCCCGCCGCGTCACCAGCAGCATCTTGGCGTGGGTCTTCAGGCCCACCACGCCATAGACCACCTGTGCGCCTATGGATTCCAGCATCTCGGCCCAGTTGATGTTGGCTTCTTCATCAAAACGCGCCTTGAGCTCCAGCACCACCGTGACTTCCTTGCCGCGCCGCACCGCCTCGCGCAGCAGCACCATAAGCTCGGAATCCGGACCGGTGCGGTAAATCGTCTGGCGGATGGCGAGCACCTGCGGGTCGTTCACCGCCTCGCGCAGGAAATCGAGCACACCGTTGAAACTCTCGAAAGGCTGGTGGATGGACACGTCCCCCTGCTTGAGG
This sequence comes from uncultured Polaromonas sp., assembly GCA_964543355.1. Classification (GTDB taxonomy): domain Bacteria; phylum Pseudomonadota; class Gammaproteobacteria; order Burkholderiales; family Burkholderiaceae_C; genus Polaromonas. The sequence continues at coordinate 14,789 of CAZIYA010000025.1, forward strand.
CGTTCAAAAAACGACTGTCCCGGCACCAGTTGTGTCGGGTAGCAGGCTTTGTAAGGCGGAAAAAGCAGCTTCGGGTCGTTGACCAGGTCCACCAGCTGGTTCAGGCGCACCAGGTTGACCGGACCATGCACCCGGTACAGCGCTTCAGCCGGCAGGCTGAACTGGCCAAGCAGGAAATCCGACAGGTGTTTGGAGCAGCCCGCCGACACCTCCAGGCGAACCGCCTGCCCGTAGTGGCGTTGCTCCAGGCCCAGGCGCAGCGCGGTACGCAGGTTTTTCACATCGTCTTCGTCCACCGCCAGGTCGGAATGGCGCGTCACGCGGAACTGCGAGAACTCCCCCACCTCGCGCCCCGGGAACAGGTCGGCGAGATGCGCCCGGATGATGCTGGACAGGGAAACAAACAGCGACTTTTTCTGCGAACCCTTGCTGTCGGGCATGTGGATCACCCGCGGCAGGACCCGGGGCACCTTGACGATCGCGATATCGTTCTGGCGCCCGAAGGCGTCCTTGCCGCCCAGCCGCACGATGAAGTTCAGCGACTTGTTGGCCACCTGGGGGAAAGGATGCGAAGGATCCAGCCCGACGGGAATGAGCAGCGGGCGCACCTCCCGCTCGAAATAGGCCTTGGCCCAGCGGCGCTGCGCCGTATCCCGGTCGCCATGCGAAACAATCCGTATGCCGTGTTTTGCAAACTCGGGCATCAGCTCGTCGTTGTACAGCGAGTACTGGCGCGCCACCATGTCGTGCGCGGCCGCCGACAGCGCCGTGAACGACTCGGCGGAGTAAGGTTCCTTCTGCTCCCGGTTCATCGCTGCCGTCAGGTGCAGGGCCGCGCGCACCTCGAAAAATTCGTCCAGGTTGGAAGAAACAATACACAGGAACCGCAACCGCTCCAGCAGCGGTACATCGGGACGTTTGGCCCAGTCCAGCACCCGCTCATTGAAGGCCAGGATGCTGTGGTCCCGGTCCAGGAACTGGACCAGGGGCGTGGCGGGCGGCGTTGGTGACGGCAAGGCGGGTGGGATGGACATGCGGAATCTGTATTTTTATTGTCATTGATCTGACTTGTCAGTGTGCGCAGGTTTGATGACAAACGCGTGACAGCAACATGACAACCCTTTCAGGCGTGGGCCTGCGCGGCCACCAGCTTGCTGTCGGCCTTCCTGCTTGCAGGCACCAGGTGCCCTTCGAACAGCTGCGCCGCCTGCAGCCAGCTGAAATCCAGTGCGCGGGCACGGGCCTCGTGGCGCGGCACCGCCATCGCGCTGTAACAGGCGTGTTTCAAATCATCGTGCATTACGCCGCCGTGACAGCTGCCGTCCGGCTTGCCCAGCACTTCCAGCGGGCCATCCACCGGGTAGGCCGCCACCGGCGTCCCGCTGGCCATGGCCTCCAGCATCACCAGGCCAAAGGTCTCGGACCGGCTGGGAAACACGAACACGTCGGCCGCCGCATACACCCTGGCCAGTTCGTCCCGGGGCAACACGCCTAGCCAGCGCACCTGCGGATAGCGGTCCTTGAGCGAGGCCTCCAGCGGTCCGACGCCGCAAACCACCTTGGTGCCCGGAATGTCCAGCGCCAGGAAGGCTTCGATGTTTTTCTCGTACGACACCCGGCCCACAAACAGCGACACCGGCCGCACCAGCGTGCCCATGCGGGAACACAGCCGCGCCTCGGGCTGGAATGAAAACAGCTGGGTATCCACACCATGCGTCCAGCTGCGCAGGTTGCGAAAACCGCGCTGCTCCAGCATGCGCAGCACGCCCTGGGTCGGCACCAGAACACCGGAGGAGGCCTTGTGGAAATGGCGGAACAAGGCGTAGCCCCAGGACAGCGGAACCTTCAACGCAGCATGGAGGATTTCAGGAAACTTGGTATGAAAGGCGGTGGTGAAGCGCAGGCCACGCTTCAGGCAGTAGCCGCGCGCGGCCCAGCCCAGCGGGCCTTCGGTGGCAACGTGAATGGCTTCCGGCGCAAACGCATCCAGCTTGTCGGCCAGCAGGGCTTTCGGTCGCACCGCCAGGTCAATGCCGGCATAACCCGGGCAAGGGCGTGTCTTGAACAGGCCCGGGTGGATCACCTCCACGCGGTGCCCCAGGGCTTCGAGCTCACGCACCAGCTCCACCAGGGTGGTGACCACGCCATTGACCTGCGGCTGCCAGGCGTCGGTGACCAAAGCGATCTTCATGCCGCCACCGTGGCGGTTGCATGGCCGCGGCCCTGGGTTTCATGGGTCGGCGCCCAGTGCAGCAGCGCCAGCGTGCCGTCATAGTGCTCCACCAGCGCGGTGCGGCTTTCGACCCAGTCGCCGTCGTTGCAATACAGCACGCCGTCGATGTCGCGCATCTCGGCCCGGTGAATGTGCCCGCAGACCACGCCCTGGTGGCCGCGCCGGCGCGCCTCGTTGGCAACAGCCACCTCAAAGTCGGTGACGTAATTAAGCGCGCTCTTGACCTTCTGCTTGAGGTAGGCCGAGAGCGACCAGTAAGGCAGCCCCAGGCGGGCGCGCAGGCTGTTGAGGTGGCGGTTGAGCTTGAGCGTGAATTCATACAGGTTGTCGCCCACATAGGCCAGCCATTTGGCGCACTGCACCACGGCATCGAAATAGTCGCCATGAACAATCCACAGGTGGCGACCGTCGGCCGTGGTATGCACGGCCTCTTCGACAACTTCGATGCCGCCGAACTGGTGGCCTATAAATTCACGCGCAAACTCATCGTGGTTGCCGGGCACATAAACCACGCGGCAGCCCTTGCGCGCCCGGCGCAGCAGCTTCTGCACCACGTCGTTGTGCGACTGCGGCCAGTACCATTTGCGCCGCAGCTGCCAGCCGTCCACGATGTCACCAACCAGGTAGAGGTAGTCGCTCGGGTGCGCCTTGAGGAAGTCCAGCAGCGCCGTGGCCTGGCAGCCGGGCGTACCCAGATGCAGGTCGGAGATGAAGATGCTGCGGTAACGTTTGCGCAGCGCGGCCTCGTCATGGTCGTCGCCCTCGTCCGGCATGTGTCCCTGGTTCAGGGGCCCGAGTTTGTCAAACAGCTTGCGCATCAGTCCCCCTTGCCGGAAAAGTGCTTGCGGTAACGCGGCGGCAAATCGGCAATGCGCATCATCATGGGCAGGTCGGCCGAGTTGAAATCAGGGTCCCAGGCCGGCGCGCCCAGTACCTTGGCGCCCAGTCGCAGGTAGCCCTTGATCAGCGCCGGCGGCTCGACCTCCAGCGAGTCGTCAAGCTGCTCGACAGGCAGCGGCAGGCGCGGTGTGACGTGGTATTCAATCGGCGCCAGGTGCGTCTGGCGAACCTGGCGCCAGATGCTGGCCGCCGCCAGTCCCATGGAGGCGCCGGTGTGATGCATCGGGATGCTTGCGCACCCGATCATGGTGTCGAGCTGGTTGCGTGCCATGAACTCGGCCAGCGCGCCCCACAGCGCCAGAATCACGCCGCCATGGCGGTGCTCTGCATGCACGCAGCTGCGGCCCAGCTCCACCATGCGGGCGCGCAGGAAGCGCAGGCGGGTCAGGTCGAACTCGGTGTCGCTGTAGGTGCTGCCGGCACGTTTGGCCTGGGTGGGCGTGAGCACGCGGTAGGTTCCAATCACCTCCTGGCTCGCTTCGTCGCGCACCAGCAGGTGTTCGCAGAAGTCGTCAAACAGGTCGATGTCGTGGCCGGACAAGGTGTTGGGCAGGGTCGCGCCCATCTCGAGCGCGAAAACCTGGTACCTCAGACGCTGCGCCTGCCGGACCTCATCCTGGTGCCTGGCCCAGCTGACCTGGATTTTCCCCAGGGCAGGCCTTTGAACAGCGGCACCGACAGCATGAGAGCTTTGATGAAGTGACCCCCGTGGCATCGCGACTGGCGACAATGCAAAGGTGGGGTTGGGCAGTTCTTTCATGATGGACTCCTGGTTGTCTCTCGCCAATGACTCTCGACACTCAAAAATTTCTGTAAAAAAGCCCCGCAGTCGGGGCTGTTGATGCAGGGAACCTAGGTCCCGACGATGCCGCCATCCTTGCGGCGGATCACGACGGTGGCCGAACGCGGCCGGCCGCCCGTGGGGCCGTCGGGCCAGCTGCTCACGGCTTTCGGCTGGGCCGGGTCGCCGCGTTCGCTGGCGGTTTCGCCGGGGTGCTGGATGTTGATGAAAACCGCGCGGCGGTCCGGCGTGAAACTCACCCCGGTGATCTCGCAACCGGCCGGGCCGGTCAGGAAACGTTTCGTCTCGCCCGTCGCCGGGTCGGCGCACAGCATCATGTTGTTGCCCATGCCTTTGTAGGCACCCTTGTGCATGGCCGAGGTTGAAATGTCGGTCTGTATCCAGAGCAGGCCCCCGGCATCGAACTGGAGGCCGTCCGGGCTGCCGTACATGTCGCCCTTGATGGTGCCGCGGTATTCGGCCTTGTCGGCATTCGGGTCCCCTGCCAGGGCAAAGTGCATCCAGCGGAATTCGGTGGCGCTGGCGTCGCCGTCCAGGCGTTTCGCAAACGTGCCCTGCCCCTTGCCTTCGCGCCAGCGGATGATGTGGCCCATGATGTTTTCATTGCGCGGATTCGCCGCGTCGGCCATGCGGCCGCCCTTGCCGCGGTTGCTGTTGTTGGTCAGCGTGACAAACACCTCGCCGGTGTTGGGATGCACCGCCACCCATTCGGGGCGGTCCATCTTGGTGGCGCCCACAAGGTCGGCCGCCTGGCGGCACTTGATCACCACATCGGCCTGGCTGGCAAAACCGGCGGCGGCGTTCAGCCCCTCTTCGCCATGCACCAGCGGCAGCCAGCGGCCATAGCCCTGCTCGTCAAACCGCGCCACATACAAGGTGCCGTGGTCCAGAATGTCCTTGTTGGCCCGGTAGCCGCCGGGCTTGACCCTGTCGCGGCTGACAAACTTGTAGATGTACTCAAAACGCTCATCGTCGCCCATGTACACCACGGCGCGACCGTCGCGGCTCAGGGTCGTGGTGGCGCCCTCGTGTTTGATGCGGCCCAGCGCCGTGCGCTT
>CAZIYA010000026.1:0-19752 GCA_964543355.1 uncultured Polaromonas sp.
GGGTGAATCACGACCCACTTGCCGTTTTGCACCTGCTTGATCTTCATCAGGTCGTCGCCGTAATTGCCGGGGCCGTCAAAACGCAGGCGGCCATGGATGGTGTCCACGCGGTTCTTGCGCAGCCAGGCGCCAATCGCCTTGTCGTCGAAGCTGTTGGCACCGCGTACGCCGGCTTCCAGGATCTGCCAGGCCGAGTACGAGGCCGCAGCCTGCACCTCGACCGAGGTGTCGGGCAGGTTGGCCTTGGTGGCGCGTTCGTTGAACAGTTTGACAAACTCGGCCGCGACAGGATTGGCGGTGAACGGCGCGTGCTCCTCGAAGATCGTGAGCGACAGCGCATTTTTTCCGTCGGGCGACTTGGTCATGGGTCCGGGCGCGGGATAGGTGTGGAAGTGCAGCGGCGGCACGTAGTCGATTTTTTTCATTGCGTCGAGCAGCATGTTGCCCTCCAGGCCGATGTCGCCGACCCAGACCAGGTCGGGCTTGGCGTCCTTGACACGCGCGGCAATCGGCCCGAAATCGCGGTTGCCGAAATCCCATTCGAGAAACAGCACTTCCTGCAACCCGCGCTTCTTGGCGATTTCGCGTGCGCCCAGCGACATGAAGTGGATGGACGGGAACTTGCTGGTGACAAAGGCCACCGTTTTCGGCGGCTTGGCAGACGCAGCCAGGGCATCGAACACCGAGTTCGGCACCGTCGTGCCCGGCTCGGAACCGAGCGACCACGCCGGAAACGCCATCTCGTACTTGGCCAGATGGGGAATGCCGAAGGTGTGATGCACCAGCACCTTGTTGTAGCGCTGCGCCACGCCCATGGCCGAGAGGATCGCCCCGGTCGCATAGGGGCCCATCAGCAGGTCCACCTTGTCGGAAGTGACCAGTTGCTCGTACAGCGTGCGGGCCAGTTCCGGCTTGGACTGGTCGTCCTTGACGATCCACTCGACCTTGCGGCCCAGCAGGCCACCTTTGGCGTTGAGCTGCTCCACATAAATCTCGCCCACCAGCTTGTGGGTCAGCGCGGTGGTGGCCAATGGGCCGGTCAGCGCCAGCGTGCTGCCGATGCGCAGGGGCGCAGGCGCCTGCGCGGAAGCCGGCATGCCGGCAAGAAGCGCCGCGCTGGCGGCAGCCGTGGTTAGAAGTGCTTTCAAGAATTTCATGGTTTGTCTCCTGTTGATTTATAGGCAAGGTCGCGGGAAAACTCGTGTCTCAGTCGATCTGTGCACCCGAGCGCCTGACCAGCTCGGACCATTTGGAAATTTCAGTCCGGCCGAATGCAGCCAGCTCATCGGGCTTCATGCTGCGCAGCTCCAGGCCTTGCGCGCCCAGCTTCGCAGTGACGTCGCCATTGGCCAGTACCTGAGCGGCGGCATCGCGCAGCTTGGCCAGCACCGGCGCGGGCGTGGCGGCAGGTACGTACAACATGAACCATGCCACCAGGTCAAACTCGCCCGCGCCCTGTTCGCTGACAGCCGGCACCTCGGGGGCAGCGGCACTGCGTTTGGTGCTGGAAGCGCCCAGCGCGCGCAGCTTGCCGGCCTTGATGTGCGGCAGCACGGCGGCGGGGTGATAGAACATGAACTGAACCTGGCCGGCCATCACGTCGGACATGGCCAGGCCACCTTCCTTGTAAGGCACATGCACCATCTCGCCGCCCAGCCTGGCCTTGAGCAGTTCACCCGCCAGATGGCCCGAGGTGCCATTGCCGGCCGAAGCAAAACTCACTCCGCCGGGCTTGCCCGCCTGCGCGGCGATGTCCTTCACCGACTTCAGCGGCGAGTTCGCCGCCACCACCAGCAGGGTTGGCGTGTAACCGGCAAAAGCAACCGGCGCAAAGTCCTTCAGCGGGTCGTAAGGCAGCTTCTTGTACAGCGAGGCGTTGATGGCGTGGGTGCCCACCGTGCCCATGACGAGGGTGTAGCCGTCCGCCGGCGATTTGGCCACCAGGTCGGAGCCGATCACGCCACCGGCACCGGCCCGGTTTTCCACCACCACCGTCTGGCCCAGCGGTTTCGTCAGGGCTTCCGCAAAAACGCGCGAAATGATGTCGGTGGTGGTGCCGGGGCCAAAGGGCACGATCAGTTTGACGGGCCGCGAAGGGTAGTCCTGGGCCAGCGCGGCCGCCGGGCCAAGACCCAGGCCGGCCGCCAGCAGCGCACACGCGGCCAGCAGCTTGCGCCGGCGTGCCATCGGCGAAGACAGGGAATGCAAGGGGGCCTGATTCATGAAGTGGTTTCCTGGGAAGGTGTGTTGGCAGCGCGCGGCGCCCAGCCGTCGCGAAGTTCCGCATTGTGTTCGCCCAGCAGGGGCGGCGCCGTGACATCGAGAGTGCGTTCGCCGTCAAAGGAGATGGGCGAACGCACGGTGCGAAAGCGCCCTATCACCGGATGCTGCGTTTCCACAAACAGCTGGAGGTGCTTGGCCTGCGGGTCTTCGGGCACCTCCGCCGTCGTGTACATCGGCGAGTAGGGCACGTCATTGGCCTCCAGCCGCTGGCACCAGTCGGCGCGGTCACGCAGGCAGAAAATGGCGCCCAGCACCTGCATCAGCTCCTCCTGGTGTTCTATGCGCGCCGGCCGGCTGGCAAAACGCTCGTCCTCGAAAATATCGGTCCGCTCCATGGCGGTGGCCAGGCCCTGCCAGAACTTTTCGGGCGAAGACATGTGCAGCGCCAGCCACTTGCCGTCCGAACACTGCAACACATAGGACTGCGACACACTCGGCCGGCTGAAAGGACCCATGACTTCGTCCACCGAAAACAGGTGCGTGAAGGCGTCGAGGTTGAAATGCGTCATGGCCTCAAACATGGAGACTTCCACCTTGCGCCCCACGCCGGTGCCGTGCCGCTCATGCAGCGCGCCCAGGATGCCGTAGGCCGCGTAATACCCGGTCACCGAATCGGCAATCGCCGGGCCCACCACCCGCGGGTTGCCGGGGTTGACCAGCAGACGCAGGTAGCCGCTGGCGGCCTGCGCCACCGTGTCATAGCTCGGGCGATGCGCAGCCGGGCCGGTGGGGCCGAAGCCGCTGATGGCGCAATAGATCAGCCGGGGATTGAGGGCACGCAGCCGCTCCTCGCCCGCGCCAATCTGCTCGGCAAAGCCGGGCCGGAAGTTCTGGATGTAGACATCGGCCTCCCTGATCAGCGCATCGAAGCGCGCCAGGTCGTCGGCTTGCTTGGTATTGAGCGTGACACTGCGCTTGTTGCGGTTGTAGGTCTGGAAATGCGGGCTGTACAGGCCGCCCTTGAAGGCGCGGAACGGATCGCCGGTGCCGGGCAGCTCGACCTTGACCACGTCGGCGCCCAGGTCGGCCAGCAGCATGGAGGCGGCCGGCCCGGTGATGAAGGTGCCGTGCTCGACAACACGCACCCCCCGAAGGACTTTGGTCATGCCCGATGCCCCGCCGGCAGCGCGCCGGTGTATTCCAGTTCGCGCGTGGCCTGGTAGGACAGCGCAAAACCGATAGGGTCGCTGAGTTCCTCGTTCAGGTGCGCAATCAGGCTGGCGGTGCGCGCCAGCATGGGCACGCCCTTGAGCGCATTGACCGGGAAGCCCACACCCAGCAACACGGCGGGAATCGCACCGGACACATTGAGCCGCAACTCCTTGCCAACCACTTCCGGAATGATGGCCTCGATGGCGCGCGCAATCTCCACGTAGCGCTGGCCACCACCGGCTTTGGCCGACACCTCGAACAGCTTGCCGACGCGCGGGTCCAGTGTCTTGTGTTCGGGATGGCCGTAACCGGCGATCGGCTGCTTGCGGGCGCGCAAGTCCGCCACGACCGCGCGTGCAGCCGCACTGATGTTGCCCTGGTGGTTTGCTGCTTCTTTTTCGACCGCCAGGAACAGCCTGCCGGCAGTTTCGGAAGCACCGAGAATCACCGAGCCCGAGCCCAGGATGCCGGCTGCCACTGCGCCCTGCATGGCGTCCGGCGCAGCGGCCAGCGTCATGCGGGCGGCCTGCACGCTGGGTACCAGGCCATGTTCGGCAATGGCGACCAGCGTGGCATTCAGCACGGCGCTGGTTGCGGCGTCGGCGCGGCGGCCGGTGACCAGCAGGAAGAAGTAGTCGCCGAAATTGATCTGGCCGATCAGCTCGTTGGCGAGATCCGCACCACGAACAACGATGGTGCTTTCGTTCGAGGTGCAGATGGCGGAGCGTGGCACGGTGGCCTTGCCGATTTTCAAGTGATTTCTCCAGTGATGTGCGGTGAACTTCTCAGGCTGTGGGAACCAGCTTGAAGTCGTAATGGGCGCTGTGGAAAGGCCGGTCCATGGCCTTGCCGTCGGGGGCAGTGCCGGCAGGGTGCGGCGCAAAATCCACGATCAGGCTGTTGCGCACGCCGAACACGGCGTCCGAGTCGATGTACGGGCTGTTGGCCACAAAGATGTGCGTCGTCAGGCGCTCGTGGCCCGGTGCGTGGAGCATCATGTGCATGTGGCCCGGACGGTTGGGGTGGCGCCCCATGCGGTGCAGCATGCCGCCTACCGGGCCATCATCGGGCACCGGATAGAAAGTCGGCTTGATGGACCAGAAGCGGTAGTTGCCTTCTGCATCCGTGTAAAAGCGGGCGCGCAGGGCCATGCCCACGTCCGCACCCTTTTGCATGTCGTAAAAGCCCTCGCCGTCACCCGACCACACGTCCACCGCGCAGTGGGCAATCGGCCGGCCTGCCAGGTCGGTCACGCGGCCGTGGTAGTAACACGGCTCGCCGGGATTGCCCGCGCCGATGTCTGCGCCCAGTTCCAGCTCCGGTGCACCTTCCCAGTAGAACGGACCCTGCACAGTGGCCTCGGTCGGTGCGCCCTCGCCGCTAAGGGCCTTGTGCGAGGCCGCACCCCTGGCCTGGGCGATGGCGACCACCAGCATGGAAATGCCCAGTGTGTCGGACAGCAGGATGAACTCCTGGCGTTTCTCGTCACACATCTTGCCGCTGGCAGTGAGGAACTGGATGGCGGTCATCCACTCGTCGGGTGTGAGCTGCACGTCCTGCACGAAGGCATGTGCGTGTTTCACCAGGGAAGTCATCACCTGTTTGAACCGGGCGTCCTGACAGTCGGCCATGCGATCGACCACGGCCTGTGCCAGGTCCTGTGCTTCAAGTTGTGCCATTTTTGTCTCCTGTTGTAGTGCGTGCCTGGTGGCGGGCGCATGAAAATCTGAACGCAGTCTAGGACCTCACGCGAGTTGCCGGAAGTGATTAATTTGCACGGTTATCATCGATGTCATCAATGGTAAAAATCCGAGGTCTTCATGGAACTCCGTCATGTCCGCTACTTCGATGCCGTGGCCGAAACCCTGAACTTCACGCGCGCCGCCGAGCGCCTGCACGTCACCCAGTCCACGCTGTCGCACCAGATCAGGCAAATGGAGGACGAGCTCGGCACCCTGCTGTTTGACCGCAGCGGCAAGAAGGTCCGAATGACCGAGGCCGGTGAAATCCTGCGCAGCTACATGACACCGGCCCTCGAGCAGATCGACCGCGGCGTGCAGGCCCTGCGCGGCGACGCCGAAACCCTGACCGGCAGCATCCGGCTGGGCACCACGCCCAGTTTCAACACACGCATGGTGCCGCTGTGTGTTTCTTCCTTTCTGCACCACTACCCGGGCGTGCAGGTGACGGTGGAGGAGCTGTCTGCCGCCATGATCGCCAGACGCCTGGCATCCGGGCACCTGGACCTGGCCGTGTCGTACCGGCCCGAAGGCTCGGACCTGTGGTTCGAGCCGCTTTACAACGAGGAGCTGCGCCTGGTGGTGGCAACCTCGCACCCGCTGGCAAAGCGCCGGCGTGTGCGCATGGTGGAGCTGCACCATGTGCGCATGGTGTTGCTGCATCCGCAGTTCCAGACGCGGCAGCTGCTGGACGAATGTTTCGAGGCCGCAGGCGCCACGCCACTGGTGGTGGCGCAATTCAATTCCGTGGCGCCGATGATCGAGCTGATCCGCGAGACCGAGCTGGCCGGCATCATTGGTGAAACTGCCGTCTCGCCGTCCACCGACCTGCGGGTGGTGCCGCTGGAAGACCCTACCCCGATACGCACACCCGGCATGCTCTGGCAAAAAGGTGCCACGCGCTCGCCGATGATCAAGCACTTTGCCGACATCATCCGCCGGGCCGCAGGCCCGGCTGGGTGAGCACTGAGAACTTAAAGGAGCGTACATGCCTGTTCGAAGGAGAGGCGCGGGTTGCGGTCGAACAGCTTGCTGTCGTCGCCGTAGCCCAGGTTGATCAGGAAATTGGCCTGCAGGCGGCCATCGGGGAAAAACTCCGCATTCACCTTGGCCAGGTCCACACCGCTCATGGGGCCGCAGTCCAGGCCCAGGGCGCGCGCCGCCATGATGAACCAGCCGCCGCCCAGGGTGCCGTTGCGTGCCGCCGTGCCTTGCGCCAGCGCGGGGTTGCTCTCGAAGTTCTCCTTCGCGCCCGGCTTGTGCCAGACCTGCGGCATGTACTCGTAGAACTTCGTGTCATTGGCGACGATCACGGTGACGGGCGCATCCCGCGTCTTGTCCAGGTTGCCGGGCGAGAGCGCCGGAAGCAGCCGGGCGCGCGATTCCGGGGTGACCAGGAACACAAAACGCGCAGGCTGCGTGTTCATCGAGGTTGGGCCCATCCGCGCAAGTTCGTAGACTTCCCGCAGCAGCGCAGTGGGTACCGGCTGGTTCGTGAAACCGTTGGCCGTCCTCGATTTGCGGAAGATCTGGTCGAGGCAGGTATCGGAAATTCGCATGTGGTGTTTTCCTGAAGAAGTGAAGTAGAAGATCAGCCTGGCGAAATACCCGGCAAACGGCGCTCCGGCAGACCCTCGTAGTCCACCTGGTGCCGGGCCACACGCAGATCGGCCAGTTCGTGCTTGACGCGCAGGTGTTCCGGGTGCGTGGCATAGGCATCGAGCGCGGCCTGTGTCTCGAACTCCGTGTACAGCACCACATCGCAGGCATAGTCGACGCCGCTGGAATCAATGCCGACCTCAAGATGCAGCATCCCGGGAATGCGCCCGCGCAGCGACTCGAAGCTGCGCTTGAGCAAGGTGCTGCCTTCGGCTTTTTCTTCCGGCGTGTCGCCGCGCAGGTTCCACATGACGATGTGTTTGATCATTCGGGAAACCCGGCTTTCTGCGGCCACAGGTTCACGAAGGCATGGATGCTGCTGCTCGCGTAAACCCCTGCACGGGTGAAAGGTTCATCGGCCAGCCAGGCCTGCGCCGCCTCGCGCGAGTCGAAGTCAATCGCCAGCAGGCTGCCGATCATGGTCTGGCCGTCATCGGCAACCAGCGGTCCGGCGAAAGCGATGCGGTCTGCCACGGCAGCCAGGTAGGCCTTGTGTTCGGGCCGCATGCGCTGGCGCAACTCGCTTCTGCCGGGCTTGTCGATCAGGAAAAAGGTATGGATCACTTTATGGGACCGGTTGAGCCGGGCGAACCGGGTTGAGAACGAAATCGAAATCGAGGCTGTAAACACCGTCGGGCTGCCTGACCCAGTCGGCTACCAGCGACTGGCGCACGCTGAACACGGCGTCCGAGTCGAGGTAGCGGTCGCCGCTGCGGAATACGTGCGTGACCAGCTTTTCATAACCCGGCGCCGTGATCATGAAATGCAGGTGCGCCGGCCGCCAGGGGTGGCGCTTGGTGGCGCGCAGCATGTCGCCCACCGGCCCGTCCACAGGAATGGGGTAGGCCTCAGCCACAATGCTTCTGAAATGGAAACGGCCGTCCGGGCCGGAGGTGAGCACGCCGCGCGCGCGGTGCTGCTCCAGGTCCGGGTACTGCACGTCGTAGTTGCCCTCGGCGTCGGCCTGCCAGACTTCGACCACGGCACCGGCCACCGCTTCGCCGCCCAGGCCCAGCACCCTGCCCCGCACGATGCAGGGCTCACCCGCCGCACCGTTGGCAACATCGGCACCGTGTTCGTAATGCGGCGCGCCTTCAACATGGAAGGGGCCGAACACTGTGGCTTCGGTGCAGCCTTGCGGCTTGTCATTGTTCATGGCCACGGTCAGCATGGACAGGCCCAGCGTGTCGCTGAGCAAAATGAATTCCTGGCGCTTGTCGTCGCATTTCTGTCCGGTGGCAGTGAGAAATTCAATGCCGGCCAGCCATTCCTCTTCGGTCAGTTTCACTTCACGGGCAAAGGCATGCAGGTGCTGCACGAGGCTGGTCATCAGTTCCTTCAGGCGCGCATCAGGCGTGCCTGCGAATCGCGCAATCACCGCCTGGGTGATGGTGTCCTGATTCAGATTGCGCACACAGTCTCCTTCGGGTTAGCTCTCTTTGCGCCAAATGTAGGCCGCGGCAACAATTTGGAAAAGCTCACCGGCGCAAATGACTTTTCCACGCCGTGGAAAAAAGGACGCCTGCCCCGCGCCACAATGCGGACAGTCAACAAGAACATCGCGCAAAAATGCAGGAGACTGGGCTTGGACCGCTGGACTGAAATCGAACTCTTTGTGCAGGTGGCCGAAACCGGCAGCCTGAGCCGCGCCGCCGAAGCACTGGACCTGTCCAATGCGGCCGCGAGCCGGCATCTGTCGGCGCTGGAAGAACGCCTGGGCGCCCGGCTGGTGGAGCGCAACACGCGCCGGCTCTACCTCACCGACACCGGCCAGGAGTTTTTCAGCCGCGCCAAGACCATCCTGTCCGACCTCAAGGATGCCGAGTCAGCCGTCAACGCCACCGCACTGAACCCGACCGGTGTGCTGCGCATCACAGCCTCGCTGTCTTTTTCACTGCACCACGTGGCACCGCTGCTGCGCGAGTACACCCAGCGCTACCCCAACGTGACCGTGCATGTCGAAGCCGCGAACCGCTACCTGGACATCATCGACAACAACATCGACGTGGCCATCCGCACCCGCGAGATCGAGCCCGACTCCAACATCACCATCCGCCGCCTGGGCGAGACGCGGCGTATCCTTGCTGCTTCACCGCGCTACTTTGCGCAGCACGGTTTTCCAAAAACACTGGAAGAGCTGCACCGGCACAAGCTGCTGATCTACACCTACGCCAACAACCCGAACGAATTGCGCTTCACGCGGGACGGCGAAACCACCACGGTGACGGTGAAAGGCCTGCTGGAATCGAACGACGGCCAGATCCTGCGCGCTGCGGCGCTCGACGGCATGGGTATCCTGGTGCAGCCGACCTACATCCTCTACAACGACATCGTGGCCGGACGACTGGTGCCGGTGCTCGACGACTGGGACCTGCCGCACCTGACCATCAACCTCGCCTACCCCAGCCGCAAACACCTGTCGGCCAAGGTGCGCACCTTCATCGACTTCATGGCCGAACATTTCGCCAAGCAGGATTACGAACGCAAGTGGACCGGACGGTTCGGGGTGTACTGAGATGGCGAACGTTTTGCATACCGACGTGCTGATCGCCGGCGGCGGCCCCTGCGGCCTGATGCTTGCCAACGAACTCGGGCGGCGCGGCGTACGCTGCCTGCTGGTGGACCCCAAACCCGGCACCGCCTTCAACCCGCAGGCCAACGCCACGCAGGCGCGCACCATGGAGCATTTCCGCCGCCTGGGTTTTGCCGGCGAGATCCGCGCCCAGGGCCTGCCGGCCGACCACCCGACCGACATTGCCTACTTCACGCATTACACCGGCCATGAGCTGGCCCGCTTGCATCTGCCCACCGCCGCGCAGGCGGTGGAGAACGTCAAGGCCATGGGTGGCTCCTGGAGTGCCGCCGAATTGCCGCACCGCGTGTCGCAGAAGTTTGTCGAAGCCGCCTTGCGCCGCCACGCCGAAGCCCTGCCCGGCATAGCCGTGCGTTACGGCTGGGCGCTGGAGGCTTTTGAAGACCGCGGCAGCCATGTGCAGGCCCAGGTGCGCGCCACCGCCGGCGGGCCAGCCCAGGACGTGCAGGCCGCCTACCTGGTCGGCGCCGACGGCCCGCGCAGTCTGGTGCGCAGCGCGCTGGGCATCGCCTGGGACGGCGCCAGCGGTGTCAGGCGCGAGTTCATGGGCGGCAAGATGCTTGCGGTCTATCTGCGTGCGCCGGATTTTTACAAGGTGTTCCCTCACGCCCGCGCCTGGATGTATGTGTCGGTCAATGCCCGGCGCCGCGCTTTCATGGCCTCGGTGGACGGCCAGTCTGAGTTTGCCTTTCACGCCGCCGTGCACGAGGGTGAAGATGCCGACGGCTGGACCGCCGATGATGCGCAGCGGATTGTCGATGAAGCCATGGGCGCGCATGTGCCCATCGAGGTGCTGTCGGTCGGCACCTGGATCGCGGGGCATTCTCTGGTGGCGAACAACTTCCAGCGGGGGCGGGTGTTCATAGGCGGGGATGCAGCCCACCTGTTCACGCCGACCGGCGGGCTCGGCTACAACACTGCGGTGGAAGACGCCGTCAACCTCGGCTGGAAGCTGGCCGCCGTGGTCCGCGGCCAGGCACCGCCGCAGTTGCTGGACAGCTACGGGCCGGAGCGCAAACCGCTGGCCGAACGCAACACCACCTATGCCCGGCGGTTTGCCGATTCGGTCGGCAGCTTCCGCGCCACCGACCTGCTGGAGCAGGAAGATGCCGCGGGGCGGGCCGAGCGAGAGCGCGCCTCCAGCTACCTGAACCAGCACGTTCGCCTGGAGTTCAACATTCCCGGCGTGACCTTTGGCGGGCGTTACGACGGCTCGCCGCTGATCGTGAAAGACGGCAGCACGGCGCCGCCGGACGAAGCCGGCAACTACCAGCCGAGTGCCAGCCCCGGTGGCCGCGCGCCGCACGCCTGGCTGGACGACGGCTCCTCGCTGTACGACAGTTTCAACTTTGAATGGACGCTGCTGATGCTGGGGCCGGACGCACCCGGCACTCAGGGCTTTGTCGACGCAGCAGCGGCGCTGGGCCTTGACCTCCAGGTTGTCGCGCACGCATCGGAAACACTGCGGGCGCTGTATGAAGCGCCGCTGGCACTGATCCGCCCCGACCAGATCGTGGCCTGGCGCGGCCACCACGCCGGACAGGCGCTGAAGGTGCTCGCCCAGGCCAGCGGCCACTCTCCGCGTCCGGACCCGGATCGCTCCTGAATGAATAGCTGTCAGCCCTTTCCCGGAAAGGGCCAGGGGCCGATTTGGCTTATAGCCCTGGGCCGGAATCGGCGTAAGCCATCTGCTGCGCCACAAAGCCATCGAACGCCGCCAGCAGCGGCTGGAATTTTTCGGCATCGTCCTCCAGCTGGGCCAGCGCAGCGCAGGTGGCTTCCAGCGTGGACAGCTGGTCAGGCTTGTGGGCGCGGCGAATCAGGTAGTTCGACGCCGGCAGGCCCTGCAGCGACAGGCGCGGCAGGTGCAGCAACCGGGGGTTGAGGTAAAGCATCTTGCGGCTCTTGCGCCAGGTGCCGTCAAGCACGATCAGCCGCAGCAGCGACGGGTCCTGCAGCATGCCGGGCGCCAGCGCAGGCGGCTCCGGCCATCCGGCAGTACGGTCGGAAGGTAGGTCGGGGTACAGCAGGAGGTTGTGTCTGGTGCTGCCGGGCGGCTGCCAGTCGCCAGGCGCAAACACTTCACCGGTGAGCAGCCGGCTGGACGGCAGGCTCAGCTGCAGCAGGCGTGCCGTCCCCTTGGAGTTGTCCACTTCCAGCGGATGCTGCAGGATCAGCACCTCAACCTCGTGCGCCACCGGCGTGATCCAGCGGCAGATGCAGCTGCTTCGCGGCCGCAGGCAATTGGTACAGCGCGGCCTGCCGGTCACCGGCCGATCACCGCCAGGTAGGCCTCGCGCGTCTGCGGGTCCACCGATTCGAGCAGCTGCTGGTAGGGTGTCCGGTGCCGGGCCATCATGCGGGCCGAAGCGATGGTTTTGGAGCGGCAGTACCAGTGGCAGGTGTGCTGCATCAGGAACAGTTCGGCCGAGAGTGTGTAGGCCTTGTCGCGCGGTGAACGGCCCGCCGCATTTTTTGCCGCGCGCGCTATCCCCTGCGCGTGGACGGCCAGGGCGCGCCGCATGTCGAAGGTGTTGTCGGGAAAAAACCGGTCGGCTTCAGGCAGGAACACCGGCAGCTTGCTGACGCGGGAATCGGCCACATCCACGGCTGAGAAATCCGCGGCGAAGCGGCTGAACTGCTCCACCAGCTGTTCCTCGGAGGCCGCCAGCATGTTCCAGATCTGGGCTTGCCGCTCCGGGTCTTTTTCGCCCAGCGCCCGCAGGTAGCCCTCGGTCAGGCTTTCCATCAGCTTTTCCACCTGGTACCTGCCCAGATGGCTGGCCAGCAGCGCGATGCGCCTGGCCTGGCTTTTCGATTTGAGCCGGTAGGCGCCGATGGCAACCCCCACCAGAATAAGAAGAATTATTTCCATCACTACATGTACAGGTCATTGAGCAGGACCCCAGTGTAGTGGCCGGCCACATCTCAGTCGCGTGGCCGCGTCCCCTCGTATGCATCCTGCAGCAGTTGCCGTATCGCGGCACGCTCCAGCGGGCGCGGATTCGGGTACTGGTTCTGCATCGCGATGTCGCAGGCCTTGTTCAGGTCGGCCTCTTTCATGCCGATATCACGCAGCGCCACCGGTGCGCCATGGTTCTTCGCCAGGTCGAACACGGCCTGCGCTGCACTGCCCGCCTGCAGCGCGACAGCGATGGCCGCCATGGCCTGCGGCGCCGCGGCGGCGTTGTAGGCCAGGGCATGCGGCAGCACGATGGTGTGGGTCTCGGCATGCGGCAGGTTGAAACTGCCGCCCAGCGTGTGGCACAGCTTGTGGTGCAGGGCCATGCCCACATTGCCCAGCACGGTGCCGCAGAGCCAGGCGCCGTACAGGGCATCGCTTCTGGCGGCCAGGTCATTCGCTACGTTTTTGATAGCTGGCAGCGCCCGTCCCATGGCGGCTATGCCCTCTTTTGCCATCAAGTCCATGACGGGGTTGCTGTCCACCGAGTACAGGCCTTCTGCGGCGTGGGCAATCGCATTGATGCCGCTGGTGATGCTCATGCCCACCGGCAGGCCCAGCGTCAGCTCGGGGTCGTAGATCACCGTGCGCGGCAACACGCGGCTGTCCTTGCCGGTTTTTTTCATGCCGCCCTCGGTGATGCCGTAGATCGGTGTCATTTCCGAGCCGGCATAGGTGGTGGGAATCGCCAGGATGGGCAGGCCGGAGTCCAGCGCGATCGCCTTGCCCAGCCCGGTGGTGGAGCCGCCGCCGATCGCGACGGCGCAATCGGCGCCGAGCCGGCGGGCCAGGTCCCGGGCTTCGCGTGCGGTTTCCATCGGTACATGCATGACGGCCCGGTCGAACATGCCGGCGGCACGCGGCCCCAGCAGGCCGGCGATCATCTCGGCCGAGGCACGCTGCTCCGGCGTGGACAGCACCAGCGCCTTGCGCGCGCCCAGCGCCTCGATCTCGCGGCCCAGGTGCTGCAGGCTGCCGGCGCCAAAAACGACGCGGGCCGCCTGCGCGTTGTAGACAAAACTTTTCATGGCTTCATTCCGGTTCGGTGGACAGGCCGGCGCTGCGCTCGACGGCCTTGATGATGGCCGCATAGTCTTCCAGGCCATCGCCCTGGGCCAGCGCCGCATGCAAAAGCTGGTGGGTGAGTGCGGTCTGCGGCAGCGGCACATGGCTGTCCGCGCCGGCACCCAGAATGAGCGTGAGGTCCTTGATCATCTGTTCGACTGTAAATGTCGGCGTGAAGTCGCGCTGCGAAAGCTGCACGCCCTTTGCCTTGACAATCGGCGAGGCCACCGCGCTCGCGCCCAGCACCTGCCACATGTCGCTCCAGTCCAGCCCGCCCTTGCGGCCCAGGGTCAGGGCTTCGGCCAGCATCGCGCTGGTCTGCGCAATCATCAGGTTGACCACCAGCTTCATCAGGCGCGCCTGCTCGGCCTCGCCGAGGTAGAACTGGTTCGGCCCCAGGGTCTTGAGCAGCGGCAACACGGCGTCATAGGCCGCGCGCGGCCCGGACGCCATCACCGTGAGCTGGGCCGCCTCGGCCATCTTGTTGTTGCCCGACACC
Organism: uncultured Polaromonas sp.; assembly: GCA_964543355.1. GTDB lineage: Bacteria > Pseudomonadota > Gammaproteobacteria > Burkholderiales > Burkholderiaceae_C > Polaromonas. The sequence continues at coordinate 13,953 of CAZIYA010000026.1, forward strand.
GTGGTGCGCAGGTAGAACACGCCGGCGGCTGCCAGCTCCCCGGCAACCTCGGCCGAGGCCTGCTGCGACACCGTGCTGGTGTCTATGTAGCTTGCACCGCGCCGCGCTGAGCGCGCCACCTGCGCGGCCACCTGGCGCAGGGCTGCATCGTTCGGCAGCGAGGAAAGCACCACGTCGGCGCGCCCCATGGCGGCGTCGGCATCGTCCGCCACCGGCAGGCCCTGTCGGCGAGCCAGCTGAAGACGGTCATCGCTGGGGTCGCTGACCGTCACCGCATGGCCAGCCGCCTGCAGGTGTCCGGCCATGGGCAACCCCATCTTGCCAACGCCGGCGACGTGCACCACTGCCATCACTGTCCCTTGAGACCGGCCGCCCTGGCAATCCGCGCTGCGGCATCCACTTCGGTCTTGATGAAGGCATTGAAAGCCTCGACCGACAGGGGGAAGGGATCGGCGCCCAACTTGTTCATGCGCTCCTTGACTTCCGGGTTGGCCATGGCCTTGAGGGCCTCTTCATGCAGGCGTTTGACCACGGGCGCGGGCGTGCTGCTTGCGACGATCATGCCCACCCAGAAGGTGTAGTCCGAACCCGCCACGCCGGCCTCGATCGTGGTGGGCACCTGCGGCAATGAAGGCGAACGCGTGGGCGTGCTGACCGCCAGTGCCTGCAGCTTGCCGTCTTTCACCAGCGGCAAGGCCGAAGCCAGCGGCGCGAAAAACCAGTCGTTGCTGCCGCCGATGACGTTGCTCATCGCTTCCGGCGTTCCCTTGTAGGGCACATGCAGGGCCTCGATGCCGGCCTGCAACCGGAACTTCTCCGCGTTGAGATGGGTTGCGCTGCCGACGCCTGCTGACGCGTAGTTGAGTTGGCCCGGCTTGGCCTTGGCGGCGGCCACCAGGTCGGCCACCGACTTCCAGCCCTTGGCCGGGTTGACGACCAGCACATTGGGCAGGGCAGCCAGCGGCGTGATGCCAGTCAGGTCCTTGAGGGTGTCGTAGCCGATGGTGCTGTAGATCGCGGGGTTCAGCGCATGGCCCGACGAATGCACCAGCACGGTGTAGCCGTCGGCCTCGCCCTTGGCCACCAGGCCCGCGGCAATGGTACCGCCGGCGCCCGGCTTGTTCTCGATCACGACGGGTTGCCCCATGCTTTTGCTCATGGTGTCGGCGATGCTGCGCGCAATCAGGTCGGTACCGCTGCCGGCGGTGAAGGGGACGAGGAATTTGATGGGTTTGCTGGGGTAGCTTTGGGCCAGCGCCATGCCCGCAGTCAGCAGGCTCACGGCGAGAAGAATGAAACGTTTCATGGTTTGTCTCCTGGGTTTGTTATAAAAATGGGTCTCTGCCCTTTACACACGGGCGCCAGCAGCTATTGTTTTTATAGTGCTAACGCCTTGGCGATCTTTTGCCCCGACACCTGCAAGGCCGCCAGATGCGACTGCAGGTCCACGTCCAGCAACTGCCCATGGCGTTTTTTCCAGCGGCCGGCAACCATCACGCTGTCGACGTTGGCCAGCGAGGTCTGCATCACGACTGAACTGACCGGGTCATGCACCGGCTGCATGTTCAGGTCGCTCGCGCGGACCATCACCAGGTCGGCCTGCTTGCCGGCGGCCAGCGAGCCGATGCGGTTTTGCTGCCCGAGCATGCGAGCCCCCTCCACCGTCACCCACGACAGGGCTTCCCGCGTCGTGATGGTCGAGGTCGACGGGATGGCGCCGCAGGTTTCGCGGTAGGCCACGTTGTCGAGCGAGCGCTGGATACCCAGCGCGATACGCGCCTGCGACAACATGTCGCCGCTCATCACGCTTTCCAGGTCCACGCCGAGCGACGGGGCGCGGCCCAGCGCCCGCAGGCGCCCGGTGATCGGGTGGCCGTGGCCCTGGCTCATCTCGCTTTCGGCCGCTGCTGAAAAGCTCATGCCCAGTTCACAAAAACGCTGCAGCTGCATGTCGCTCAACGCATGGCCGTGCACGATGTTGACGTGTTCACCGAGCAGGCCGGCGGCCTCCAGCTTTCTCCAGCCGTCGGGCGTGCGCGCAGGGCCACCGCCCTGGTGCAGCGAAGCGATCAGGCCCAGGTCTTTGGCCATGGCGAAGTCGTGCAGCGCGACTTCCAGCGTCGAGTAATGCGGCCCCAGCACTGCCGCCTGCACGCTCAGCAGCGGCTGGCCCTGGTGCGCCTTGAGCAGGCGCTCGATCTCGGCGCGCGGGTGCGGCACTTCCCAGAACGGTGCCTGCCCGGGCTGCGGGTCGGGCTTGGGCGTGCCATGGAAAAAAGCTGCGCGTATCCCGGACGCGAGCAGAGCGGCAATCGCTGCGTCGTTGTGCGCCGGGGTCGGGTTGTTGTGGCACCAGTCGGCCAGCGTGGTGGTGCCGCAGTTGAGCTGGTTCAGCGAGCCGACCAGCGTCGCGATGTGCAGATCGTCCGGTGTGAACACCGTGGCCAGCCCGGCGTGCATCTTCCTGAAATACTCCAGCAGCGTCCAGTTGGCAGCCAGCCCGCGCAGGGCGGTCTGCCAGGTGTGCATGTGGGCGTTGACGAGGCCGGGGATGATGATGTGGCCGGTGGCATCGACCACCTGCGCGTCATCGGCATGGATGGCCGGCGCAATCTCGGTCAGGGTGTCGCCCGTCACCAGGATGTCGCCCACGGACAGGTCGCCCTGCGCATCCATCGTGATGATGGTGGCGCCTTTGATCAGGGTTCTGGCCGGTGACCCCATCTTCAGCTTTCCAGTCCGTCGCTCATTTTCACGTTTTCCGGTTTCAGTTCCAGGCCGGCATCCCTCGCGGTTTCCACCAGCAGCACGGCAAAGTCGATGTCCTCGTGACCGCGCCCGACCATGCGTGCTACCGACTCGCGCGTGGCAGCGGCGGCCGGCATGGCCACGCCGTGCGCACGCGCAGCACCCAGGCCGAGGTCCATGTCCTTGAGCAGCAACTTTGGCGTGAAGGTCACCTGGTCGAAGGTCAGGTTGGTCAGCATCGGCGTCTTGTACTTCGTGTACATGGAGCCGAGCACCGAGTCGTTGATGCTTTCGAGAAAGATGTGGCGCGGAATGCCGGCCTTTTCGGCCAGCACCGTGATCTCGCAGAGGTTCTGGATGATCACGCCGAACATGGTGTTGTGAGCGATCTTCCAGATGCGGGCCAGCTCCCCCCCGCCCACCCACATCACCTTGCGCGCCATCGCCTGCAAATAAGGCTCGACCTCGGTGTACAAGGCCTTGGGGCCGGAGGCTACCTGAAGCAGTTTGCCGGCCTTGGCCACCTTGGCATTGCCCGACACCGGCGAGCACAGGTAACCAACACCCATGGCTTCAAGCCGCGTGCGGATCTCGGCCGAACCTTCCTGCGAGATGGACGAACTGTCCACGACGATTCTGGGTTTGGCCGCGCCCGCCACCAGGCCACCTTCGTCGAACAGCACCTGCTTGAGGTCGTCGGTGGTGGAGACCATGGTGAACACGATGTCACAGGAGGCCAGGTCCTGCTTACTGCCGACTATAGTGGCACCGTACTCGGCCAGCGGTGCGGCTTTGGACGCGGTGCGGTTCCACACGCTGACCTCGTTGCCGGCCTTGATCAGGCGTTTGGCCATGGCCTCCCCCATGCGTCCCAAGCCTATCCATCCGATGCGCACCGTCATGCTGTCTCCTTGTTCATAACATCTGGCGCTAATGTGCCGCAGCAGCCGGCAGGGTTCAAGAAATACAGAGGAAATCAGTTTTCCCGGTGGCGGAAAAAAGCTCGATCCTTCAAACAGGGCCTGTCGTGCAGACACCTCCAAACTCAGGCAATATCGCTCGCATGAACGACTCCACGCCCTACGTCCCTCCTGCCATCTGGTCGCCGCCGCCGTCGAGCGGTGGCCGCTTTGCCAACATCAACCGGCCTCTGGCTGGTCCGACTCATGAGAAGGATTTGCCGGTAGGCCGCCATCCGCTGCAGCTTTATTCGTTGGGCACGCCCAACGGCGTCAAGGTCACGGTGATGCTGGAGGAATTGCTGGCCTTGTGCCACAGCGGTGCGGAATACGACGCCTGGCTGGTCCGCATCCATGAGGGGGAGCAGTTCGGCAGCGGTTTTGTGGCGGCCAACCCCAACTCCAAGATCCCGGTGCTGGTGGACCGCAGCGGCGCCGCACCCCTGCGGGTTTTTGAGTCAGGGGCCATCCTGCAATATCTTGCCGAGAAGTTCGGTGCGTTCCTGCCCGCAGGTGGCGCCGCGCGCGCCGAGTGCCTGTCGTGGCTCAACTGGCAAATGGGCAGCTCGCCTTTTCTGGGCGGTGGCTTCGGCCACTTCTACGCGTATGCCCCGAGCAAGATGCAATACCCGATTGATCGCTATGCGATGGAGGTCAAACGCCAGCTCGATGTGCTGGACCGCCGCCTCGCCGAGGTGCCCTGGCTGGCGGGCGATGACTACACCATTGCCGACATGGCGGTGTGGCCGTGGTACGGCACCCTCGTCAAAGGCCAGCTGTATGAAGCCGGCGAATTCCTGCAGGTACAGGCCTACACCCACGTGCTGCGCTGGACCAACGAAATTGCAAAACGTCCCGCCGCCAAACGCGGGCGCATGGTGAACCGCACCTGGGGTGAACCTTCCAGCCAGTTGCATGAGCGCCATGAGGCGGGCGACTTCGACACCCGCACCCAGGACAAGCTGGCGCCAGCATGATCACCCTGTACGACTGCGCCACCGCTCCCAGCCCGCGCCGCGCGCGTATTCTGCTGGCCGAAAAAGGCGTGCCCCATGAGACGGTGCAAGTGGACCTGCGAGCCGCGGAACAGATGGGTGAGGCCTATCGCCGTATCAACCCGCAGTGCACCGTGCCCGCGCTGCGCACCGACGAAGGGGTGATGCTCACCGACAACGCCGCGATCGCCGCCTGGCTGGAAGCCCACTGCCCCCAGCCGCCCCTGCTGGGCAGCACTGCACTGGAGAAAGCCGAGATCGCGAGCTGGCAGTGGCGCATCGAGTTTGAGGGCCTGCTGGCGATTGCCGAGTGCCTGCGCAACAGCTCGCCCGGGATGGCGAACCGCGCCCTGCCCGGGCCGGTGGACTATCCGCAGATTCCCGAACTCGTCCAGCGCGGACTCGCGCGCGTGCAGCAGTTTTTTGCCGTGCTCGATGAGCGGCTGCGGGGCCGCGAGTTCATTGCCGCAGGGCAGTTCAGCATTGCAGACATCACCGCCGTGGTGGCGGTGGATTTTGCGCGCATCGTCAAGGTCAGGCCCGGCGAGCAGCACCCGGAGCTGGTGCGCTGGCGCGCGGCCATGGCACAGCGGCCTTCGATGTCGCTTTAAGAACAGTCAGCGCCAGTCACACGCGCTCCAGCACCACGGCGATACCCTGCCCCACGCCGATACACATGGTGCACAGGGCGTAGCGGCCGCCGGTGCGGTGCAGCTGGTTCACGGCAGTGGTCACCAGGCGCGCGCCCGAAGCGCCCAGCGGGTGACCCAACGCAATCGCACCGCCATTCGGGTTGACGCGCGCATCGTCGTCCTGCAGGCCCAGCAGGCGAAGCACGGCCAGGCCCTGCGCGGCAAAAGCTTCGTTGAGTTCGATCACATCCATCTGCGCCAGGCTCAGGCCGGTCAGTGCCAGCACCTTTTCGGTGGCGGGTGCGGGGCCTATGCCCATGATGCGCGGCGGCACACCGGCCGTCGCCATGCCGACGATGCGCGCGCGCGGCGTGAGGCCGTTCTGCTTCGCGGCTTCCTCGTTGGCGATCAGCAGCGCACAGGCGCCGTCGTTCACGCCCGAGGCATTGCCCGCCGTGACGCTGCC
>CAZIYA010000027.1:0-19416 GCA_964543355.1 uncultured Polaromonas sp.
GCAGGTCGGGCCCATCACCATGTGGGTGAATTCAACAACACGGATGCCCGCATAGGGCAGGGCTTTTTGTCCGGCGGATGTGCTGGCCTCAGGCACAAGCGGCTCCCTGCACAAAACCTTTGGGCAGGCCGGCCTCGGGCGTCATGCCGTAAATCGCCTCGCCCGGCAGCCCTGCCCTGAGCGGCTCGCGCGCAGCCAGCAGCCTGCCGATGTCGACGCCGGTGCACAGCCCCATGGCCTCGAACATGAACACCAGGTCTTCCGTCACCACGTTGCCGGAGGCGCCTGGCGCATAGGGGCAGCCCCCCAGCCCGCCCAGGGAGGAATCAAAAGTGCGCACACCTTCATCCCAGGCGGCCAGGCAATTGGCCAGACCCAGGCCACGCGTGTTGTGCATGTGCGCGGCGCCGGCCCTGTCGCCAATTTCGGCACGCAGCCTTCTGAAGAGGCGGCGCACCTGCGCGGGGTTGGCATAACCGACCGTGTCCGACAGGCCGGATTCGTCCGCACCGGCAGCCACGCACTGTGCAGCGAGGCGGATCACGTCGTCCTCCGGCACGTCTCCCTGCAGCGTGCAGCCAAAAGCGGTCGAGATGCCGGCTTCGAGTTTGACCTGGGGGGTGAATTCGCGACGCAACGCGGCAATGGCGCGTACCTCCTCGACCATCTCCTCGCGCGTCTTGCGCACATTGGCCAGCGAATGCGCGGCGCTGGCCGACACCGGCACCGTCAGCTTGTGCACGCCGGCGTCCAGCGCGCTTTGCGCCCCGCGGCGATTCGGCACCAGCGCCATCACGGTCAGGCCCGGCAGGGTCAAGGCATGTTTCACCACCTCGGCAGCATCTGCCATCTGCGGAAGGTGTTTGGCCGGCACAAAGGAACAGACCTCGATCTCGCGCAGGCCGGCGTCGTACAGGGCCGTGATCCAGCGCAGCTTGTAGTCGGTGGCCATGGCGCGCGAGATACTTTGAAGGCCGTCACGCGGGCCGACCTCGCTGATGAGTACATGGTTTTGAAGGGTGGCTTGCATGATGTCTATTGTTCTGCAGGATAGAACTGTATTCCTTCCACTGGCACGCTGGCCGAGGCACTGACACTGACCATGTCGGCCAACCGCTACACCGAACGCCATGTCAAAACCCGTGCTCGAAGCGGCACGGCGCCTGGCTGGCCAGGTATGAAAATCGCCCGCGGCCTTGCCTGCAGGCGTACCCGGAGTTCAGGCCTGTGTCGCGAGTGACGCGACGCGCCACTGGATGTTGAGCGAAAACTGCTCACCCTGGCCGAGCACACGCAGACCGGGTTGCCCCGGTATGTGGAAGGCATCTATGGGTTGCGTGATGGGCTCAAAACAGAAAGCCGGGCCCTGCGGCGGCCGGTAGATCAAACAGAAGTGCTGCGCGGCGCCGCCATCCTGCTCGAAGTCAGGCATGCCGGCCGTGAGCTGCAGGCCCAGCTCAGGCCAGGCGATGCTGGCCTTGCCGCCCCAACCGGTGTAGGCGTTGTCGATGAGCGGGCCGTTGGCTGGCGCGCCCTCGTTCAGGTTCCAGCCCGCCGGGAAACGGGTCGTGTGCGCAACCGGCAGCGGGTCGTCTCCACACAGCCAGACGCCTTGCACCGGCGCGCTTATCCGCGTTGCCGGCGTGCGCGGAAACCAGGGATGCACGCCCAGGCCATAAGGGAGCGGCTCTGCGCCCAGGTGCCGCACCTGCACCTGCTGGTCCAGCCCGCCATCCACAAGCCGGAAGGTCTGCACCGCTTCATAGTCATACGGGTTGCCGCCAAAGCGGTGCGATGTCAGCGCCATCACCAGCGTATCGGCGGCCGGCTGCGAGATCTGCCAGGGCTGCAGCCAGCCGTCGCCATGGATGGGATAGGGCTCGCCAGCGCGGTTCGGGTGCATGGCGTGGAACTGCCCCTCATGCGTGAAGCCACCGCCACTGATGCGGTTGGACCACGGCACCATGGCAAACGAAGCCGTCTGGTAAAGATCAGTTGTTTTGCCGTCCCAAGGCCGCCAGAGGTCCAGGCGGCCTTGCGGACGGTCGAGTTGCCAGGCGGCCACGCTGCCACCCAGCGAGGGCACCAGGCCCAGGTGCTGGCCGGCGTGGCGCAGCCAGACGACAGGATGTGCGGACTCGTTCATGGAAGAACTTTCATGGGTAAAACAATCACGGATGAAGCAGGCCGCATGACGATCAGCCGCCGAACAGGCCGGCAGGCAAACCCGGGCTGTCGACGGCAACGGCAAACAGGCCACCGGCCAGCGGCTCGTCGGCAAGCTGCTCAGGCGTGAGCCCGCTTAATGCGGTGGTGATAAAGAGGGTGCGCAGGTCCGGCCCGCCGAAGGCGCAGTTGGTCACATGACTTGTGGGCAGCGGCACGCGGCAGAGTTCCTGCGCGCTCATGGGGTCATGGCAGCTGATGCAGGCGCCGCCCCAGTGGGCAATCCATAACCGGCCGGCGGCGTCCGTGGTCATGCCGTCGGGCACACCGTCGCCAGCCGCAAAAGCCAGCCAGAGCCGCTTGTTTGAAACCGTTCCCGCCCTGCCATCGAAGTCATATGCATAAACGCGACCATTGACCGTGTCGTTGAAGTACAGGGTACGGCCATCGGCGGACCAGGTCGGGCCATTGGTCACGGCAAAACCTTCGTCGTGGCGGGTGCAGCGGCCGTCAGGGTCGTACCGGTAAAGCGCACCGGTGGGTGCCACGCAGTCAAAGTCCATCGTTCCACCCCAGAAACGGCCGTGCGCATCACACTTGCCGTCGTTGAAGCGGTTGCCCGGCAGCGTCGGCTCGGGCTGATGCAGATAGTGCGGTTCACTGTCGGCCGCGGGGTCAAACAGCGCGAAGCCACGCCGCATGGTCACGATCAGGCCGGGCGCGTGGGCGCGTTCTGCCAACGCGGAAATTTCTTCCGAAAAGGACCAGGTGGTGCGGGTAAGGCTGGCAGGGTGGTAGCGATGCAGGCGGCACGCAAGAATATCGACCCAGTACAGGGCCTGCTCACGCTGCGACCACAAAGCGCCCTCGCCCAGACGCGCGCCGGCAGAGTTGACACATTCAACAGCACCCAGCACCGGCGTGCTCAGGGGCTGTCGATCCGTGCCTGCGGAGCTGTCTGGAATCGGGCTCACTCATGTCTCCAAGTTGCTGGTCTGTGCGCATGCGCCGTTCGAGGCGCCTCTTGACGCGGTGGATCATATCAATGCATAGTGATGTTTGAAAATTATTATTTTTATATTTATTGATACATAAATTGCAATGTCAAACAATTCGAGTTCACCCATCATCCGCACAGCACCCGCTAGCCATACCTTGTCCCAATTTCCCAGCCTGAACAAGCGCCCGGTTTTTGTCACCGGCGGAGGAAGCGGCATAGGCGCCGCCATCGTGACGGCATTTGCGGAGCAAGGCGCGCGCGTGGCTTTTATTGACGTTGCCAAGGAGGCCAGCGAGGCGCTGGCGGAGCAACTGGCGCAGGCAGGGCACGACCGGCCATGGTGGCGCGCCTGCGATGTCCGGGATGTGGCCGCGCTGCAGGCGGCCATCAGCGACGCGGCGAGCGAGCTGGGCGACTTCTCTGTGCTGGTCAACAACGTGGCCAGCGACGACAGGCACAGCCTGGAATCCGTGACACCCGCTTATTACGACGAACGCATGGCGATCAATGAGCGGCCTGCCTTTTTCGCCATCCAGTCAGTGGTGCCGGGCATGCAGCGGCTGGGTGCCGGTTCCATCATCAACCTGGGCTCCACCGGCTGGCAGGGCAAGGGCGTCGGCTACCCCTGTTATGCCGTTGCCAAATCCTCAGTGAACGGCCTGACGCGCGGGCTTGCGAAAACGCTGGGCCAGGACCGCATCCGCATCAACACCGTGTCGCCGGGCTGGGTCATGACCGAGCGGCAGATCAAGCTCTGGCTGAATGCCGAGGGCGAAAAGGAAATCCAGCGCAACCAGTGCCTGCCCGACAAGCTGCTGCCCCACGACATCGCGCGCATGGTGCTGTTCCTGGCTTCCGACGACGCCGCCATGTGCACCGCGCAGGAATTCAAGGTGGACGCCGGCTGGGTCTGACCTTTAATCCAGTTCCAGCTTGCGACCGTAAAGCGTCAGGCTCGCCGTCTTCAGCGCTTTCATCATGACCTTGGCGGCCGGCGACGGCAGCCGGTCGGTGCGGGTGATGATGCCGAAAGCGTCCATATGGCAAGGCATGGCCAGCGGCAACACCGAGACGATGCCGTGTGCCGCGTAGTACCGCGCCACGTCCGCCGCAAGCACGGCCACCATGTCGCTTTGCTGCAGCATGCGCGTGATGAACAGCAGCGCTGACGACTCGATCACATTGATCGGCGGCGCGAGCCCGTCTTCCTGGAACATCAGCTCAAACCGGTGCCTCAGCACACTGCCCGCAGGCGGCACAATCCAGCCGGCCGCCACCACGTCACGCAGGGTCAGGCCCGTCATGCCCAGCAACGGGTGCCCCGGCCGCGCCACTGCACACACCGGTTCCTCGGTCAGGGGCTCGTAACGCAGGTTGGTCTTGTCATGCTCGGCAAACAGGCGCGCCACGAGGATGTCGAGTTTGCCCTGTTCCAGCCGTTCCAGCAGCACCGGGCTGGTTTCGATGTCCAGTGAAATACGCAGGCTCGGGTGTTCCTGCTTGACGAGGGCAACCGCCGGCGGCAACAGGGCCAACCCGGGCGAGGTGATCGCGCCTATGCCGACCTGCCCGAAGTGGCCGGTCTTGAGCGCGGCGAGCTCATCATGCGCCTGGTTCAGGCTGGCCAACGCCATGCGTGCGTGCCTGATCATGGTTTCGCCGTACCAGGTTGGCCGCATGCCCCTGGGCAAACGCTCGAACAGCGGTACTTCCAGAACGTCTTCCAGATCCTTGAGCAGCTTGGAAGCGGCCGGCTGCGTCATGCTGAGCACCTGCGCGGCGCGATGGATATTGCCCTCCTCAGCCAGGGCCACCAGCAGCAGCAGTTGCCGGGTTTTGAGCCGTGCGCGTATGAACCAGTGGTTGTAAGTGCTCATCGGGTTTTCCAGAATGCATGGATTGATATGCATTTTGTCAAAAAAACGATTGGATTGATATCAAAATCAATCCTAGACTGCAGGCCGATATGAAAAAAGAGGCTTTCATGAAGTTTGGCGAGATGCAGCAAAGTGCCCGGCACTACATCAATGGCCGCTGGGAAACCGGTACCACCACCGGGATCAGCGAGAACCCTTCGGATACCCGGGAAGTGGTGGCCGAGTACGCACGGGCCGACCGCAACCAGACCGAACTGGCGATCCGGGCCGCTTCAGAGGCCCTGCCGCACTGGAGCCACAGCACGCCGCAACGCCGCGCCGACGTGCTCGACCAGATAGGCAGTGAAATCCTGGCGCGCAAGGACGAGTTGGGCATGCTGCTGGCGCGGGAAGAAGGAAAAACGCTGCCGGAGGGCATTGGCGAGGTGGCGCGCGCCGGGCAGATCTTCAAATTCTTCGCGGGTGAAGCGCTGCGTATCCCCGGCGAAACCATGGCCTCGGTCCGGCCGGGCATCCAGGTGGACATCACCCGGGAACCGGTCGGCGTGGTGGGAATCATCGCGCCGTGGAATTTCCCTTTTGCCATACCGGCCTGGAAAATCGCACCCGCACTGGCCTATGGCAATACCGTGGTCTTCAAGCCTGCCGAGCTGGTGCCCACCTGCGGTTGGGCGCTGGCAGAAATCATCAGTCGCTGCGGGCTCCCGGCCGGCGTCTTCAATCTGGTCATGGGCAGCGGCCGCGAAGTCGGACAAACGCTGGTGGACCATCCCCTCGTCAATGCCTTGAGCTTCACCGGCTCGGTGGCGACCGGTGAGCGCATCCTCCAGTCCACAGCCGCGCGCCGCGCCAAGGTGCAGCTGGAAATGGGCGGTAAAAATCCACTGGTGGTTCTGGCTGACGCCGATCTCGACCAGGCGATCGAATGCGCGGTGCAGGGCTCCTACTTCTCGACCGGCCAGCGCTGCACCGCATCGAGCCGCCTGATTGTTGAAGCGCCGGTACATGACGCTTTCGTTGCCCGGCTGCGGCAGCGCCTGGCAGGGCTCAAGGTCGGCCACGCGCTGGAACGCGGCATCGACATCGGGCCTGTGGTTGACCGCGGCCAGCTTGAACAGAACCTGTCCTACCTGGACATCGCGCGCAACGAAGGCGCCGAGCATGTCTGGGGCGGCGAGTTGCTGGAACGCCCGACACCCGGGCACTACATGAGCCCTGCCCTGTTCCTGGCCAGGCCTGAACACCGCGTCGCGCGCGAGGAAATCTTCGGGCCCGTCGCCTGCGTGTTGCGTGCCGACGACTACGAACACGCGCTGACTCTGGCCAACGACACGCCTTTCGGCCTGTGCGCGGGCATTTGCACCACCTCGCTCAAACACGCCACGCATTTCAAGCGCCACGCCGAGGTGGGCATGACCATGGTCAACCTGCCAACGGCAGGTGTTGATTTCCACGTGCCGTTTGGCGGGCGCAAGGGATCGAGCCATGGCCCGCGCGAGCAGGGCCGCTACGCCGCGGAGTTTTATACCACTGTAAAGACCGGCTACGTGCTAGCCTGAACACTGAAGATCACCAGAGAGCAGTTAGTTTTATTTCAACCAAGGAGACAATATGAAGCTGAACCGTCGCACCCTCGCTGCCGCACTTGCCTGTGCTCCCCTTGCCGGCCTGCTGCCGGCCTCGGTCCTGGCCCAGAAACCCATTGTTCTTGGCTTCAGCCAGGTCGGTGCAGAGAGCGAATGGCGTACCGCCAACACCGAGTCGATCAAGTCGGCGGCCAAGGAAGCCGGCATCGAACTGAAGTTCTCCGATGCCCAGCAGAAGCAGGAAAACCAGATCAAGGCGATCCGCTCCTTCATCGCACAAAAAGTGGACGTGATCGCCTTCTCGCCGGTGGTCGAGTCGGGCTGGGAAACCGTGCTGCGTGAAGCCAAGGCCGCCAAGATCCCCGTCGTGCTGACCGACCGCGCGGTGAACACCAAGGACACCTCGCTGTACGTCTCCTTCATGGGCTCCGACTTCGTGGAAGAAGGCCGCAAGGCAGGCCGCTGGTTGGTAGAGAAAATGAAGGACCAGAAAGGCGACGTGAACATCGTCGAATTGCAGGGTACCGTGGGCTCGGCACCAGCCATCGACCGCAAGAAGGGCTTTGAGGAAATCATCAAGGCCGACCCGAAGTACAAGATCATCCGCTCGCAGACCGGCGACTTCACCCGCGCCAAGGGCAAGGAAGTGATGGAAGCCTTCCTCAAGGCCGAGGGCAAGAAGATCAACGTGCTCTACGCGCACAACGACGACATGGCCATCGGTGCGATCCAGGCCATCGAAGAGGCAGGCATGAAGCCGGCCAAGGACATCACCATCATCTCGATCGACGCCGTGAAGGGTGCCTTCGAAGCCATGATCGCCGGCAAGCTCAATGTTTCGGTGGAGTGCAGCCCGTTGCTGGGCCCGCAACTGATGTCGGCCGTGAAGGACATCAAGGCCGGCAAGCCGGTTCAGAAACGTATCGTTACCGAAGAAGGCATTTTCCCGATGGAAGTTGCTGCCAAGGAATTCCCCAAGCGTAAGTACTGATCTGCACCCGCGACGGTGCGCCTGATACTCGGGCGCACCCCCTCACATTCCAAGGAGACAACTTCATGAAGCGTACATTTCTTCAGGCCGTTCTGGCTGGCCTCGTGCTCGGCACCGCAGGCATCGCGCCAGCGGCCTGGGCGCAAGACAAGGGCAGCATCGGCATTTCGATGCCGACCAAGTCCTCGGCCCGCTGGATCGCCGACGGCGACAACATGGTCAAGGTGCTCAAGGAGCGCGGCTACAAGACGGACCTGCAGTACGCCGACGACGACATCCCGAACCAGCTGGCCCAGATAGAGAACATGATCACCAAGGGCGTGAAAGTGCTGGTGATCGCCTCCATCGACGGCACCACGCTGTCCAAGGCATTGCAGAACGCGGCCGACAAAGGCGTCAAGGTCATCGCGTATGACCGGCTGATCAAGGGTTCGAAAAACGTGGACTACTACGCCACTTTCGACAACTTCCAGGTCGGCGTGCTGCAGGCCACGTCCATTGTCGACAAGCTGGGGCTGAAGCAGGGCAAGGGCCCTTTCAATATCGAGCTGTTCGGCGGATCGCCCGACGACAACAATGCCTTTTTCTTCTACGACGGCGCCATGAGTGTGCTCAAGCCCTACATCGACAGCGGAAAGCTGGTGGTGCGCAGCAAGCAGATGGGCATGAATAAGGTGGGCACCTTGCGCTGGGACGGCTCGGTGGCGCAGGCGCGCATGGACAACCTGCTGTCGGCCTACTACGGCAAGGACAAGGTTCACGCGGTGCTGTCGCCCTATGACGGCCTGTCCATCGGCATCCTGTCGTCCCTCAAGGGCGTGGGTTACTGCACGGCGCAGCAGCCCTGTCCGGTGGTCAGCGGCCAGGACGCGGAAATCCCCTCGGTCAAATCCATCCTGAAAGGCGAGCAGTACTCCACCGTCTTCAAGGACACGCGCGAGCTGGCCAAGGTGACGGCCAACATGGTGGACGCCACACTCTCCGGCAAACAGCCCGAGATCAATGACACCAAGACCTACAACAACGGCGTGAAGGTGGTGCCCTCCTATCTGCTCAAGCCGGTGGCGGTGGATGCCTCCAACTGGAACAAGGTGCTGATAGGCAGCGGTTACTACAAAGAGTCGCAGATCAAGTAACCGGTTGAAGCAGACGGTCCCGCGCCGCAAGGCACGGGATCGCCTGCGCTCAAAGGTGCGAATCACTTTTGCACCAAAGGACAGGCATTGGAAACGATTCTCGAGATGCGCGATATCCGCAAAACCTTTCCGGGGGTGGTCGCGCTGGACAAAGTCAACCTGCGCGTGCGTGCCGGTGAAATCCACGCCCTCGTCGGCGAGAACGGAGCCGGCAAATCGACCTTGATGAAAGTGCTTTCGGGGGTCTACCCGCACGGCTCCTACAGTGGCGAGATCGTCTACGACGGGCAGGAGCGCCGCTTCCTGGGCATCCATGACAGCGAGCAGCTGGGCGTCATCATCATCCACCAGGAACTGGCACTGGTGCCCCTGCTGTCGATTGCGGAAAACATCTTTCTGGGCAAGGAAACCGCAAGCCACGGCGTGATCGACTGGATGGCCGCACACAGCAAGACGCAGGCCTTGCTGAAAAAAGTGGGGCTCAAGGAGTCACCCGCCACCCTGATCACCGACATCGGCGTGGGCAAGCAGCAGCTGGTGGAAATCGCCAAGGCGCTGTCCCGGCAGGTGAAGCTCCTCATCCTCGACGAGCCCACGGCCAGCCTCAACGAAAACGACAGCCAGGCCCTCCTGGACCTGCTGCTCGAACTCAAGGGCCAGGGCATCACCTGCATCCTGATATCGCACAAACTCAACGAGATTTCGCGCGTGGCGGACGCCATCACCATCCTGCGCGACGGCAGTACGGTGGAAACGCTCGATTGCCGCGCCGACGCCGTCAGCGAGGACCGCGTGATCCGCGGCATGGTGGGCCGCGAAATGGCCGACCGCTACCCCCCCCGCCAGCCGCAAATTGGCGAGACCGTGTTTGAAGTGCGCGACTGGAATGTCCACAACCCGCTGCACACCGACAGGCAATTCATCAAGGACGTCAACCTTCAGGTGCGTCGCGGCGAAATTGTCGGCATCGCCGGCTTGATGGGCGCCGGGCGCACCGAGCTGGCGATGAGTATTTTTGGCCGCTCCTGGGGCCACCGCATCAACGGCCAGGTGCTGCTGTACGGCAAAGCCATCGACGTGAGCACGGTGGAAAAAGCCGTTCGCCATGGCCTGGCCTATGTCACCGAAGACCGCAAGGGCAATGGCCTGGTACTCGGTGAAGACATCCAGTTCAATGTATCGCTGGCCAATCTCGACGGTGTTTCAACGGCGGCCGTGATCAACAGCGGCCGTGAATACCAGGTCGCGCAGCGTTACCGGGACAAACTTCGCATCCGCTGTTCGGGTGTCGGGCAGAAAACCGTCAACCTCTCGGGCGGCAACCAGCAGAAAGTGGTGCTCAGCAAATGGCTCTTCACCAATCCCGAGGTCCTCATCCTCGATGAACCCACCCGCGGCATCGACGTGGGCGCCAAGTACGAGATCTACACCCTCATCGCCCAGCTTGCGGCCGAGGGGAAATGCGTGATTTTCATTTCATCGGAAATGCCCGAATTGCTGGGCATGTCGGATCGCATCTATGTGATGAACGAAGGCCGGTTCATCACCGAAATGCCGACCGCGGAAGCCTCCCAGGAAAAAATCATGCGAGCGATCGTGAAAGCGAGCTGAGACGATGAACAACAAAAACCCCGACGCCACCATCAAGCCTGCCGAGGCGGCTTCAAACGGCGACAAATCGCCACTCGACTACCTGAAGCACAACTTCCGCGAGTACGGCATGCTGATCACGCTGGTGGCCATCATGGCCTTCTTCCAGTACATGACCGAGGGCACGCTGATGCAGCCCCTCAACCTCACCAACCTCGTGCTGCAGAACAGCTACATCGTCATCATGGCGCTGGGCATGCTGATGGTCATCGTGGCGGGGCACATCGACCTGTCTGTGGGTTCGGTGTGCGGCTTCATAGGCGCGCTGGCCGCCGTGCTGATGGTGCAGTACGAGTGGCATTTTGTGCCCGCATCGCTCCTGTGCCTGGCCTGCGGCGCACTGATAGGCGCCACCCAGGGCTGGTTCATCGCCTTCTTCCGAATTCCCTCTTTCATTGTCACCCTCGCCGGCATGCTGGTGTTCAAGGGGCTGGCGCTGGCGCTGCTGCAGGGTCAGTCGGTGGGTCCCTTCCCCGATTCCTTCCAGCTGCTCAGCTCCGGCTTCATGCCCGACCTGCTGAACGCCGAAGGGTTGCGCATGAGCTCGCTGCTGTTGGGGGTAGCGGTGGCAGGTTTGCTGGCAGTGGCAGGGCTGCGCACGCGGGCCAATCAGCTCAAACACGGCATCCAGGCCGAGCCTGCGGTCATTTTCTTCACAAAAACAACCGTGTTTGCCGCTTTGTTGATCTATTTCAGCTACCTGCTGGCTTCCTACAAAGGCCTGCCCAACGTGCTGATCGTGATGGCGCTGCTGATCTTCCTGTTCGACTTCATCACCAGCCGCACAACCATAGGCCGGCGGGTTTATGCCCTGGGCGGCAACGAAAAAGCAGCCAAGCTCTCGGGCATCAAAACCGAGCGCCTGGCCTTTTACACCTTCGTCAATATGGGCGTGCTGGCGGCGCTGGCGGGCCTGGTGTTCGCTGCCCGCCTGAACACCGCCACCCCCAAGGCTGGTCTGGGTTTCGAGCTGGACGTGATCGCCGCCTGCTTCATCGGCGGCGCCTCGGCCTCGGGTGGTGTGGGCAAGGTCATGGGGGCTGTCATTGGCGCCTTTGTGATGGGCGTGATGAACAACGGCATGTCCATCCTGGGCGTCGGCATCGACTACCAGCAGGTCATCAAGGGTGTGGTGTTGCTGGCCGCGGTGTTTGTCGACGTCTACAACAAGAACAAGGCATGAACGAGGCGACCCCTACCCAGCCCGTGCTCGAACTCACGGGTATCCACAAGCAGTTTGCCGGCATCCCGGCACTGCGCGATGTACGTCTGCGCCTGTACCCCGGTGAAATACATGCGTTGATGGGACAGAACGGCGCGGGCAAGTCCACGCTGATCAAGGTGCTCACCGGCGTGCTGGAAGCCAGCGGCGGGCACATGCTGCTGGCCGGCCAGCCGGTGTGGCCCGGCTCGCCGCTTGCCGCGCAACGGCTGGGCATCAGCACGGTCTACCAGGAAGTCAATCTGTGCCCCAACCTCTCGGTGGCAGAAAACATCTTTGCAGGCCGTTATCCGCGGCGCGGCATGGCGCATGGCTACCGCATCGACTGGGTCACCCTCAACCGCCGCGCACACGAACTGGTCGCGCGCATCGGCCTGGACATCGACGTCACGCGCCTGCTGTCCAGCTACCCCGTGGCCGTGCAGCAGCTGGTGGCGATAGCGCGCGCCATCAGCATCGAATCGAAGGTTCTGATCCTCGACGAGCCGACCTCCAGCCTGGACGACGACGAGGTACAGAAACTCTTCGAGGTGCTGCGCCGTCTGCGCGATGACGGTCTCGCCATCGTTTTTGTGACTCACTTCCTCAACCAGGTGTATGCGGTGTCGGACCGCATCACCGTTCTGCGCAACGGCACCTGGGTCGGTGAGTGGCGGGCCAGCGAGCTGGGACCCCAGGCACTGATCGCGGCCATGCTGGGCCGGGAGCTGGCCGCGCAATCCGTAGCTGCGGCGGCACCGCCGCCGTTTGATGACGCGGTTCCGGCACTTCTGCAAGCCGAAGGTCTGGGGCAAACCGGCCAGCTGCAGCCGCTGGACCTGCGTGTGCGTGCCGGCGAGGTGCTGGGCATAGCGGGGCTGCTGGGCGCTGGACGCACGGAACTGGCGCGCTTGTTGTTTGGACTGGAGACGCCGGATCGCGGCGTGCTCAAAATTGATGGGCAGACAGTCGCTTTTTCCAGCCCCGCCGATGCCATCCGGCACGGCCTGGCGCTGTGCCCGGAAGAGCGCAAGACCGATGGCATCGTGGCCGAGTTGTCGCTGCGCGAGAACATTGCGCTCGCACTGCAGGCCCGCATGGGTGTGCGCCGCTTTTTGTCACGGGCCGAACAGACGGCATTGGCCGCACGTTTTGTCCAGGCGCTGGGCATCAAGACCGCGAGCGTGGACACGCCCATTGGCCTGCTGTCCGGCGGCAACCAGCAAAAAGCCATGATCGCGCGCTGGCTGGCGACCGAACCACGTCTGCTGATCCTCGATGAACCCACGCGCGGCATCGACGTGGCTGCCAAGCAGGAAATCATGGAACAGATCCTGCGGCTGGCGCAGGCCGGGATGGCCGTGGTCTTCATCTCTTCCGAAATGAGCGAGGTGGTGCGGGTGGCGCACCGCATCGTCGTGCTGCGCGACCGGCGCAAAGTGGGCGAACTGCCCGCCGGCAGCAGCGAAGACACCGTCTACGAACTGATTGCGGCTGAGCATGTCTGACACCTCTTTCTCCTACCTGGCGTCGATGCTGCGGCACCGCCTTACCTGGCCGCTGCTGACGCTGCTGCTGCTACTGGCGGTGAACACCGCTTTCAACGCCAGCTTTCTGCACATGGAGTGGCGCGATGGCCATCTCTACGGCAGCCTGATCGACATACTCAACCGCGCCGCGCCGCTGGTGCTGGTATCACTGGGCATGACGCTGGTGATTGCCACGCGCGGCATCGACATCTCCGTAGGCGCCGTGGTCGCCATTGCTGCCGCCGTGGCCGCCTGGATGATAGGTGGTTCGGTGTCGGGAAGTGTGAGCCGTTTCCCCATGCCGCTGGCCATTCTGGCGGCGCTGGGTGTTGCGCTGGTGTGCGGGCTGTGGAATGGCCTGCTGGTCGCCAAAGTCGGGATGCAGCCGATCATTGCCACGCTGATCCTCATGGTGGCGGGCCGCGGTATCGCGCAGCTGGTCACTGACGGACAAATCATCACCATCTACTACGCGCCTTTCTTTTTCCTGGGCGGCGGCTACCTCCTGGGGCTGCCGTTCTCGCTGTTTATTGCCGCAGCGGTGTTCGCTGTGCTTTACCTGGCCATGACGCGCACGGCCCTGGGCTTGTTCATCCAGGCGGTGGGCATCAACCCGACTGCCGCCCGCGTGGCCGGCGTGCAGGCGCGGCGGCTGATCATTGCCGCTTACGCGTTCTGCGGTCTGTGCGCGGGCATCGCGGGCTTGCTGATCAGCTCCAACGTCAAAAGCGCCGACGGCAACAATGCGGGCCAGCTGCTCGAGCTTGATGCCATCCTGGCCGTGACACTGGGCGGCACCGCCCTCACCGGTGGCCGCTTCAGCCTGGTGGGCAGCGTGATCGGCGCCCTGATCATCCAGACCCTGACTTACGCCATCTACTCCCTGGGCGTTCCGCCCGAGATCAACCTGGTGGTCAAGGCGGTGGTTGTTTTTATCGTGATGTTGCTGCAGTCGCCGGAGTTCCGCGCCCAGGTCGGCGCGCTGGTGCGCCGACCGACAGCGCGCGGGATGCTGCCATGAGCACGGCCGGGGCCAAACCCGGTGAGGCGACCGCCGCCAGGCCATTGGCGCCTGCGTTGCCGGGCTTCCGCTTCAACCCCAAATACCTGCCGCTGGCGGCGACCATTTCCCTGTTCGTGGCCATGGCCACCATGGGCTCGGTGCTTTACTCAGGCTTCTTCTCGGCCCAGGTTTTCCTCAACCTGCTGATCGACAACGCCTTCCTGATCATTGTCGCGGTGGGCATGACCTTTGTGATTCTCTCAGGCGGCATCGACCTCTCGGTAGGTTCGGTGGTGGCGTTGACCACCATGGTGCTGGCCGCGCTGGTGGAACACCGGGGCTGGAGCCCGCTGGTGGTGATCCCGCTGGTGCTGCTCATGGGCACGGCCTTCGGGGCATTCATGGGTTTTCTGATCGAGCGTTTCCGGTTGCAGCCCTTCATCGTGACGCTGGCCGGCATGTTTCTCGCGCGCGGCCTGTGTTACCTGATCAGTGTCGACTCGATCAGCATTTCCAATGAGCCCTATTCGGAGCTGGCACAGTGGCGCCTGCCGCTGTGGGAAGGCGCCTCGCTCTCGCTGGGCGCGGTGATCGCCATTTGCTTGTTGCTGGTGGCGGTGTTCATTGCGCACTGCACACCGTTCGGCCGCGCGGTGTACGCGGTGGGTGGCAATGAGCAGTCAGCGCTGCTGATGGGCCTGCCGGTGCGCGGCACATTGGTCGGGGTGTACACACTCTCCGGCTTCTGCTCGGCGCTGGCAGGCGTGGTTTTCACCTTCTACATGCTCTCGGGCTACGGCCTGCACGCTGTCGGCCTGGAACTCGACGCCATCGCGGCGGTGGTCATAGGCGGCACTCTACTCACCGGCGGCGTGGGTTATGTGGCCGGCACGCTGTTCGGCGTTCTGATGCTCGGAATCATCCAGACACTGATCTCCTTCGACGGTACCCTGAGTTCCTGGTGGACCCGCATCGTCGTCGGGGCTCTGCTGTTTGTTTTCTGCCTGCTGCAGCGCCTGCTGACGAGCCGCCGGGCCAAATCCTCCTGAAATTTATTGACCAGACCTCCCATGACAACTACCAAGCGAAAACTACGCTCCACCGAATGGTTCGGTTCAGCCGACAAAAACGGTTTCATGTACCGCAGCTGGATGAAGAACCAGGGCATTCCCGACCACGAGTTCGATGGCCGACCCATCATCGGCATCTGCAACACCTGGTCGGAACTCACGCCCTGCAATGCCCACTTCCGCAAGATTGCGGAACACGTGAAACGCGGCATTTCCGAGGCCGGTGGTTTTCCGGTCGAGTTTCCGGTGTTCTCCAACGGCGAGTCGAACCTGCGGCCCACGGCCATGCTCACGCGCAACCTTGCCAGCATGGATGTGGAGGAAGCGATTCGCGGCAACCCCATCGACGCCGTGGTGCTCCTCGTCGGCTGCGACAAGACCACGCCCGCATTGCTGATGGGTGCTGCGAGCTGCGACATCCCGGCCATTGTGGTGACCGGTGGACCGATGCTCAATGGCAAACTCGAAGGCAAAAATATCGGCTCGGGCACGGCCGTGTGGCAGCTGCACGAGTCGCTCAAGGCCGGTGAGATCAACCTGCACCAGTTCCTCTCGGCCGAAGGCGGCATGTCGCGCTCGGCCGGCACCTGCAACACCATGGGCACGGCCTCCACCATGGCCTGCATGGCGGAGGCTCTGGGCACTTCGCTGCCGCACAACGCCGCCATTCCCGCCGTCGATGCACGGCGCTACGTGCTGGCGCAAATGTCGGGCGCGCGCGCCGTGGCGATGGCACGCGAGGGGCTGACACTGTCGAAAATCCTCACGCGCGAAGCTTTCGAAAATGCGATCCGCGTCAACGCCGCGATTGGGGGCTCCACCAACGCGGTGATTCACCTCAAGGCCATTGCGGGCCGCATGGGCGTGCAGCTGGATCTGGAAGACTGGACGCGTATCGGCCGGAACACGCCCACCATCGTCGACCTGCAGCCTTCCGGCCGTTTCCTGATGGAAGAGTTCTACTACGCCGGCGGCCTGCCGGCTGTGCTGCGCCGTCTCGGCGAAAACGGCCTGTTGCCGCACCCCGGCGCGCTGACGGTTAACGGCCAGTCGATCTGGGACAACGTGCGCGAAGCACCCAGCTACAACGACGAGGTGATCCGCCCACTCGACAACCCCTTGATCGCCGACGGCGGCATCTGCATCCTGCGCGGCAACCTGGCACCGCGCGGCGCCGTGCTCAAACCCTCGGCAGCCTCGCCCGAGCTGCTCAAGCACCGCGGCCGCGCCGTCGTGTTCGAGAACCTGGAGCACTACAAGGAGCGCATCGTTGATGAAAACCTCGACATTGACGCCAGCTGCGTCATGGTCATGAAAAACTGCGGCCCCAAAGGCTACCCCGGCATGGCCGAGGTGGGCAACATGGGGCTGCCGCCCAAGCTGCTGCGCCAGGGGGTCAAGGACATGGTGCGCATCTCGGACGCACGCATGAGTGGCACCGCTTACGGCACCGTGGTGCTGCACGTGGCACCCGAAGCCGCCGCCGGTGGGCCGCTGGCTGCCGTGCGCGACGGCGACTGGATCGAGCTCGACTGCGAGCGCGGCAGGCTGCATCTGGACATCAGCGATGCCGAACTGGCTGAACGCCTCGCCGCCCTGGATGGCAAGGCCGCAACAGGCATGCGCGGCGGCTACCAGCGCCTGTATGTGGACCACGTCCTGCAGGCCGACGAAGGCTGCGATTTCGACTTCCTCGTCGGCTGCCGCGGTTCCGAAGTTCCGCGTCACTCGCATTGAATGACATGGAAGCGCCCCTGCGCCGCTTCGCGTCTTCCCCCCAGGGGGACGCTCCCCTGTGGCCCGGCGAAGCCGGTTCCACGGGAGCCCTGGATGAACCTGGGCATGCGAAGCGCCTTTTCATCCTCTCTTCCTCACCGCTCATCTCACTATGACCTCTTCCCCCCACCAGCCGCGCTACCGCGGAATCTTCCCTGTCGCTCCCACAACGTTCACCGAAACCGGCGAGCTGGACCTGGACAGCCAGAAGCGCTGCATCGACTTCATGATCGATGCCGGTTCCGACGGCATCTGCATCCTGGCCAACTTCTCCGAGCAGTTCGTGCTTTCGGACGACGAGCGTGAAATCCTGACCCGCAGCATCCTCGAACACGTGGCCGGCCGCGTACCCATCATCGTGACCACCACCCACTTCGGCACGAAGATCTGTGCCGAGCGCAGCCGCCGCGCACAGGACATGGGCGCCGCCATGCTGATGGTCATGCCGC
This sequence comes from uncultured Polaromonas sp., assembly GCA_964543355.1. Taxonomy (GTDB): domain Bacteria; phylum Pseudomonadota; class Gammaproteobacteria; order Burkholderiales; family Burkholderiaceae_C; genus Polaromonas. The sequence goes on from CAZIYA010000027.1 coordinate 17,435, forward strand.
CGTACCACGGCGCCACCTTTCGTGTGAGCGAGCAGCAAATTTACGAGTTTTATGCCCGGTTGTCGGATGCGGTGGACATTCCCGTCATGATCCAGGATGCACCGGCCAGCGGCACCGTGCTGTCGGCCGCCTTCCTCGCGCGCATGGCCCGCGAGATCGAGCACATTGCCTATTTCAAGATCGAAACCGCCGGCGCCGCAGCCAAGCTGCGCGAGCTGATCCGTCTGGGCGGTGATGCGGTGGAAGGGCCGTGGGACGGTGAAGAAGCCATCACCCTCTTGCCCGACCTGGACGCCGGCGCCACCGGCTCCATGACCGGCGGCGGCTACCCTGACGGTATTCGCCCCATCATTGAGGCACACCGTGCCGGCGACCACGACAAGGCCTATGCCCTTTACCAGCAGTGGCTGCCGCTGATCAACTACGAAAACCGCCAGGCCGGGCTGCTGGCCGCCAAGACGCTCATGAAAGAAGGCGGCGTGATCGCCTGCGAAGCGCCGCGCCATCCGCTGCCGGCGCTGCATCCGGAGACGCGGGCGGGCTTGATCGCCACCGCCAGGCGACTCGATCCATTGGTGCTGCGCTGGGCACGGTAGATAGACAGTGCCCCGCAGAGGCTGTTTTTCTGGGCAAATGCTGGCATTCAGGCATGATTACACGCTTAAATGTCATTGATAATTAACTTTTTGATTGATTAATCACCATTGAAGTATCAAATACAGTTGAGGTTATGGAAAAACCCAAAACCGGGCACGTGGTGCCGCGGGCTGTTCTCTTTGATGCTTATGGCACGCTGTTTGATGTGTACAGCGTCGGCCTGCTCGCGGAGCAGCTGTTTCCCGGCCAGGGCCAGGCATTGGGTATTCTTTGGCGCGACAAGCAGATTGAATACACCCGGCTGGTGACGACCAGCAACAGCGGCGAGTTCTACCAGCCCTTCTGGGACCTCACGCGTGCCGGCCTGCGTTACGCCTGCAAGCGCCTGGGCCTGGACCTGAGCACTGAACATGAGCAGCAGCTGATGAACCAGTACCGCCACCTCTCGGCTTTTCCGGAAACCCGGGAGGTGCTGCAGGCGCTGAGGGAACGCGGCATCACCACCGGCATTTTGTCCAACGGCGACCCCGGGATGCTGGACGTTGCCGTCAAGTCTGCCGGACTGGAAGGCCTGCTCGACCACGTGCTCAGTGTGGATGGCATCCGCAAATACAAGACCCACCCCGATGCCTATGCGCTCGGGCCGCAGGCCACCGGTCTGTCGGCGCGGCAGATCGCCTTTGTCAGCTGCAACAGCTGGGATGCGCTGGCGGCAACATGGTACGGTTACCAGACACTGTGGGTCAATCGTTACGCTTTGCCGTTTGAAGAGCTGGGCATGCAGCCAGCGCGCACCGGCACCAGCTTGCGCGAAGTGCTGGAATTCTTCCCTCCTGCATCAGCATCCTGATTTCTGTTTCCCCTTTCACTTTCATTTTTCTTTTTCTGAGGTTTCACCATGACTACAACTCCACGCACATCCCTCCATGGCCTGCAGGTGGCGACGGTTCTGCAGCGTTTTGTGGATGAAAAAGTCCTGCCCGGTACCGGCGTGGACCGCGCCTCGTTCTGGAAAGGTTTTGACGCCATCGTGGCCGACCTGGCACCGAAAAACCTCGCCCTGCTGGCCGAGCGCGACCGCCTGCAAAGCGAAATGGACGCTTGGCACAAAGCCAACCCAGGCCCGATTGCCGACATGAAGGCCTATCGCGCTTTTCTGGAAAAAACCGGCTACCTCGTGCCCCAGCCGAAAAAGGTCACGATTACCACCGGCAATGTCGACGCCGAACTGGCCAAACAGGCCGGCCCGCAACTGGTGGTGCCCATCCTGAATGCGCGCTACGCGCTGAATGCAGCCAATGCCCGTTGGGGCTCCCTGTACGACGCGCTGTATGGCACCGACGTGATTCCCGAAACCGGCGGCGCCGGAAAAGGCAAGGGCTACA
>CAZIYA010000028.1:0-19303 GCA_964543355.1 uncultured Polaromonas sp.
GTGGCCGCCGGCGCCACCGTGTTCGGCTACAGCCCGCCCGAAGCCGGGCATGACGCGCCCGGGGCCTTGCGGCAGGCTGGCGCCATTGCCATCTTCACCGACATGGCGGTGCTGTCCAACCTGCTCGCCGCCAAATAGCGCAAAACCGCCCGGCGCCGGGAAATGGCGCGCAGTGCTAAGCTGCCGGGCCGAACCTGTTTCAACTACCTCCGAGAAAACCCTATGCCTGGATTGCTGCCCAACGTTGACCCTGATGGCCTGCTTGAATTTTCGGTGGTCTACACCGACCGTGCGCTCAACCACATGTCCAAGAGCTTCCAGGGCGTGATGACCGACATCTCCAGCATCCTGAAGGAGGTGTACAACGCGCCTTCCGCCGCGCTGGTGCCCGGCAGCGGCACCTACGGCATGGAAGCCGTGGCCCGCCAGTTCGCCACCGGCAAACACGTCATGGTCATCCGTAACGGCTGGTTCAGCTATCGCTGGACGCAGATCTTCGACATGGGCAGCATTCCCGCCTCGTCCACCGTGCTCAAGGCACGCCAGACCAGCCAGGGCGCGCAAGCCCCCTGGGCGCCCGCACCCATTGCCGAGGTCCAGGCCGCCATCGCCAGGGAAAAACCCGCTGTCGTGTTTGCCCCGCACGTGGAAACCGCTTCCGGCATGATCCTGCCCGACAGTTACCTTTTGGCCGTGGCCGAAGCCGTGCACGCCGTGGGCGGCCTCTTCGTGCTCGACTGTATTGCCTCCGGCGCCATGTGGGTGGACATGAAAGCCACCGGCGTCGACGTGTTGATCTCGGCCCCGCAAAAAGGCTGGAGCAGCTCCCCCTGCTGCGCCATGGTGATGCTCAGCGAGCGTGCCCGCACCGCCATTGACGGCACCACCAGCTCCAGCTTTGCCTGCGATTTGAAGAAGTGGCTGCAGATCATGGAAACGTATGAAAAAGGCGGCCACGCCTACCACGCCACCTTGCCCACCGACGCCCTCACGCGTCTGCGCGCTGCCATGAAGGAAACCCAGGCCTACGGTTTCGCGAAAGTGAAAGCCGAGCAGGAAGCCCTGGGCCGCAAGGTGCGCCAGCTGTTCGAAAGCCGCGGCCTGCCCAGCGTGGCCGCCGAAGGCTTCAAGGCACCCGGCGTGGTGGTCAGCTACACGACGGACGCCGACATCCAGTCCGGCAAGAAGTTTCTGGAGCAGGGGCTGCAAACCGCAGCCGGCGTGCCGCTGCAGTGCGACGAAGGCGCCGACTTCAAGACCTTCCGCATCGGCCTGTTCGGGCTGGAGAAATGGCACCAGGCTGACCGCACGGTCGGCCAGCTCGCCGCTGCGCTGGACCGCATTAGCCTGAAGGCGCCGGTGGCCGAAACGGTGGCCGGCTGAAGCCGGTTGCCTTCGGTTTTTTTGCCGTTTTCCTCCGTTTCCCTTTTTAAATCTGAAGAAGAGATGTGCCCATGAAATGCGCATTGGTAGGCTCCCGTTTTTTCGCTGCTTCGGTTTTTGAGGCGCTGCGCAAGGAAGAAGGCATAGAGTTCACCAGTATCGTCGCTCCGGCGGCCGATGACCGGCTCGCGCTGGCGGCGCAGGCGGCCGGCATTGCGGTGCATGTGCTGGCCAACCCCAAGATCGTGCCGGGCGAGGCCATTGCCGAGGGCACCGACCTCATCATCGCCGCGCACACACATGCGCGGGTGAGCGACGAGGCGCTGGCGCGCTCGCGCCTGGGCGGCATCGGTTACCACCCCTCGCTGCTGCCCCGGCACCGCGGCATTGCGGCTGTGGAGTGGACCATCCTCGAAGGTGACGCCATCGCCGGCGGCTCGGTCTACCACCTGGCCGACGGCTGGGACGCCGGCGCCATCGCCGCGCAGGACTGGTGTTTTGTCAAAAAAGGCGAAACCGCGCGCGAGCTGTGGGAGCGCGCCCTCGCGCCCATGGGGCTGGCCCTGCTCAGCAAGGTGGTGCAGATCGCCCGCAAGGAAGGCCGCGTGCCCGCCAACCGGCAAGACACGACCTTCGCCACCCGCGCACCCATGATCCGCCGCGCTGTGGTGCTGACCGAAGAGGCCTCGCCCACAACTGCCTCACTGGTTGTCTCCATCGTCGGGGCTGACCGCCACGGCATCGTGAGTTCGCTGGCGGAGCGCGCGCAGCGCTTCGGCGCCAACTGGGCCGCCAGCCGCATGACCCGGCTGGCCGGCGAATTTGCCGGCATGGTGCACTTCGAGGTGCCGCGCGAAAACGCCGATGCCTTGGCCGCCTCGCTGCGCGGGCTCGAGTCCAGCGGCCTGCAGGTGGTCGTTGCAAAGAGCAACGGCGCCAGCGTTCCCACCTCGCTGCGCGTGGTGGAGCTGGAGCTGGTCGGCGAAGACAGGGTGGGCATCGTCAGCAACCTGACGAAGATGCTGGCCGAGCGCGGCATCAGCATCGAGAACATCCACACCGACATCGTCCGTAGCGGCGTGTCGGGCAAGCAGACCTTCAAGGTCGAGGCGCATTTGCTGGTGCCAGCTGCTTTGTCCATCGAGGCCCTGCGGCGCGAAGTCGGCACCCTGGCCAGCGAGATGATGGTCGATATCGCGCTGGGTGAGCGCCAGGCCGAAAGCCAGACGCCGGGCCGCGCTGCACCTGCCGGGGTTCCCGCGCAGTCCTGATCGCTCGCTGGCGCCAGGTCCCCACTCTTGCTCCCTCTCCCCCCGGGAGAGGGCAGGGGTGAGGGCTCCTCGCCAGAAAAATATGGTCAAAAATGCCTCCAGCCCTTTGCTGGCGGGCGCAAGCAGCTATCAAATAAATAGCGTCTGGGGCTGGCTGCGCAAACGACCGATGCGCCTGCTGGCTGAAGCGCCGGCCGCTTGCTGCCAAAAAAAGATCTCCCCGGCTGAATCTTTTATGGGCAATGTTGAAATGGCATGTCGAAACGCCGGCCCGTTGTTCGTCGTACAGATGTGACGTTCAACAAACACTGAAAGGACCTTCCATGCAATACCTTTGCCTCGCCTACTACGACCCCGAAAAAATGGACGCCATGGCGCCCGCCGACATGCAGGCGCTGGCCCAGCAGTTGCCGGCCAAAGATGAGGCACTCGCGCAAACCGGTTGCCTCGTCTGGAGCGCTTCGCTCGAAGGGCCCCAGGCCACTTTCGCGCTGCGCCCGCGCGGCGGCAAGCCGGCCTTGACCGACGGGCCTTATGCCGAAGCCAAGGAACTGGTAGGTGGCGTCATCCTCATCGAAGCGCCCAACAAGGAGGAGGCGATACGCATCGCGTCGCTGCATCCCGCGGCCACGCTGGGGGAAAGCATAGGCTGGGGCATCGAGGTGCACCCGATCGGTACCTGTTCGATCAAGACACAAAAGTAGCTGAGACTTCTGCTCTTAGTTGCGGCACCCGCCAGTCCGCCGCCTGCCATCCCGGTTTCGCATGTGTTGCCGGTCCCCGTAGGTCATCCCGGACCTGATCCGGAATCCATGCCCGCGTCCCGCCAGTGGTTCGGCGCGTTAGGGGCAAGACGGGGTGGCGACAAATCGCCTTCGCCCTGCGTCCGCGCAGCGGCAAGCCGGTCGTGACCGACGGGCCCTATGCCGAAGCCACGGAGCTGGTGGGCGGCTTCTTCGTCATTGAGGCAACTGACCGGGAGGAGGCGGTGCGGGTAGCTTCGCTGCATCCGGCGGCAACGCTGGGGGAGGATGTGGAGTGGGGGATTGAGTTGCACCCGATTGGGTTTTTTGAGCAGATGCCAGCGCGAAAGCTTGATTGGAAGCTTGCGGGCGCGTTCGCGCATCCTTCAATTAGAGGGTGCAGCATATTCGAACTGCTAGTAAGGTCTGTGTAGTGAGCTCTGAGGTAGGACGCAGGTCATTCTGAATACTTGCAAATTTGAGTAAATATTCTTTCCGGTACAGTCCAATGGTCGGAAAGGCATGTTTGCTGCGAGGCTGTGATTGCGCTTTCCAAGAACTACGAAAGGCATGCGATGGCACACATCACGTCAATAAAAATAGAGGGCCTATTGGGTCGCAAGAAAGCGGTTGAGCTTGAGCTGCAGCGAGATGTAAATGTATTCTTTGGCGAGAACGGGAGTGGCAAAACAACACTTCTAAAAATATTGGATGCTGCTCTTTCTCGCGACGCTGAGGCGATGCAAAGGCTGCCAGTCGAGCGCGCTGAAATAAATATTTATTCGATTACTTATAAAAAAAATTTCAAACATGTTTGGGAGCGAAAGAAAACCAAAGGTGCGAAAGACGATCAGTTATTGCGTGAATCCGCAGAGTTAGGTGATGTCGAGTCGTTGTTGGGATTGAAGGCAGAACCACCTGCATGGAAAATTAGCCCCTTGCCAGCTTCAGAAGCGAAGCGTTGGCAACATACCTTTTTGCCAACAACGAGGCTCTATCTAGGCGATCGCAGTATCCGAACAGCCGCGGGAAAAAATCAGCTTTCTGAAGCGCAGTTGGATGAGATGTTCGCTGACTCTGTCAATCGATCTTGGCTTGTTTATTACTCGAATACCCTACAAGAAGTCAGCCGAATTCAGGAAGAGGGGCTTCGCGCAGTTCTACATGATGTCCTTTCAACTGGCCCTGCTAAACCATTTTCTACTAAAAAAGACCCTGGAGAAATATATCGCCGAGTCGTAAATTTCCTTGAGAGACAGCCGAACCCCGCATCTCTGGAGCTGGGTAGGTTCGAGTCATTTGTTCAGCGATACAAGGAAGATGAAAATTTGCGGCGCGCAGTTAATAACCTGGATGATGTGGAGCGTCGAATTGAGGTAGCAATGCAACCGATTGATCGATTCAAGTCGACTATTGAAGGACTGTTTTCGCAAGGAAAGAAATTGTCCTTTACATCGTCGAACCAAATACAAGTTGAACTGATGACGGGGCAGGTGGTTTCTGCTGCGAATCTTTCATCCGGTGAGAAACATCTACTCAAAATGCTTCTGTCGGCTATGTTGGGTAGGGAAAACTCAGTTCTGATTGATGAGCCGGAGTTGTCGATGCATATCGATTGGCAGAGAGTATTCGTAGAGACCGTACAGTCGCTCAATCCACATTGTCAACTCATCTTAGCCTCGCATTCCCCCGAAATAATGGCGGATCTTGGTGATGAAAAAATATTCAAAATATGAACCGCCTGATCCATTCTCAAGCGGGCTTTCTACGTTCTCTACAGATGTCGCAAATCAATTTTTTTGCATTTGTCGAGGGTGGATTGGATAGAACTTTTTATGACCGAATTTTGAATCAAATATTTCAAAATAGAGGCATACGACACCGAGTAATCAGCGCGAAAGAGTTGCCTTCAAAAACGGGAGGAAAGCCTAGCTTGCTTAGTTTCTTTAAGACGATGCGCCGTGCTGGAAAATTGACTACTGAACTATTCGAAAAGAGAAGCGTAAGTGTCTTTTTTGCGGATAAGGATATCGATGATGTTTTAAAGAAACTCTTGCGCTCCGATCACCTCTTCTATACACCAACTTATGATTTAGAGGGATATCTATTTAGTAACGGTAACTTGGCGAGAGCGGTGGCAGACGCATGCGGTATGACTTTTGATCAAGCCTCAGTGTTTATGGGAGATCAAGAGACCTGGATAAACAGATGCGTTTCTAATTGGCGAGAATGGACTGTTCTCTGCATGATTAGTCATGTATATGCTGTAAATTGTGGTTGTACTTTTGAACGGCCATCCGCTATAAATGGAGACACCACTCTTCCGACCGATCAGATGGAATTGGGAAAATTTAGGAATTTATTGAGAGAGAAGCTGGAATTTACCGAGCTGCGTTTTCAAGCGGCGTTTGATTTGTACGATCGGAAATTAACAGCCAGCATTCGAGCAGGAGCGGCCTTGAGATTTTTCAAGGGAAAATGGTTAAAGACAATCCTGGAGAGGCAGCTTAGAAAAAGCAATGTTGCTGTCGATGCAAATTTCAATGGCGCTGGTGAGAGGGTAACTACAACATTGGTTACACAGGTTGGTCTCACTGAGGAATGTATATTTTGCGAGCCATACGCACCCTCATTACTAAAGCTGACAGCTTAGTGACCGGGTATTGTTTCGTTATGGCATCGATTGGACGGGACTCTAATTGCGGCAATCCGCCAACAACAAGACACCAAAGACGAATCTTGCGTTAAAAGAAGCTGCTGACCGTACGTATGAGACGACGATCGATGATGTTCGGTTTAATCCTTGAAGATCACAAGCAGGCGACGCGCGCTGGGATGCGATTGGTTCTCGACGCGATGCGGTCACAGATGCATCGTCACCTCAAGGTTTGAAATACTCCTGCACCGTCTCCCAAGCCACCGCCTGCAAATGCTGCGCAACCGCCGGGTCCAGGCCGGCGGTGTACTTCATGCCTACCGGTGAAGCCTTGAACAGCGCGGCATACGTGGTGCAGGCCGCCAGGTAGCTGCCGGCCACGCTGGGGTGGCGCTTGTCGGCCACGTACAGGTTGATGTCCGGCTTCTGGGCGATGGACCGCGCGAAGGCCAGGCCTGCTGGAATGACAAAAGCGTTGTTGTCGTTGGCAGCCTGGGTGTAGGCCTCGGCGAGTTCGGCCGTCATCGACGGCACATCCTGATACGCCCAGGACATGAAGAACACCGGCTGGGCGCCATGCTTGCGCACGGTGTCGGCGTGTTTCTTGGCGTATTCCCTGAACACATCCTTGAGCTGCGGGTGCAGCGGGCACTGGCTGCAGTCCATCATGATGGCCACGTCGAACAGACGGTCGAGCTTGTTGAAGCTGACGGTGTTGTTGGCGCCGAAGGAATACGAGCCGATGGCGCTGGGGCGGAAGTAGCTTTCCACGTCGTGCCAGTTGAGCCCCGAGCCGCTGATGGTGGCGGAGCTGGCGCGGTGGCGCAGGCCGGGCATGCTTTCCCGGATCAACTGCCCCACATGGTTGTGCAGGCTGTTGTTGTAATAAAAGAAACTGTTGCCGATGTAGATGGACGAGGCAGGCTTGTCGATGCCCACGTCCTTGAGTTTGGGCTTGGTCTGCGCCAGTGCACCGGTGGCGGCGCCGCAAAGCAGCGCAAGGCCGAGGGCGGCGGACAGCAGGGGGCGAATCAACAGGTGGCGCATGGTTGTCTCCTTTTGAGTTATCGGCCAGTCTAGAGCACTTGCAGCGCGGCGTCATGCCCTTCTGCTGCCGGCCCGCACCGCTGCAGGGGAAGCCTTTCTGGATGGATACTTGAGCCTGGACCAGACAAAAAAAGGAGACCCCATGAACCCCGCCATCCGCCGGCAGACGATTGCCGACCTGCTGCACCGCACCGCCAAGCGTTACCCGGGCAAGACCGGCCTGATCTGCGGTAATACACGCTGGACTTTTGCCGAGTTTGATGCGGTGGTGGACCGCGTGGCCGCCGGTCTGGCCGGCATGGGCGTGGGCCATGCGAGCCGGGTGGCGGTGCTGGCGCGCAACTCGCACGGTTTTGCGGCCATGCGTTTTGCGCTGGCACGCCTGGGCGCGGTGCTGGTGCCCATCAATTTCATGCTCAAGGCGGAAGAGGTGGCCTTCATCCTGCGCCATGCCGGGGCGCAGATGCTGGCGACGGATTCCGGCCTGGCCGAGCTGGCCCGCAGCGCCGCGGCGCTGGACACCGCCGTCACGCAGTTTGTCTGGCTGCCCTCTGAAGACGCTTCGCAGCCCGTGCCGGGCATGACCTCGTTCGACGACCTGGCCCGCACCCCCGGCACCCCGCCCGAGGTGGCGCTGGGCAGCACCGACCTGGCGCAGATTGTCTACACCAGCGGCACCGAGTCCATGCCCAAGGGCGCCATGCTGACGCATGATGCAGTGATCTCGCAGTACGCCAGCTGTGCGGTGGACGCCAGCATTGCCCATGGCGACGTGATGCTGCACGCGCTGCCGCTGTACCACTGCGCGCAGCTCGATGTGTTTTTTGGCCCCGCCATTTATGTGGGCGCCACCAGCATCATCACCGCCAAGCCGACGCCGGACAACCTGCTGCCGCTGATGGCGCAGCACCACATCACCTCTTTCTTTGCGCCGCCCACGGTGTGGATTGCATTGCTGCGCTCGCCGCTGTTCGACGGCACGGATCTTTCCACCTTGCGCAAGGGTTACTACGGCGCTTCCATCATGCCGGTGGAGGTGCTGCGAGAGCTGGCGCGGCGCCTGCCGGACGTGGGCTTCTGGAACCTCTACGGCCAGACCGAGATTGCCCCGCTGGCCACCATGCTCGGCCCCGACGACCAGCTGCGCAAGCCCGGCTCCTGCGGGCGCGCCGTGCTGAATGTAGAAACCCGCGTGGTGGACGACGCCATGAACGACGTGGCACCCGGCGAGGTTGGCGAAATCGTGCACCGCTCGCCGCACCTGATGCTGGGCTACTTCCGCGACGAGGAGAAAACCAAAGCCGCTTTCCAGGGCGGCTGGTTCCACTCGGGCGACCTGGCCACCATCGACGACGAGGGTTTCATCACCGTGGTGGACCGCAAGAAAGACATGATCAAGACCGGCGGCGAAAACGTGGCCAGCCGCGAGGTGGAAGAAATGATCTACCGCCTGGGCGCGGTGTCTGAAGTGGCCGTGGTGGGTGTGTCGCACCCCAAGTGGGTGGAGGCCGTGGTGGCGGTGATTGTTGTCAAGGCCGGTCAGACACTGACCGAGCAGCAGGTGCTGGCGCATTGCAATGAGCACATTGCCGGTTTCAAGGCGCCCAAGGCAGTGGTGTTCACCGACGCACTGCCGAAAAACCCGAGCGGCAAGCTGCTGAAGCGGGACTTGCGGTTGCGTTACCAGGACGTGTTTGCCGGCACCCCTTGAAACCTCTTCTGCCAAGGCTCCTAACCTGAATAACCCGCCAGCCGTGGCAGGAAGAGCACCATGTCCGGCAACAGGGTCACCAGGGCAAGCGCACCGATCATGACGGCCAGAAAAGGCATGACGTCGCGCACCAGTTCGCTGAGCGACACATCGGCAATCTTGGTCATCATGAAAAGAAGCAGGCCGTAGGGCGGCGTCACAAGGCCGATCATGATGTTGAGAACAGCCACCACGCCGAAATGAACGGGGTCGATACCGAGTGTTGCCGCTGTAGGCAGCAGCACCGGCAAGACCACCAGAATAATGGTGGAACCTTCCAGGAAACAGCCCAGGCCCAGCAGCATCAGATTGACCAGCAATAAAAAGCCCAGCGGTGACAGCTCAAAACCCTTCAGGAAGACGCTGAGGCTTGCGGGAATGTTTTCTGCCGTGATGACGTAGTTGAAAACCATGGCGCCTGCGATCAGCATGCCGATGGAAATGCTGGTGCGTGCACTGGTGATCAGCGATTGATAGATGTCGCCCCAGCCGATGCTGCGGTAGAGCACCGTCGAGATCAACAGGGCATAGGCCGCTGCCAGGCCGGCGGCTTCGGTGGGGGTGGTCACGCCGCTGTAGAGGCAGCCCAGCAGGATGACCGGCAGCATCAGCGCCGGGAACGCTTCGCGCGTGATGCGCGGCATCTCGCGCAGCGGCACTTTGGCCTCGACCGGGAATTTGCGGCGCCGGGCCAGGAAGTAGATCAGGCCCATTTGCACCGCACCCAGCAACAGGCCGGGGAGTATGCCCGCAATGAAAAGATACCCGATGGAAGCGCCCGAAACCAGGGCATACAGCACCAGCGGAATCGACGGGGGAAGGATGGGGCCGATGACGGCCGACACTGCACTCAGCGCGGCTGCGAAGCTTTTGGTGTATTTGCCGTCCCGGGTCATCATGGCCTGCATCAGCTTTCCGGAGCCGGCCGCGTCGGCCAGGGCCGAGCCCGACATGCTGGCGAACACGATGCTCTGCAGCACATTCACTTGGGCCAGGCCGCCGGGAAACCGGCCGACCAGCGCATTGCAAAAGCGCAGCAGCCTGTCCAGGATGCTGCCGGTGCTCATGAGGGTGGCGGCCAGGATGAACAGGGGAATCGCCAGCAGGAGGTAGCTCGAGTAGGTGCCGTTCAGCAGCTGTTCGGCAGCGGTGCCCATGTCCATGCCCTTGAGGTAAAGGTACAGGACAGAGCCGCCAATCATGGCGTGCCCGATCGGCACGCCCAGCAGGCTGAGCGCGACGATGGCGGCGAGCGCCAGGGAAAAGGGGCTGGTGAAGTTCATGGGGCTGTGCCGGGTTGGGCAGGGTCGCCGCTTGCCGGTTCTTTGCCGCGCAACAGCTGGCAAACGCTCCAGAGGTTGCGGGCAATCACAGCCACGGAAAACAGGATGTAGATGGAAAAGAGGGCGTCGAACCGGAGGTTCATGTAGGAGCTTTTTTCGACTTTCATGAAGCTCACATAGGCGTACGCCGCCGGCAGCGACATGCCGAACAGCACGATGGTGGCAAGGGCGCCGGCCAGGCCCATGGCGATGCGCGTGCGGCGGCCGGCACTTGCCGTCAGCAGGTCGATGCGTATTTCTTCATGTTCCCTGAGCACGAAAGCCGCGCCCCAGAGCACGAGCCACAGCCAGGCCACCACCGACACTTCCGCGGTCCAGCCCACCGGCCAGTTGAAGGCGTAGCGAAGCACGATCTGCACGATGAAGGCAACGAAGATGACCGCAAGCAGGCCGGCGGCAACGGCCTCGGCAAACCGGTGCAGCAAAGACAGGAGGGGTCGAAACATCGGGCGCAGGATCCTGGTGATGAGCTGGGGTGCTGTCTGCGAACGCTGCGCCGGCCGCAGGCAGCCGGCGGCGCAGCGGGCGTGGTCACTTCATCGCGTTGATCTTCTCGAGCATGCCGGCGGGCCATTGCTTGGCGTCTTCGGAGGCCATGTAGATCTTCTGGGCGTGCTCGCGGAAAGCGTTGACATTCGGCGCGTACACCTCCAGGCCCTGGCGGCGGAAACCGTCGGCCAGCTCTGCCTCGCGCTTGAGGTGTTCCGCCGTGCTCCAGGCGATGGCTTTGTCGGCGGCGGCCTGGAAGGCCTGCTGTTTGGCGGGTGACATGCTGCGCCAGACTTTCATGTTGACCGTGAGCAGGTCATAACCGACCAGGTGCGATGTCAGCACGATCTGCGACATCACCTCGTTGAACTTCATGTTCTGCACATTCGGCAGCGGGTTGTCCTGGCCGTCGATGGCCCCGGTCTGCAGGCCGGTGTAGGTTTCAGCGTAGGCCATCGGCGTCGGGTTCGCGCCGAGCGAACGCCCCAGCAACTGCCAGCTTTCCCCGGGCGGCATGCGCAGCTTGACACCGGCAAGGTCCGCAGGAACGTTGATCTTCTTTTTCGTCTTGAGACCCACCTGCCGCGTGCCGAAAAATGTCGGGCCGAGAATTTTTACCTTCAGCTGGTCTTCCACCATCTTTTTCATCTGCGCCCCGAGGTCGCTGGCGAAGAAGGTGGACAGGTGGTTGGCGTCGCGGAACAGGTAGGCGGACGTCAGCAGCGACCAGGCGGGAATCTGCTTGGAAATATCCTGCGGGCCGATGTTGCCCATTTCCAGGTTGTCCCGCTGCAGCGCAACCAGCTCGGTGCCCTGTTTGAACATGGTGGAGTTGAGGAACATCTCGACCTTGAAGTCGGCTTCGACGTCCTTGGCGAACATCTTCATCATGTCTGCGCGAATGTCCTTGTCCGAGAAGACGGCAGCAAAGCGCAGTGTGGGCTGGGCCTGCGCCCAGGCCGGCATGGCCGTGGCAGCAGCAAGCAGGGCGCCTGCGCATAAGGCAAGGCGGCGGTTGTAGCGAGTGGTCATGGCGATGGTCTCCTTTAGTTGGTTGATGTGAAAAAGAACGCCGGGTGAAGCGATGGCAGAAGGCGGTCAGGCGGCCGCGGGCGCTGCGGCTGCCATGCGCTGCGCCACCGCGCGAATCGCCAGCTCGTACCCAAAAGGGCCGAAACCGCAAATCACGCCCGTGGCGGCAAGCGATATCAGGGAATGCTGGTACAGCGAATCGCGGCGGTGGATGTTCGTGATGTGCACTTCCGCAATCGGCTGGTCGAGCGTCTTCAGGGCATCCAGCAGTGGGATGGAGCGAAACGACAGGCCCGCCGGGTTGATGACAACCGCCGCACCCTGTTCCCGTGCCTCCTGGACCCAGTCCACCAGGAAGCCTTCGTGGTTGGTCTGGCGAAACTCGCACCTCAGGTCCAGCCCGGTCGCGACGGAGCGGCACAGCTGTTCCACTTGTGCGAGGGTGGTGCCGCCATACAGGTGCGGCTCGCGCACCCCCAGCAGATTCAGGTTGGGTCCATTGAGGACATAGACGGTGCCGGTCATGGGTGTGGGTCTGAACGAGTGTTGATGTTGGCCGTCAGGCGATGGCGCCCGGGGTGCAGGTGGCGCTGCGGCCGGCAAAAGGCCTGCAGGGTGCAGGCTGCCCGGCCATGCCGGGGCGCTGGCCTGGCCAGCGGGATGGGTTACGCATTACATTTGTCTCCGTGGCGTTCTGAGGGGGTCTTCACACGGCCTGGCCGGTGCGCTGATTCTTGGACCACCTTGGGAAACTCTTTCCAAATTGGAAACACTTTTCTTGATGCGAAATTAAATGAGCCTTGCACTTGACCGCGGACTGTCACTTCTGGAGCATCTCGCCGGGCATCCGGACGGCTTGCCGTTGGCTTTGATGGCCTCTGAACTGGACATTCCCCTGAGCGCCTGCCATCGCCTGCTGGGCGATCTGCAGCGGCGGGGTTATGTGCGCCAGGCGCGAAAACAGGGCGACTATGTGCTCACCACCAAAGTGGTTTCACTGGGGCTGGGCTACCTCAGCAGCGCAGGCATCGTCGATATCGCCGAGCCGCTACTGGAGCGGCTGGCCGAAAAATCCGGCGAGCTGGTACGCCTGTCGATCGTGGACGAAGACCGCTTGACCTGGGTTGCCAAGGCGCAGGGAACGCGGCACGGCCTGCGTTACGACCCCGATATGGGCATGGATGCGCGCTTGTCCTGCACGGCGTCGGGCCACGCGTGGCTGCTGACGATGAGCGACGAGCGCGCGTTGGACCTCATCGCGCGCCAGGGCTTCGGTTCAGCGAAGGACTATGGCCCGAAAGCGCCGATGACGATCAAGGCGCTGCTGGGTTTCCTGCATGCGGGGCGCGTGCGCGGCTACTCCATGATTGACGAAGTGTTTGCGCCGGGCATGAGCGCCATTGCGGCGCCGGTGTTGCGGCGCAAGGAGGCCATAGGCGTCATCAGCATCGCGGGCCCCCGCATCCGCCTGACCGCATCGCGCATGCATGAGCTGGCTCCGGCGCTGCTGGCTGCCGCTGCCGAACTGGGGCCGGTGAGCAACTCCTCGAGCCTGTTCGGGCGCCCTCCGCTGGGCAAGGGTTGATGAAGATGTCACGTGCCTGTTCAGGCAAACCCGATCACGACAGCCCCGGTGGCGGCATGACATAACTTGCTGGCCGCTGCCGGCGGATCAGGAGGTTCTTCACCTCCCATTGCACGCCTGACTCCAGCTCCCGCAGGTAGCGGATGTCGCCGCCGCTTTGCACCGCAATCGGCACACCGCCTTCGAAGAGCAGCCGGTTTCCCGCCAGGCGCGGCACCTTGTCACCGGGTGTCAGGATGCCGGCAAGATTCAGCGGATCAACCGCCGAGATGGCCACCCGCTCCTGGCCCGGCACCTTCGCCGTCTTGCGCAGGGCCACGGCAGCTTCCGGCAGCGCAAACTGCTCGCCGGAGAAGCCGCTGACAAAACGGCCGCCGCGCACCTCGCCGCGCGCTTCGAGCCGGCGCAGCACGTAGTACAGCTCGCGCCACGGCGGCAGCCCGTCTTCGCGTTCGATCAGCTTGCGGAACAGCACGCCGTAGCGGCGCAGCAGCACGCGGGCGATGTGCTCGACGTGCGGTGCGGCCAGAGCGCCCGGTGTATCGGGGGTGGGGCGTGCCCGGCGCGTGAGCGACCAGCGGCCGGCGTCGTCCATGGGGTCGTGCGCGCCACGTTTGCGCCGCAGCTTGTTGCGCCTGTCTTCCGGCATCACCAGCGTGCGCAGCCCGGCGAACGAGTCGCAGGTGACCAGGCCGTGCGCCACCAGCTCGGCCAGCGCCTGCTCGGCCTGCGTGCCCAGCAGCCGGGTGTCGTGCTGCAGGTCGGCAAAAAAGCTGGCGCCGTGTGTGCGCAGCGCATCGAGTACCTGGCGCGCAGTGCCGGAGAGCGCTGCTTCATCAACCACCGCCGCACCGGCCGCCTGCTGCCAGTGGGGCAGGGCGTCGCGTTCGCACAGCAGCACCGGCGTGCCGCGTATGGGCCCGGTCTTGCGGGGAATCCGTTCGTCCGGGGCTTGTGCGGGCTTTTCACCCTGGGCCTGCCGAAGGGTGGGCCGCCACCAGGCCATGCGCCCCACGGCGCACAGCTTGTCCAGCATCGCCGGCGTGTAGTCGTTGATGCGCGCCGTCAGCAGGTCTTCTTCCCAGGCCGACACCGGCGCCGAATGACCTTCGAGTTGCCGCAGCACATCCAGCAGCCCGCCTTCGCCTTCACGGCGCTCGTCGCCATCACTCGTGTCGAGCTGGTGCCAGCGAAACAGGAAACGCATGAACTGCGCCGGCGGCACCGGCTGGAACTCGGCGCGCAACTTGTCGCGCGTTCCGCGGTGGATGCGTGCGAGCAGGCGGCGGTCGCACCACTCGGCCGCGCCGGCGGCGGTAAAGGCGCCGCGCATCACCGCGCCTTCGGCTTCAAGCTGCAGCAGGGCCGGCAGCACGGCGTTGCCGTCCATGCCCAGGGGCTCGCCCAGCGCCCCGGCCGTGACGGGGCCGAGCAGCTCCAGCCGCCCGCGCAGGATCTCGCGCAAGGCCTCGTCCGATGTGGGCCGGTTGGCGGATGTTGGCTCGATGGTCTCCGACAAGGCTGCGCCCGGGAAAACCACCACGAACTCGTGCAGGCGCTCTGCCGCAACAAGAAGGGGGGCACCCGCCGCTGTGTGCAGGCGCGTGATGCGGCGCTGCTGCGCGAGGGTGTCGAGGAAGGCCGGAAACGGCGCTTCATCGGCGGTGAGGAAGCTGTGTACCACCAGTGCATCGTGCAGCTCGTCGGCATCGCGGATTTCGGGCCAGGCGTCTTCGCGCACCTGCGCGATCACCAGCGGGTCGAGTTTGCCGATGTCCTGTGCGGTCTGCAGGTCCATCAGGGGCTGGGTGCTGACTGTCTTGGTGCGCCGCTCTTCGGCTGCGCCGTCGTCGAGGAAGGCGTAAGGGCGCGCGTTGAGAATGGCATACGACAGCGGCGAAGGGGCTGCCAGGTCGCGGGTGATGACTTCCACCTCGCCCGCCTCGATGCGCGCCAGCAGTTGCTCGAAACCGTCAACGTCCATGGTTTCATGCAGGCAGTCGTGCAGCGTCTGCGCCACCAGCGGGTGATCGGGAATCTCGCGTTCGCCGACGAGGTTTTCTGCGCACGCGAGCTGGTCCGGGAACACCACCGTGAGCAGGTCCTCGGCGTCGGAGCGCTGGAACTGCGGCGGCACCTTGCGACCGCCGTTCATGCGGCGCACCGCCAGCGACGCGGTGGCATTCCAGCGCCAGCGGGTGCCGAACATCGGCGCGTCCAGCAGCGCCTGCACCAGCACGTCGCGCGCGCTGGCGGACTTCAGGTAGTGCCGTATCTCTTCCAGCGCAAAGCTGTGCGTCGGGCCCAGCGACAGCACGATGCTGTCTTCCAGTGCACTGGCCTGCAGCTCGAAATTGAACTTGCGGCACATGCGCTTGCGCAGCGCCAGGCCCCAGGCCCGGTTGATGCGCGAACCGTAGGGCGAATGGATCACCAGGTGGGTGTCGCCCACCTCGTCGAAGAAGCGCTCGAACACGATGCAGCGCCGGCTGGGCAACACGCCGAGCGCGGCCCTGGCCGCCCCGAGGTACAGCGCGAGCTGCTGCGCCGCCGCAGCCGGCAGGCGCAGGTCGTTTTGCAGCCAGTGCTCGCAGGCCGCCACGCTGTCACGCAGGCGGACGTTTGCACCTTCGCAGATGCGGGAGACGGCCTCGCACAGCTCGTCGGTGCGGCCCAGGCTCTCGCCGAGCCAGAAGGGCATCGAGGGCGGCTGCCCCTTGGCGTCTTCCACCAGCACCTTGCCGGTTTCCACCTTGGCGATGCGGTAGGAGGTGTTGCCGAGCTGGAAGATGTCGCCGGGCAGGCTCTCGAAGGCAAAGTCCTCGTTGAGTGTGCCGACGCGGTGCCCTTCCGGCTGCAGCACCACGTCGTAGTCGAACTGGTCGGGAATCACCCCCGCATTGGTGACAGCGGCTATGCGGGCGCCGCGCCGCGCGCGCAGCACGCGGTTGACCGCGTCGTAGTGCAGGTAGGCGCCGCGCCGGCCGCGCCGCGTGGTGTAGCCGTCGGCCAGCATCTGCACGACCTGCTCGAACTCGCGCAGCGTGAGTTCGCGATAAGGCCATGCGCGCCGGAAACATGCGTACAGCGCATCGAGCTGCCATTCGCGGCAGGCGGTTTCGGCAACGATGTGCTGCGCCAGCGCGTCCAGCGGCTTGGCCGGCACACGAATGCGGTCGAGTTCACCGCGGGCCACCGCGTCCAGCAGGGCGGTGCACTCCAGCAGGTCGTCGAGTGCCAGCGGAAACAGCCGCCCCTTGGGTACTGCGCCAATGGCGTGGCCGGCACGGCCGACGCGCTGCAGCAGGGCGTTGACCGCGCGCGGCGAGCCGAGCTGGCACACCAGGTCGATGTCGCCGATGTCGATGCCGAGTTCGAGGGAACTGGTGGCCACCAGTGCCTTGAGCTCACCCTGCTTGAGCCGCTGTTCTGCCTGCAACCGGTGTTCGCGCGCGAGGCTGCCGTGGTGCGCGGTCACGTGCGCCTCGCCAAGCCTCTCGGCCAGGTGGCGCGCCACCCTTTCGGCGATGCGGCGCTGGTTGACGAAGATGAGTGTGGTGCGGTGTTCGCTCACCAGTTCGGCGAGCCGGTCGTACATCTCGCTCCACACTTCGGTCGGCATCACCGCGGTGAGCGGGGAACGTGGCACTTCGATCGCAAGATCGCGGTCGCGCACATGGCCGGCGTCGATGATCTCTACAACTTCATCACGTTGACCGATGAGGAAATGCGCCATCTCGTCCAGCGGCTTCACGGTGGCAGACAGGCCGATGCGAACTGGAGGCTGCGCGCATAACGCTTCCAGCCGTTCCAGCGACAGCATCAGGTGCGAGCCGCGCTTGCTGCCGGCCACCGCGTGCAGCTCGTCAACAATCACGCTTTTCACCGACTTCAGCATCGCGCGGCCCGAGTCGGAGCTGAGCAGGATGTAGAGGGACTCCGGTGTCGTCACCAGGATGTGCGGCGGCGTGCGGCGCATGCGCTCGCGTTCTGCAGCCGGCGTGTCGCCGGTGCGCACCGCGGCGCGAATGCCGACGTCGGGCAAGCCCATTGCAGTGAGTCCGGAGCGAATGCCGGCCAGCGGTTCCTGCAGGTTCTTGCGGATGTCGTTGGACAGCGCCTTCAGCGGCGACACATAAAGCACATGGACCTCGTCCGCGAGCCCGCTGGCGAGGCCTTCGCGCACCAGCTCGTCGATGGCCGAGAGGAAGGCCGCAAGTGTTTTGCCCGAGCCGGTGGGTGCGGCAATCAGCGCATGGCGGCGCTGCGAGGTGACGGCCCAGGCCTGGGCCTGCACCTCGGTCGGGCGGCCGAAGCGGCCCTCTAGCCAGGCGGAAACGGCCGGGTGAAATGGAAGCTGGGACACCCCTCCATTTTCGGGGTTTGCGATCCGGCGCGGACAGGTTTTTTGCTAAAACCTGCCTCGATGCAGGGTCTGGGGTCCGTTCGCCCTGAGCCTGTCGAAGGGCCCTTCGTCAAGCTCAGGACAGGCTTCGACAGGCTCAGCCCGAACGGGGAGGTGTCATCCCTGCAGGCCTTTGCGGAATTCCCCCGGGCTCATCCCTGTCCATGCCCGGAACGCCCGGGTAAAACTTTTCTCGTTGGTGAAGCCGACGGCGGCTGCCACCTGTTTCACCGGCCGGGTGCTGCGGTACAGCAGGTCCTTGGCGCGGTCGCAGCGCACCTCGTCTTTCAGCTCCTGCAGCGATGCGCCTTCTTCCTTCAGCTGGCGGTGCAGGGTGCGTGCGGAGATGTTCAGCAGGGTCGCCACGCCATCGGCGTTGTGCGCCTGGTCGGGGTGAGCGGTCAGCGTTTGCCGTACCTGCTGCACCAGCAGCCTGTCGCGCCGGTACTGCAGCACCGTGAGGGGCAGCGCGCGCTGCAGCATCTGCTGCAAGGCTTTTTCATCGCGCCGCAGGGGCAAGGCCAGGTAACGCGCGTCGAAGCGGATCTCGGCCTGCGCGGCGTCGAAGCGCAGCGGGCCGGGGAACATCAGCGCGTAGGCGTCCGCATGGGCCGGGGCGGGAAACGGAAAGCGCGCACCTTGCAGGGCAATGCGCGAGTCGATGTACCAGCAGGCCAGGCCGTGGATGTTGCGCAGCACATGCACCAGGCAGAACTCGCGCGCGCCCGGCCCGTGGCGCCCCAGGTCGGCGCGCTCCT
Source organism: uncultured Polaromonas sp. (assembly GCA_964543355.1). GTDB lineage: Bacteria > Pseudomonadota > Gammaproteobacteria > Burkholderiales > Burkholderiaceae_C > Polaromonas. The sequence continues at coordinate 18,463 of CAZIYA010000028.1, forward strand.
CGATCTGGATGGCGGCGCTGTCGCCCGCGGTCACCAGCTTCAGGTGAATGTCATCGGCCAGCAGGGCGTGGTGGCGGCACCAGCGCTTGAGGGCCACCCCCAGGTTGGGCGCGCTGAGCGAGGCACGGGCCAGCATGCCGTAGCTGCCCCAGGGCAGCTTTCTTGAAAAGGCGCCCAGGGCTTCGTCGTCCAGCTCCTGCATGGCGATGCCGGACAGCACTTCCATCTGGCGTGCGGTGATGCGGGCGTCGCTTTGCTGCAATCTGGCTGGCGTGATCTGTGCCAGCTTGAGCGCCGCCGCCGGGTTCTGGCTGTGCTGCTGGTAGGCCGCGGCAATGACGCGTGCAAAGGCCATGGGCGTGGCTGCAGCAGGCGGGCTGGCGGTGTCGGGCGCAGGGTGGGCGGGCATGGGCCAAGTTTCACCCATGCTGGCACGATTTGCAACCTGTGTGGCGGCCATTTGGCGGGGTTTGAGCCTAAGCTGTCCCATTGGCGTTAAGGTGTGGCTTCGGCGCGGCCGGGCCCATCCCCGGACGGGGCATCGTCAGCCCGCACACCAAACCGCGTGATTCGTACAGAGGAGACACATGCCAGTTCTGGAAACCAAACTCAACGCCCGTTCTGCCGACTTCCAGGCCAATGCCGCCGCCATGCGCGCGCTGGTGGCCGATCTGCAGGTTCAGGTGGCCAAGGCCGCTGCCGGCGGCGGTGAAGCAGCCAGGGCCAAACACGTGGCGCGCGGCAAGCTGCCGCCGCGCGAGCGGGTGCAGATGCTGCTGGACCCGGGCACACCTTTCCTGGAGCTGGCCCCGCTGGCAGCGCTGGCCATGTACCCCGACCG
>CAZIYA010000029.1:0-19012 GCA_964543355.1 uncultured Polaromonas sp.
CAACTGGGCTCTAGGTCGCTCTTGACCTCGAGCTTCAGCGTCAGAGCCGTTTCCAGGCCCGCGCGCGGCTCGTCTTCAATCTACCCGGTACCGAAGTCAAATCCGCGAAGGAACTCTCCGTAGGTGTCGATGTTCTTCAGCGCGTCAGGTAGTGCGCCGAGCGTGACCGCAATCACAATGGTCTGGCTGACGTCCAAGCCGAAGAAGTCCGTGTCGCCGAAAGGTGCGCTCCTCCTGGCTCCAAGACATAAATCGATCGCATCGAGGATGGTGGACTTGCCGCTGTCTCCCGGGCCAATAAGACAGTTCACGCCGTTGGACGGTGTCCAGTCGAGCAACTGTATAGATCGGAAATTTCGGATTTCCAGTCGACGGATGCGCGTCATGATTGCTCCCGTTATTCTTGCAAGCATCCTAACCCGACAGGGAGCTGCCAAACAGATGCGCTGGCACCTTCGGGCTAAAAAGCGAGGTCTTTATCGCTTAAGTAGCTGACTATCGATAAGTACATATTTTCGATAGGCTGCCGTGATAGGGTACAAAGAAACCATGGAAGACACATCCTTCGAATGGAGGATACTCGCGGGCAGTAAAAATGGACCAGGAGTCAAGCATGATCTCTACACCGACACCTAGCTTCATCGTCCAGCACATCGATCACATCGTGCTTCGTGTCGCGAGCCTTGAGCGCGCCATGGCTTTTTACTGCGATGTTCTGGGCTGCACAGTCGCCAGAAGGCGCGATGACCTCGGCCTCATTCATCTGTCAGCCGGCACCTCCATGATTGACCTGGTCGCGCTCGACGGCAAGCTTGGGCAGCGGGGCGGTGCTGGCCCGGCGAAGGAGGGCCGCAATGTTGACCATCTGTGCCTTCGGATCGAACCCTTTGACGAAGCGGCGCTGACGGCACACCTTGCCGCGCACAACATCTCCATCCACGGACCGGCCGCCGTGAACTTCGGCGCCGAGGGGGAAGGCTTGTCGCTCTACATCTCTGACCCGGACGGCAATACGGTTGAGTTGAAGGGGCCTGCGCATGCGAGCACGCGCTTGGGCCAGTGATCATTTTTCAAAATTTATAAGGCGCTCAGCATGACATTTCGAGAAGCTCCTGGCTTGGTGCTGATTGCCGTTGCATCAATGGCATTCCGGGGAATCACTGTGAGATGGCCGGTTTTCCGGTCGGTTTTCTCGTACAGCTAACGCTCGCTGCTTGCACTCTTGCTCTTTCCGGAGGCTGATTTTTCCGTGCGAATCGATTTGAAGATTTTGAGCAAGCATTCTTCCAAGCTCCCGATAAGCAAGAGCGAGGGTTGCGTTGCTGTCCAAGGTAAGGCCGGCGGTACTATGTTGCGGGAAACCCATGAACTTGCCTTCCTTGTGCACTTCATTCCCCCAGAATATCGCAAGCAGGCAGTTCATCTCGCCCGGCGAAAAACCGCAACGCCCTGTTTCAAACGCACGGCGAACCGATTGCTCATCCCATGCCGCTTTGATCAGCCACAAATTTGTGATGCGCTCAGAGTCAGGCCATTTCAGCGTGCCTTTGACGACCGGGTTCCTCCACGCAGACACGTTGTAGCCATGCTGTGTGCCCTCTCCGCCAAGCAAGGTCGCACAAACGTCTTTCAGATCCAGAAGCGCGGAGAATGACATTTCGAAGCCCTCAGCAGAGAGCAGCTTTCTTGACCAACAGAGGTCATCCATGGTTCCTTGACCGTCCGATGCAGTGTCCACGATGATGATGTCGTCGAGTCCCCGACGCACCGCACTGACCAACGCAAGATCGTCCGCTCCTCCTCCGTCGCTCAGCCTGACTTTCACCTTGTTGGGGAGCTCAAGAGGTACTCCCCATGTTGCTGCAGGGAACACTTTCGCAACATTTCTAAGCAAGCCCATTTGTTTGGAGTTTCCAAGACCCTGGCTGTCCGCAAATGCTGCGGAGGCGCGTACCCCTTCAGCAATGCTTTGCAGTGGAGGCTGGGTTCCTGTGAAATAGCCCCAACGCGGCGAACCGTATCCAAAAGGAGTGAGTTCGAAGAGGTTTTCGGCGCTCGGCTTGTGATCCTCCTTCTGCCCCTGGTTTGTATTGAGGATCCAGAGTGGCAGTTTGGGGTCTTTGTCGTAAGCTTTGCGCAGCTTGACCCAGGTCATCGTTGCCGGATCGACATGCAGAAACTCACGAAACCATCGAGGGTCTTTTTCTTTCGCCACATTGGTGTATTCCCATGATTCGCCGGTGATCGAGTACTTGGCAGGTTTCCTCGCGCCCGGATTCAGGCCCCATGCACGCTCGATGCCATATTGATAGCTCACAGCTGTGTATGAATCGCCAGAACTACCAAGCAGGCGGATGGGACCCTCGATCAGTGACGCCAGGACGTTGACAGTCTGGTTCCAGTAGGGATGAATTTCCTTCGGTGGCACAGTCATGCCGGGCTTGAACACGTCCGGCCACCGAAGAAGATGAGCCTGCCAACGATAGGGATCCTGGTTGCCTGGTTTTCTCGAGATGTGCAGAGCGTCATTGCAAACCTCCTCGACTTCCTTTTCTTCCGCTTCGCGCACGCGCTTGAGGATGCTTGCATGGCTTGCGCTGGTCTGCCCGTCTGCGATCCATGCGGGAAAGCAGTCCCGGAATATTGTGCGATAACCTCCAGGGTAATCCTGCGGATTGTCGATGGCATCAAGGCGTTTGGAGAAGTACCAGTAGGCTGCGTATCCGCCACCCGATGTGCTCGAAATGACATCAACATTGTCGAGAATATTTTGCTCGGACAACCCATGCAAAACGCCATGGGAGAAGATGGCCGCCTTTGTTCCACCTCCCGAAAGAGCCAGCCCCAGCTTGGGACGGCGTCCGTTGAGGTGTTCTCGCTCGAAGGCTTGCCTCGCCGATATGTCTGACTTGTCAAACAATGTGGTGACCGGGTCCTGAGTAGGCGGTTTGCTAGCGCAGCCCGCAAGAACCGCTACCAACCCCACGCAGATACCAAAACGCCAGACGCCTGATTCCATACGAACTCCTCCCAACCGGCTGATATATTTTTTTGCAGATCAGTTGGCCGGCCCCTGTTTCCACCAACGTATTTTGATACGAGTTGGCCGGACGCACTTGCGTGTTGTTGTGAGGTAATTACATTAGCCGCTCGTGCTCAGGGCAACTCATCGACCCGCAGGGGGGCGATGCATAAGCCCCGCACAGTTTTCTCCCATGAGCCCGCTGCAGTTTCCATGGCGTTTCAAGATTAAGCTCTCATTCCATGCGTTACCAAATTACCCTTGCCGTCGAAGTTCTCGCCACCTGCCTGCTGGGCGTCATGGCGGGGTTCTTTTTTGCCTTTGCCGTTGACGTTGTGCCCGCCATGGCCAACCTTGATGCTTCCGGCTACATCACCACCCAGCAGTGGATCAACCGCGTGGTTCGCAATGCCACCTTTGGCGGTGTCTACTTCGGTTCGATGCTGCTGCCGTTTGCGGCGGCGGCAGCGGTTTTCTGGTGTGGTCGGCGCAAAGCGGCCCTTGTCTGGCTACTTATCGCGCTGATTTATTTCGTCGCGGTGTTCTGGGTAACGCGCACGGTGAACGTGCCCATCAACAATGAGCTGGCCTTGTGGCAACCCGCGTTACCTCCTAGCAACTGGCAGGCGGCGCGAGACACATGGAACCAGAGCAACCTGGCGCGTACGGTGGCATCGCTGGCGTGTTTTGTTGCTTCGGTGGTGCTGGTAGCGGTGTCGCGGCAGTCTTCGCCCAAGGCCTGATCTTTCTATTGAGCGTTTCAAAACTCGTGGCAGTTGGAACGCTCAATCCCTCACCCCGACCCTCTCCCGGAGGGCGAGGGTGAGAGCGGTCCAATTCACTGTCGTGTATTTGGAAAAGATCACTATGCGATTGAGCGTCAGCACCGCCGCGAGCCTTGACTTCATCCTGGAGACGGCAAGGGCAAGTTGGCCGAGGTCGCCATGCACCGCTCACGAAACTCGGAAGGTGTCATGCCATGGCGCTCCCGGAAGAACCGGTTGAAAGGCCCGATGGATCCGAAGCCGGCCTCTAGCGCCAGGGTCAGGATGGGCCGGCGATTCAGCGCCGGATCCGCCATGCGTGCGGTCACCTCTTGCAGCCGGTAGTCGTTGACGAAAGTCGCGAAGTGGCGGTGTCCCAGGCGCGCAAGGATCAGCCGTCGCAACACGTATTCCGGCACCTCCAGGGCAGAGGCCAGGCTTCTTACCGAAAGTTCCGGGTCGCGGTAGAGGTGCTGGTCACGCATCAAGATGGCCAGGCGGTCAATCAGCATCGCGTCTGCGTCCGCCATGGCCGCTGGCAATGGCTCGGCTTCTGGCGCCTTGCCGGAGACCGTACCCGGTTTGAAAAGCGCTTCCTGGGCCTGCGGCCTCATGTCCAGCAGAAGCACCGCGTTGGCCAGCAAGGTCAGGTCGATCAGTGAGATGTTCAACAGATCCAGCCATGGGGGAGGGGCCGCGCGCTGGAGGTAAATCTCGACCATGATCACGGCCAGGCTGTAGAACCCGAGCGCGCCAACCACCACCCAGCGCAGGCGACGGCGCGCGTCGATCAGATCGCCCTCGCGGCTGCGCCAGGCCCTGACGCCGGCCGAACCCAGAAAACCAATCGCCATCAGCTTGCTCAGGCCGCCGAACACCGGCCGCCAGTGCGGCGGGACGGGCAGGTAGTCCAACACGGCCAGCAGGCCGCAGGTGACCATCACCGTGGCACCCGCCCAGGCCAGCCAGGGAATATGCCGGTCGTCCTCCAGCACCACGGAGGCCAGCCGCCAAAACACGAAGGGGAAGGCCAGCGCCGCCAGCACCAGGAGCAGTGCGCCGGGCTCGGTGCCACACAGCAAGGCGGGAGAAGAGCAGACCAGGTAGGCGGCCACGCAAGACAGCATCAGCAGCAAATCGACGCGCAGGCGCCAGCCTCCACGCGCCGCGATCACAAGGAACAGCAGGGCCACCATGGCGATGCCTGCGCCGCGCAGCAAGGGTTCAATCAGATTCATGGCAGTCCCGAGGATGTCACAAGGGCGGCGGCCGATCTCGCCAAAACCTGAAATTGCTGGCCTTTTCAATGAAACGGCCAGCATTCACCGGAATCGGGCAGACACCTTGCCGCTTTTTTTCTAAATTCAGCCTCCTTTTAGCACCAAGGAGACCACCATGACCAACTTCCAGACGTACTGGGCCCTCGCCGCCGCGGCCTGGCCAACTATCTGGCTGACAGACCTCTTGCGTTACCTGATTGTTGCGGGCGGCTTTACCGTCATCCTGGCCTGGGCGCCCAACGCCTGGCGGGTTCGCCGCACGGTTCGTATCCGCCAGATTGCCAGCGGACAGCAGTTGCGCGAATTCGGCCATTCCATGCTGACCGTTGTCATTTTTTCCCTGGTTGGCGCCAGCGTGTTCCTGGGGTACCGGGCGGGATGCCTGAAAATTTATGCCTCCGCAAACGAATACGGCTGGCTCTGGCTGGTTTCCAGTTTCTTCGTCATGGTGGTGGCGCAGGATGCCTGGTTTTACTGGACGCACCGGCTCATGCATCACCGCGGGGTGTTCCGGTGGGCGCACCGCACGCACCACCAGTCGCTCGCACCCACCCCCTGGGCGGCCTACTCGTTCGCGCCCGCTGAAGCTCTGGTGCAGGCGATTTTCCTTCCGCTGTTTCTGCTGGTCTTGCCGGTGCACCCGGCGGTGGCGTTCCTGTGGGTGACGCACATGGTTGTGCGCAATGTGGCCGGCCATGCCGGCGTCGAGTTGATTCCGCGGGCCTGGTTGGAGGGTTGGTGGGGTCGCTGGTTGACTACCACGCTGCATCACGAAATGCACCACGCCTATGCGAATTCCAACTATGGCCTGTACTTCGTCTGGTGGGACCGCTGGTGCGGCACCGAGCACCCCGGCTACCAGGACGGGCTTTGGGCGCTGACCGGCAGGCTGCATCAACCGCGTGCCGGCGTTGTGGCGGCACAGCCGGCGCCCGAAGTGCGAAGCAAGACGTCAACGGTACTGGTGACGCTGCTTGTCGCGAGCGCTGGTGTGTTGGTGGCCCCGGATACCTTGGCTTCAAGCGTGCTGGGCGAATGGGCGCCCTACCTGCCATGAACACACTCGAACTCAGAATTCCCCCACCCGTGGTGGCATTGGGCCTTGCGCTTTTGATGTGGCTCACGTCTTTGCTTTTCGAGCCATGGTCAATGCCGTTCGGGCTTCGGCTGGGCACTGCGCTTGTTTTTGTCGCCATTGGCCAGAGCATCAGCATCTCCGGCATCCTTCTGTTTCGGCGAGCAGGAACAACCGTCAATCCGTTCAAGCCGGGTGCGACCTCGTCGCTGGTCACGACCGGTATCTATCGCTTCACGCGCAACCCCATGTACATCGGCCTGTTGCTGACGCTTTTGGGGTGGGTGGCCTTTCTGTCGAGCCCGTCGGCCTTGTTCTACCTGGCTGTTTTCGTGCTGTACATGAACCGCTTCCAGATCGAACCCGAGGAGCGAGTGCTTTCATCGCTCTTCGGCGCCGACTATGCCGCCTACCAAACACGGGTGCGTCGGTGGCTCTGAAACCTCTCGCGACGAGCTGAGGGTTTTCAGCGAGCCACCAGTTGGCGCCATGCTTGAATGAGACCCTGCGTCGCTCGCGTGACTTCTTCATCTGTGGTTCCACGGCCCACAGACAGCCGCACGGCTCCAGATGCCTCCTCGTAGCTTTTGCTCATGGCGGCCAGCACGCCGCTTACTTCGCGTCGTCCTGAATGACAAGCAGATCCGGTCGAGGCGGCAACCTCCGGCACCGAGGCCAGGAGGGTGGATCCTTCAACCCCTGGAAACGAAACATTGAGCGTGTTGGGAAGGCGTTCGTCTGGGTGCCCATTGAAGACCAGGCCAGGGATCTGGGTGGACAGGCGCGAGTGCAATGCATCGCGATGCCGGCGCATTGCGGGCCTGGATTGCGAAAGCCTGTTTTGCGCCAACTCGGCAGCGGCACCCAGCCCCACAGAAAGAGCCACGTTTTCTGTGCCGGGGCGAAGCCCTTGTTCCTGCTCGCCACCAAAGAGAACGCTTCGCAGCGGTGTGTTTCGACGCACATACAAGGCGCCAACTCCCTTGGGGGCGTAGGCTTTATGTCCTGCGATGCTCAGTAGATCGACGCTGAGCACCTGGACGTTGACGTCGATCTTTCCGATTGATTGCGCTGCGTCGGTATGCAACAAGATTCCGCGAGCCCGGGCGAGGCGGCCGATCTCCGGGAGTGGCTGGATGGTTCCTACTTCGTTGTTCGCATGCATGACCGAAATCAGCGCGGTGTCCGGGCGCAGGACTTCCGCGAGTGAAGACACCAGAACGCGGCCTGCCGTGTCCACGGGGATGATGGATACCTCCCATCCCCGCGCGCGCAGCTGCAAGGCGGGCTGCATGACCGCAGGGTGTTCGATGGCGCTGATAACGATGTGCCGCCTGGAAGTGTTTTCCATCGCCGATGCCACGCCCAGCAAGGCCATGTTGTTTGCCTCGGTTGCGTTGGCGGTGAAGAGTATTTCATCGTCTTCGGCGCCAATCAATCGCGCAACCTGCCCGCGAGCGCGTGCAAGCGCCCTGGCGGCTTCCTGGCCGTAGGCGTGCGATGACGATGGATTGCCGAACGACTCGTAGAGGAAGGGAAGGATGGCTTGCGCCACTTCCGGTGCGACAGGCGTCGTGGCGTTGTGGTCCAGGTAAATCGGGTGGGTCATGGTTCGGCTCGTTTGGTGAACAGGGTGTTTTGAGATAGTGAATTGCTGTCATTCTAAAAAACGTTAGAATATTAGCATGAGACAAATCAAAGACCATTTATACGAGCAGGTTGCCCGCATCGGCAAGGCTGTGGCCAGCCCCAAGCGCCTGGAGCTGATCGAGCTGCTCTGCCAGGGCGAAAAAACCGTCGAGGTGCTCGCGGCGCAGTCTGAAATCAGCGTCAAGCTCGCGAGCGCCCACCTGAAACAGCTGCGGCTTGCGCGACTCGCCGAGACGCGCAAGGAGGGCAAATACGTCCTGTACCGCCTGGCCAGCAACAGCGTGGCCGACCTCTGGGTGAACCTGCGGTCCGAGGCGGAGGAACGGCTCGTCGAGCTGCAGATGGCGCTGGCCTCCATCGTCGATCACGGCGATGAACTGGAGGGCATCGACCGCGCCGCCATCCTGAAGAAGGCCAAGGCCGGTGAGGTTCTGGTTCTGGACGTGCGGCCGGAAGAGGAATTCGCCACCGCCCATTTGCCACATGCTCGCTCGCTGCCCATGGACGAACTTCGCAAGCGGCTGAAGGAGCTTCCGAAAGACGTGCCTGTCGTCGCCTATTGCCGCGGACCTTTCTGCCTGATGGCCAGGGATGCGGTCGAGCTGCTGCGCAAGAAGGGTTACAGCGCCTTTCACCTGACCGACGGCGTGGCGGAATGGCGCGCCAGCGGCCTGCCCATTGAACAGTCAAGCTGAGGCATCGCCATGAAGACACTGCTCATCCTGAACGACGCACCCTACGGCAGCGAGCGTACTTACACGGCTCGCGCCTGGCCGGTGCACTGGCCAAGCAAGCAGGCAATGAGGTTCGTATGTACCTCATTGGTGACGCGGCGTCGGCTGCGCACCGCCTCCAGAAGGTGCCCACCGGTTTTTACAACCTCGAAGTCATGCTCGGCGCGGTGGTGAGCCACGGCGGCGTCATCGGTGTTTGCGGCACCTGCATGGATGCACGTGGTATCGGTACCGACGACCTGGTTCCGGGCGCGCACCGAAGCACCTTGGACGAACTCACCCAATGGACAGCCTGGGCCGACAAAGCCCTGGTGTTCTGATTCAGGAGGCAAACATGTTCTTCAAGCAGCGGGCGGCGGAGAGCGCCACCCTTTCGTATTTTTTTGGCTGCGCGGGCCAGGCACAGGCGGTGGCCGTTGACGTGGTTGCCGGCGACGAAGACTGGTTCATGGCCGAAGCCGAGAAGGCGGGCGTCCGCATTGCCCATGTCATTGACACCCATGTGCATGCCGATCATTACACGGGCGGTCCGGCATTGGCACGGCGGGCCGGTGCGCCGTATTACCTGCACGAAAGCAACAAACAGCGGGTTTCGTTCAGGTTTGCACCGCTGACGGATGGCCAGCGCCTGGAGGCGGGCAATGTGGTGGTCGATGTGCTGCACACGCCGGGTCATACGCCAGACAGCATCTGTCTGCTGGTGCGTGATCTGCGGCGTGGCGACGAGCCCTGGTTCGTCATCAGCGGCGACACCTTGTTCGTGGGCGCCGTGGGCCGCCCTGACCTGGCAGGCCGCGAGCAGGAGATGGCGGGCCAGTTGCACGACAGCCTGCATGCCAAGCTGCTGACCCTGCCCGCCGATCTTGAAATCTATCCCGGTCACCAGGCCGGCAGCGCCTGTGGCGCCGGCTTGTCCGGCAAGCCCGCATCGACCATCGGTTTCGAGAAACGCTTCAACCCCGTGCTGTCGATGTCGCGCGAAGCCTTTGTTGCTGCTGTCACGGCAGACATCCCGCAGCAGCCCGAGGACATGGCGCGCATCATGGACGCCAACCTGCGTGGAACGGCCCCGGAGCCGGCGCTGGCCTAAACCTAATGCGTATGGACTACGGCATTCGCACCAACCTCGGCCAGGTGATGCAGCAGTTGTTGCAGGTGCTGTTCGTGGGCATGACCATTGGAATGATGCGCAACGTGGTGCCGGCGCTGGCTGAAACCGAGTTTGGCGTGCCGCGCGGTTCCTTCATGCTGCTGGTGGCTTTTGTTGTGGCCTTCGGCTTCGTCAAGGGCGCGATGAACTTCGTTGCCGGCCGCCTGGCCGAACGCCTGGGCCGCCGGCATGTTCTGCTGGTGGGCTGGCTGGTGGCGCTGCCCATTCCGGGGATCGTTTACTTCGCAACGTCCTGGAGCTGGATTGTGCTGGCAACCATCTTGCTGGGTATCAACCAGGGGCTGACCTGGTCCATGACACAGACGGCCAAGCTCGACATCACCCGCGCCGACCAGCGCGGGCTGGTCATCGGGCTCAACGAATTCGCCGGTTATGTGGGTGTGGCCATAGCCGGTGTGGTCACGGGTTATGCCGCTTCGCTGCTAGGCCCGCGCGAGGGTTTGTTGTGGTTTGGTGCGGCCGTCATTGGTCTGGCCACGCTGCTGGCCTGGCTGGGCGTGAAGGAGACGCTGCCCTGGGCCGATGCTGAAGTCAAACGCCACGCGGCAGCACCTTTGGCGCAGGCTTTTCAGCCGCGTTATCCGGCGGGCGTCAGTGCGCGGCCGACGACCCGGGAAATGTTTGTTCTCATGAGCTGGCGAGACCGCCGCATGGCAGCGCTGTGCCAGGCGGGCATGGTCGAGAAGTTTGTCGATGCGCTGGTCTGGGCGTTCTGGCCGCTCTATCTGCACCAGCAAGGCGTCAGCTTGCCCGGCATTGGCTGGATTGTCGGTGTGTACGGTTTCACCTGGGGCGGTGCCCAGCTTGTCACCGGCAGGCTGTCCGACCGCGTGGGCCGGCATCACCTGAACGCCTGGGGCATGTGGCTGTGCGGCGCCGGTGTTGCGCTGCTGCCGCTGGGCCACGGTTCGGCATGGTGGAGTGCCTCAGCCGCCATTGCTGGACTCGGCATGGCCATGCTGTACCCCAACCTCAGCGCGGCGGTGGCCGATATTGCCCACCCCAGCTGGCGTGCTTCTGCGATTGGCATTTACCGCTTCTGGCGCGACCTGGGTTACGGCATCGGTGCCCTGGGACTGGGGGCGGCCGCGGCGCTGGGCGGTCGCATCGAAACTGCTTTCTGGTTTGTTGCCGTGGCGATGCTGCTGTCTGGTGCCGTGCTTTATCACTGGGGCGAAGAGACCCATCCGCGACTCAACCCCGCGCATTGATTCATTCAACCTTCACGCGAACCAGAAATGGTCCCGTCAGTGCTTGTGGCCGGGAGCTTGCTGCAGCTTCCGGCTTTGCTGCAGCACTTCCCGCAGCCCGGCGAAACGCTTGCGGTACTGTGCGGGTGTCAGGTTGACTTCGCGTTTGAACAGCCGCGCAAAGTAGCCCGCGTCCTCGTAACCCACCTGCTCGGCGATGGACTCGATCGAGTCTTCCGAAGCCTCCAGCAACTGCTTGGCTTCTTCGAGCCGCACGGTGTGCACGTACTGCAGCGGCGACATGCCGGTGGCCTGCTGGAAGCGCCGCACAAAAGAGCGTTCTGCCAGGCCCGACAGCTGCGTCATCGTCGCCACCGGGCTGGAGGCCCGGTAGTGCTCTGCGGCCCAAAGCTGGCAGCGCGTGATGATGGCGTCATCGGACTGGCGGCTGGCGGACAGGCGCGCAAAAGGCTGCTGGCCACCCTGGTGCCAGTCGATGAGGTACAGGCGTGCCATCTGCATGGCCGCTTCGATGTTGACCAGGCGCGCGATCAGGTAGAGGGCCAGGTCTTGCCAGGAGGTGCCGCCGCCTGCCATCACCAGGCGCTGGCCTTCGCCCGCGGCAACCAGTGCGCGCTGGCGGTGCAGCCGTATGCCCGGGTGGCGCTGTGCCAGAACATCGCAATACGCCCAGTGCGTGGTGGCGTCTTCGCCTTCCAGCAGGCCGGCTTCGGCCATCAGAAGCGCGCCGGAGCACGCCGCCGCAACGATGGCGCCGCGGGCATGCGCCTGCCTCAGCCAGGCGGCCTCGGCCTTGAAGCGGCCGCGCATGTCATCGCTGGGAACAACAAACACTTCGGGAATACACACCACTTCGGCGGGCAGTGCATCGGCCAGCGATGCGTCGGGCACCACCCGTACGCCGTTGGCAATGGTCAGCGGCTGGCCGTCGCCCGAAACGATTTGCACCCGCAGCAGCGATGCGCCGGGAAGGCCTTCGACCACCAGCGGCCAGTCGCGCCCGACGCCCAGGAGCAGGTCGTTCAGACCAAACAGTACCGAGGCGGTGACCTCAGGCAGCACCAGGATGGAAACGGTGGCAATGGCGCGTGTACCGGTTGGGTCGGGCATGGCGGATTTGTCGGGTAGGTGGCGGTTTTGGCTGCAGGTCCAGACGGCCTTCCTGCCTACAGTTGCTGAACATTCTAGAGCGCTGCTTCCGCCATGCGGGCCGGCGGTGCTTGCGGCCTTATCCAGGTGTCCCCACGCCTGGTCAACCCTACAAGGAAATCGACATGTCTTTGCCCGACATCCTGGCGCTGGCAGTTTTGCCGGCGTTTTTGCTTCTGGACTACTTTGTCCCTCCCGCCGCCGGGTTCCGCAGCCGGTGGTGGCGCTCGCGCGCCGCCGTGGTGATCGCCATCAACTTCGGGCTGTCGCTGCTTGTCGGCCAGCTCTGGGCCGGGTTCATGGGTGAGATACACGTGTTCAACGGCGCGTCGCTCGGCACCGCGGGCGGCGCCGCAGCGGGTGTGCTGGTGTATGAGTTTTTTCATTACTGGTACCACCGCAGCGCGCACCGCTTTGACTGGCTCTGGCTGGCAGGGCACCAGATGCACCACAGCACCGAGTCCTTCGACGCCTGGGGTGCCTTTTACCTGCACCCGCTGGACACGGTTTTCTTCACCACGCTGCTGAGCCTGGTGCTGTTCCCCCTGTTGGGCCTGAGCCCCGAGGCGGGCGCCTGGGCAGCGGCCGTGCTGACCTTTCTGAGTGTTTTTGAACATGCCCGTGTGCACACGCCGCGCTGGCTGGGTTACCTGATCCAGCGGCCCGAGAGCCATGCCGTGCACCACCAGCGCGGTGTGCACGCCCACAACTATGCCGATCTGCCGCTGTGGGACCTCTTGTTCGGAACCTTCCATAACGGAGCCGTACAAGGCCCATGGCCTGAACAAGGTTTTCACGACGGCGCTTCGGCGCGCATTCCTGAAATGCTGACGTTTCGCGATGTGTCGCGCGCCAGGACGCTGATTCAACCCACCCACTCTTTGGAGATTTCCCCATGAAAGACGCTTCCGGATACACCCTCTCGGGCTGCAACGCCCAGGCCCTGAACCACCTTGAACAGGCCCTGCATGAATTTCGCTGTTTCGCCGGCAACCCGGTGGCCACGGCCGAGGCCGCGTTGGCCGAAGCACCCGGCCTGGTGATGGCGCATGTGCTGCGCGCCTGGCTGTACCTGCTCTCCGCGGAAGCCGATGGCGTGGTGCCCGCGCGCGAGGCGCTGGACGCGGCGCGCAGCCTGCCCTGCAATGAGCGCGAAGCCTGGCACCTCGGTGCCATCCAGCAGCTGTGCCACGGCCACTGGCGCGCCGCGGCGATCATGCTGGAAGACCTCAATGCCCACTACCCGCTGGATACGCTGGCCCTGCAGGCGGGCCAGCAGATCGACTTTTTCATGGGCGACTCGCGCATGCTGCGCGACCGCATCGCGCGCGTGCTGCCGGCATGGTCCCGCAGTGTGCCCGGATGGCATGCGGTGCTGGGCATGCACGCCTTCGGGCTGGAAGAAACCGGCGACTATGCCCGCGCTGAACGCCTGGGGCGCGAGGCCGTGGAACTTGAACCGCGGGACGCGTGGGCCCAGCACGCGGTGGCGCATGTGCTGGAGATGCAGGGGCGCCGCGACGAAGGCATTGAATGGATGCTGGGCAACGAAGGCTGGCAGTCCGACAGTTTCCTGGCCGTGCACAACTGGTGGCACCTGGCCTTGCACCACCTGGCCCAGGGCGATGTGCCCGAGGTGCTGGCGCTATATGACGGCCCCATCCACGGTCACCGCCCGCAGATTCATGTGGAGCTGGTGGACGCCAGCGCCTTGCTGTGGCGGCTCAAGCTCCAGGGGGCCGATGTCGGCCAGCGCTGGCAACAGCTGGCCGAACGCTGGGCGCCCTTTGCGGCCGATGGCCACTACGCTTTCAGCGACTGGCATGCGGCCATGGCTTTTGTTGCTGCCGGACGTGACGACCTGTTGCAGGCGCTGCTGCACGCCCAGCAGGAAGCCATGACACGCGAGGGCGACAACGCCGCCTTCACCCGTGAAGTGGGGTCGACCGCCACGCAGGCCTTCATCGCCTATGGGCAGCAGGACTGGGGTCGCGCGGTCGAGCTGCTGCGGCCCGTCCGCAGCCAGTCGCATCGTTTCGGCGGCAGCCACGCGCAGCGTGACTTGCTGGAGCAGACGCTGATTGCAGCGGCGCATCGCAGCGGGCAGCGGGTGCTGGCCCAGGCGCTGGAGCAGGAGCGACAGCTGCTTGCGCGGCAACGGCACCCTGTCACTCATGCGGGTCTTGTCGTCACATCATGAGCGCGGCATTCCGCGAGGGCCAGGGCGGGAAGTCACTGAGACTTCCATAACAAGCAACTCACAACCGTTCGCCCTGAGCTTGTCGAAGGGGCCTTCGTCGAGCTCAGGACAGGCTTCGACCCCTTCGACGGCGCTCAGGACAGGCGGCTCGGCCCGAACGGGGGAGGGGGCATGAATTGCGAAATCATCAATGGGCAACAAGGCCCGGCTGCACCGGCTGCCGGCTTGCCCGCGATCAGGCGCGCTTGGGGATGCCCAGGCCCTTGACAACCGCCGGCCGGGCAACAAAGGCTTCCAGCACACGATTGACGTTGGTGAAGTCTTTGGCGCCTACCAGTTCGCCCGCTTCATAAAACCCGAACAGGTTTCGTACCCAGGGCAGGGTGGCAATGTCGGCGATGGTATAGCTGTCGCCCATGATCCAGCGGCGGCCTTCAAGCCGCTGGTCCAGCACGGCGAGCAGGCGTCTGGATTCGGCAACGTAGCGGTCGCGGGGGCGTTTGTCTTCGTACTCCTTGCCGGCGAACTTGTGGAAGAAACCGAGCTGGCCGAACATGGGGCCGATGCCGCCCATCTGGAACATCAGCCACTGGATGGTTTCGTAGCGGGTGGCGGCATCCTGCGACATGAATTGACCGGTTTTCTCGGCCAGGTAAATCAGGATGGCGCCGGACTCGAACAGGGCCAGCGGTTTGCCGCCCGGGCCGTTCGGGTCCAGGATGGCCGGGATCTTGTTGTTGGGGTTGAGCGAAAGAAATGCCGGCGACATCTGGTCGTTGGTGGCGAAGTCAATGAGGTGCGGCTCATAGGGCAGGCCGGTCTCTTCCAGCATGATCGACACCTTGACGCCGTTGGGTGTCGGCAGCGAATAAAGCTGGATGTGATCCTGGTGTTGCGCGGGTCATTTCCGGGTGATGGGGAAGGTGGAGAGATCGTTCATGGTGGGCGGATTGTCTTGTCAGGGACGGAACGCTGCGCAACGCCGCATGGAATCCCAACAGGGGATATGGGTATTTGCGCCGACCCCAGCGAGTTTTCCGGAGTGTGTGTTCAGCGTGGCGTCGGCACGGTGACCCGCATCGCCGCCCAGGCCAGCTCCCAGGCGGTCACCCACGGCGTGGCCCACAGGCTCAGGAGGTCGTTGCGTTCATGGTTGTGCCATTCGTACGCGTGACGGAAGTCCTTTCCGGAGGCCGCTACGGTTCCGTGCCTGTCGTAGGCGGCACGCAGGTCCGGTGCCCGAAGCACTTCGTAGGCTTGCGCAATTTCCTTGAAATACGCTTCGGCATTTTTTTCCTGGCTGACGTCAGGATGGTATTTCCGTGCAAGCCTGCGGTAGGCGTGCTTGATGTCGTCTGGCGCTGCGTTGCGCGCCACGCCCATGGTCTTGTAGTAGTCCGTGAATTTCATGAAAGGCTTTCAGGCGCGGTTGCGCCATGCGATTGACCTTAACGGAAAACGCCTGGCCTTGCATGAAGGCGCAGCGCAGCTGTGCGTCAGGCGCTGCAGGGGGTCGTGCTGTAAGCGAAGCGTCAGAAACAACCGCGTGCGCGGGCATCCTGAAGTTCAACCATCAACGAGTCCACGTCGTCCAGATTCGCAATGGGTCGTGCCAGCTGGGCCAGCAGCGGAACGGTCAGCAATACCTCTTCCTTGTCGGCAGCCGGATGGCGTGAACGCAGGGGCAGGGTGTGGAGGTAGCGTTGGTAAGCGGTGCTATCGGGTGTGGGTGTGAATGCGCTTGACATGATGGAAGTCCCTTGGATATCGATGCATTCATCGTGCGGGTGTTTGCGGGGCCGTCGGGTAGGTGCACTCGCATTTCCCTGTCATCCATGACGTGCGGGCACTGTGGCCTGAACTTGCAGGGCGAGCTGGTGCTCTCCTACAAGCGGGCTGCAGCGCTGTTGGCATATCGGCAGCATCCTTCGCGGATAATTTCCGGGACACCTCTAAAAAGCACCGCCATGAACACCACTGCAGCCCCCCACGCCATCACCACACCGGACCAGCTCGCGGCAATTTTTGGCGAGGTGGGCGAGGCCTCCAGCAGGAAGGAAGTGTCTTTTGTTCACCCCCACTATCGCGCGCTGATCGAGGCGTCACCGTTTGCCGTGCTGGCCACGGCGGGGCCGGATGGGCTGGACGCATCGCCGCGCGGTGATGCGCCGGGTTTTGTGCTGGTCGAGGACGACACCACGCTGTTGCTGCCCGAGCGCCGGGGCAACAACCGCGTGGACAGCCTGCGCAACATCCTCACTGACCCGCGGGTGGCCTTGATCTTCCTCATTCCCGGCGTGGGCGAGACACTGCGCGTCAATGGCCGGGCCAGCATCAGCACGGAGCCGCAACTGCTGGCGCGTTTCGCGGTGCAGGGCCAGTTGCCAAAATGCGTGATTGCCATCCAGGTGGACACGGTGTTTTTCCAGTGTGCGCGGGCCATCCAGCGTTCGGGCCTGTGGCAGGCACCGGCGCCGGATGCACGCGCCAGGGTGCCCAGCCCCGGCACCATTCTTCAGGCGCTGACCGATGCAGCCGTGAATGGCGAGGCTTACGACCGTGAGTTGCCGGCGCGGCAACGTGCCACGCTTTACTGAGCTTGCCGGGTTTTTGCTGCGGGCGCTCAAGATCTCTGGCGTGCTATTGAAATAGTAGCTGCTTGCGCCCGGCCACAAAGGGCTGGAGCCGTATTTTGCTTGAAGCTTTAGCTCAGGCTGCTTCGGGAATGAGGCCGGCGGCGCGTTGCACTTCGATGCGGATCTCCTCGGTCAGCCGTGCTTTCAGCTCCACGAAAGCCGGCGTGGTCTTGACCGAGTAATGGCGCGGATGGGCAATCGGCACCGGCAGGTCGCACTTGATGCGGCCCGGGCGCGCGCTCATGACCACCACGCGGTTGCCCATGAAGATGGCTTCGTCGATGTCGTGCGTGACGAAGAGAACGGTTTTGCGTTCTGCCTCCCAGATGCCCTGCAGCAGTTCCTGCATCAGCTCACGCGTCTGGTGGTCCAGCGCGCCAAAGGGCTCGTCCATCAGCAGCATGCGCGGGTTGTTGGCCAGCGCACGCGCCAGCGCCGTGCGCTGCTGCATGCCGCCCGAGAGCTGCTTGGGGAAATGGTTTTCAAAACCGGTCAGGCCCACCTTCTGGATGAAAGGCTGGGCAATCGCATGCTGCTCGGCCAGCGGCAGGCCTTTTTCGCGCAGGCCGAAGCAGACGTTCTCGAGGATGCTGAGCCAGGGAAACAGCGTATAGCTCTGGAACACCATGCCGCGGTCGGCGCCGGGGCCGGTGACGGGTTTGCCGTCCAGCGTGATGCTGCCCGTCGTCGGCGTATCCAGGCCGGCCACCATACGCAGCAGCGTGCTTTTGCCGCAGCCCGAGGGGCCGAGGATGGTGATGAAGTCGTTCTCGGCCACGCTGAGGTCGGTGGCCTGCAAGGCGACCGTGCCGCCGTTGGCACCGGCGAAGGTCTTGGAGACCTGGGAGATTTCAAGAATGTTCATAACGGCTTACAGTCTTGCCCAGGGAAAAAGCTTTCTGTTGAGCGCCTTGAAGGCAAAGTCGGTGACCAGGCCGATGACGCCGATCACGATGATGCCGAAGATGATCTGGTCGGTGGCCAGCAGGGCCTGGCTGTCGGTGATCATGTGGCCGATGCCGCTGGACGCGCCTATCAGCTCGGCGACGATCACATAGGTCCAGGCCCAGCCCAGCACCATGCGCAGCGTCTCGGCAATCTCGGGTGCGCTGCTGGGCAGCAGCACACGCGTGACGATGCCGCGGTCCCCCGCGCCCAGGGTGTAGGCGGCTTCGACCAGGTCGCGCCGCGTGTTGCCCACGCTGACCGCGAACATCAGCACCAGCTGAAAAAACGAGCCGATAAAAATCACGGCCAGCTTTTGCGCTTCACCAATGCCGGCCCAGAGGATCAGCAGCGGAATGAAGGCCGAGGCCGGCAGGTAACGCGCAAAACTCACAAAGGGTTCAAAAAAAGCCTCGATCGGTTTGTAGGCGCCCATCAGCACGCCGAGCGGCACGGCCAGCACCGCGGCGATCAGGAAACCGCCGAGCACCCGCCACACCGTCATGCCGATGTCCTTGATGAAACCCTGGTTGGCCAGCAGGTCGTAACCCGAGCGCACCATGGTCACCGGGTCGGCCAGAAAGGTTTTGGACACGTAGCCGCCGAAGGTGGCGAAGGCCCAGACCGCGAAAAACAGGACGAAGAAAGAAATGCCCAGCGTGATGCGGACACCGGGGGCGACAGGTTGGAGAGGGCGCATCGTTTTGTGTATTTGGGCCTGTCATCCCGGACTCGATCCGGGATCCATGACCCGAGCGCCGTCAGCAACGGCGCCCAGGCATGAATGACAAGTGTGTTACTTCAGAAACCGCGTGTCGGCCAGCTTGCTCATGTCGGGCAAGGCCTTGATCACACCGGCTTCGAGCAGCAGCTCGGCGGCTTCCTTGCTGAAGGCAGCGTGTTCGCCGGCAAAGAACTTCTGGTTGGCGGCGCGGTCTTGCCAACGCAGGTATTTCTGGCTGGCTTCGAACTTGTCGGCCGGCTGCTTGACGTCGGCGCCCATGATTTCAAAACTCTTTTGCGGATCTTTCTTGATCATGTCCAACGCTTCGAAATAGCTGTCGGCCAGGGCCTTGGCGGCTTTCGGGTTGTCGGCCAGGAACTTGGGTGTGCAGCCGACGGTGTCCATGATCATCGGGTAGTCCAGCGTGGTGGCGATGATCTTGCCGGCTTCC